>NZ_JBYUPU010000059.1:0-37180 GCF_058135425.1 Paenibacillus sp. MAH-35
TTTTTAACAAAATATTTGGGTTCAGAAAGAAATAAACGAGGATAAATGTTGGTAATACAAAACTCTCTTACTGCCACAAGGGATTTCGGCGTTTTGGAACACTAACTAGGAAAGTCCCGCAAACCACTCCTATTCGGTGCCTCCCCCGCCTGAAACAGGGCCGAAGGTCCAAACAAACGTCCACCCATCCACACGATGAACGGCTCGCGACACTCGCTGGCTCGACAAGGAGGGCGACCTCCCCTCCGCTTTACCGTAAAGAACCTCTTGCCGCAGCTGCCACCAAACGTCCCATACGCATTACTGGCAGTAATCCGCCTCCAGGTACTAATTGTCGAAGCTGCCGATTTCTTTTACGGAGGCATGAAACTCTATAGCTCCCCCCAACGTATCAGTGAATAGGTTCAGAAAAGAGGAGGAATCCCGTCATGTCCATGTTCAAACGTATGCTTGCGAGCGTCGGGATCGGAGCGGCCCAAGTTAATCTCATGCTCCATCAAGATGTGGTGAACGCGGGAGATACGATCAGCGGTGTCGTCCGGATTGAAGGGGGCCGCGTCGATCAGCAGGTGGATGACGTGTACGCCTTCGTCATGACGCGTTATCTAAACGAGATGAACGACCGGAAGACCGAGGTGGACGCGGAAGTAGGCAAATTTCTGCTCGCCGGGAAGTTTACTGTAGAAGCGGGACAAGTGTATGAGTTTCCCGTCTCGTTCCAGCTTCCGGCGATTACGCCGGCGACGATGGGCCGGACGCCCGTATGGATTCAAACAGGGCTGGGTATTAAAGAAGCTGTCGATCCGAAGGACCGGGACTCGCTGCAAGTAAGGCCGCACCCGTTCGCTGCGGTTGTTCTCGAAGCGGCCGACCGGCTTGGCTTCCGGCTTCGGGAAGTCACGTGCGAATACGCGCCGTATTTCAGCCGGGCCAACGGCTTGTCCTTCGTGCAGGAATTCGAATTTGTCCCTACGACACAGTTCCGGGGCCAGCTCGACGAGCTGGAAATCATATTCTACCCGGACGAAGACGGAATCGACCTGATGCTGCAGATCGACCGCAAGGCACGCGGACTGGCCGGCTTGTTCGCCGAAGCGTTTGACGCCGACGAGCAGCTCGTCAAGGTGCGGTTCGACCGGAATCAGCTTGCCTCCGGAGCAAGCTATATCGCCGAACAGTTGGCCGAGACGATCCGCAGATACGTGTAATCGAACGCCATCCCACAAGGCGGCCTGACACAAAGAAGCCTCTTCCGATGCGGAAGGGCTTCTTTCCCGTTTCTACAAGTATATACGGCGGTTGAATACCTGCTAGGGGGACGACGAACTGCGCGATACCCGAAACTCCTGCGGAGTCACCTCGTTTTGTTTCTTGAAAAACCGGATAAACGCCAGCGCCGAGCTGTATCCGAGCTGAGCCGCAATCTCATTCACCTTCATCGGGGTGTTCAGAAGCATGTCTTTCGCGGTTACGTTTTTATAATCGTTCACGTATTTCGACAGCCCGATCCCGGTCATCTGCTTGTACAGCCTGGACAAATAGGACGGATTCAAGCCCACGTAATCGGCGAGAGCCGTCAACGAGATGTCGGTCGAGATATGCTCCTCGATATACCGGTGCACTTTATCGACGACCTCGGTCGGCAGCTGCGAGCCCCGCAGCGCATTCCATTCGAAGAAGCAATCAGCGATCTGCCAGTAGTATTCGATCAGCCCCGGCCAGGAAGCCGAATCGTCATGACGGAACAACCGGTCGAGGTCCACCTGCAAATTGACGTAATCGCGGATGTCCCGGTATTTGTGCAAATAAAACAAAAATACCGACGAAAACGAATGGTACAATTCCGTTTTCCGCTCATGGGGGACGTCCGGGTCGTTCCATATCGAGGTCAGCTCGACAAACAGCTTGTTGAACTGCTCCCGGTGATTGTTCTCCAGACACGTCATGAGCAGTTGGACCCGGGCATGATACACTCCGTCGTGATACCCTTCCGCCTTATCCGAACCATCCGCCTTCTGAATGTCCTTGTCGGTCATTATGACCTCATGCAGCAAGCCGTGGCCTTGCATCAGGCCGTATTTGAGCGAATGAAACCGGTTCGACAGACGGCTCCAGTCGATCGCCTCGCTTCCGAACAGAAACGATACCGACAGCCGCAGCAGCTTCCTGCATGTCGCCTGCACGCTCTCCAGAATGCCGCTCGTATAGCGGTGGGCTCTTACCCAGTCCAGGCTGCCGGTCTGGCCAGACGACTCGTCGGATGCCTTCGGCTGGATGATCCACACGATCTTGGACAGCTCGAATACGACCGAGTAACTCCTCACTTGCGCCGACAAATACTCATCGCCAATATTTTGCAGCGCATAGGTGAGCAGCGCCTTGTCGGGCATCGTGAACATCTCTTTCCAGGCGTCTACCCTTCCCAGAAGCAAATAAACCGGCTGGGCGGCGTCGAGCGGGATGTCGATTTCTTTGAAAGCCTGCCTCAGCTCGTCCTCCGTCACTTGCTTGCCTTGGAAAAGCCCCCACATATACTCCTTTTGCAGCGAGGGCAGCGCCATTCTCATCTTGGACTGCGCTCTCGCGACGATCTGCATCTGATCCTGCTCTTCTTCAATCTTGGCGATCGCCCGTTCCACCGACCCGATGATTTTCTCGTCGCTTTCCACCTTGAGAATATAATCGAAACCGCCGTAGGTAATAGCGTTCCTCGCATAGTGGAACTCATTGTAGCCGGTCAGGAAGATCACTTTGCAGGCCGGCCACTGCGATTTGATTTCCTGCAGCAGCTCGATCCCCTCGATTCCCGGCATCTTGATGTCGGATACGACGATATCGATCCGGCGCTCGGACAAAATCTTCAAGGCTTCTTCGCCCGAATAAGCGCTCATCACCTCGAGCTGCAGATGATCGGTCTGTTCGAACAGCTCGAGCAGGCCGTCGACGATAATAGGAAGGTCATCCACGATAAGCAGTCGATACATGCCGCTCCTCCCTCTCAGCTTACGCTCAGTTTGATTCGGACCCGCAGCCCGCCCAGCTCGGATCGTGACACGGTGATGCCGTACGCCTCTCCATAACGCAGTTGAATCCGGCGGTGCACATTCAGAATTCCCGTCGTCTCCTCGATCTGCTTCGACGAATACCGCAGCTTTTTCTGAAGCTGGCCGATGTCCTCATCCGTGATGCTTGAGCCGTTATCCTCCACGTACAAGGAGAAATCGTCGTCCTTCCGCTCGCTATGAACCCATAGTTCGCCGGGCCCGAGCATATTGCCAAGTGCATGCTTATAAGCGTTCTCGATAATCGGCTGCAGGATGAGTCGCGGAACGGAGATCGCTGGAACTTCCCCGTCGAAGGCAACCTCAATCCGCTCCCCATAGCAGATCGTCTGCATCTCGACATACGTGCGCGAATGCTCCACCTCAAGCTCCAGCGGGATTTCATCCTCATCGTTGCGGGTAATAAACTGAAAGTATTGTCCGATATATAAGCAAAACTGATACGCCTTCTCTTTCTGATTCTCGGATTTAATCAACCGGCACAGTACAAAGAAACAATTATATAAAAAATGAGGATTAATCTGCGATTGCAGCCGTTTCAGCTCCGACCGCTGATTGCGGATCTGCTGCTCGTAGTTTTCCTCGATGAGCGTCTTCAAGGACCGCACCGTATCGTTAAACGCTTGATACAAATAGCCGAACTCATCCGCACCGCGGTCGATGACGATCGGGTCGAGACGGTTCTGCTGAACGCGGCGGAAGGAGTGCACCAGCTTCATAAGCGGCCGGTAAATCAACCGCAGCAGAAAATAAGTGAAAAACAGCACGATACACACGGCAAGCGCGCAAGCCCACCAAAATAACGTCCGGTACACATCCAGAGATCCGAGCGCCATCTCTTCGGGGATGACGGTGATGGCATACGCCTTCCAGAGGCTCGAATATTTGTACACGGCCAGATGCTTCTTATTGTCGTACACGATCGTCTCGTAGCCTTCGCCCGACTGCAGCTCCTGCTTCTCCATCGCGAACGATTTCATTTGTCCCAGCAGCTCCGGAGCCATCCCGGTCTCGATGTCCCAGCCCAGCTCCATATTCAGCAGCACGCTCTGCCCGCCGCGCGGGCGGCCGATTTGCGCCAGCGTTTCCTTGATCTTGGCCGTGGACAGCTCGACTCCTACGATGTACATCGGACTTTTGACCGCATTCGTCGGATACCGCATCGTGATGAACAGCCGGTTTTTCCAGAAAATGAACGGAGCCTCGTACAGATTCGCATTTTGCTGCATCGCTTTATATTCGTCTTCGTCCAGAAACGTCTCGTAGTCGTTGCTTAGTAGGCTTCGTCTGATGAGCGGAATGTACGCCTTGGCCTCTTGAATAAAAGGACTGGAATGCTTCATCAGCTCCAGCCGCCGCTGAATGTCCAATATGTTGCGCGACCGCTCGTACGAGCTCATCTCGTTGCCCGTGGCCGCCACTTCCATCAGATCGGTATCCATCACATAGTTCGGCAAATACCGGCTGATTCGATCCGCCTCCTGGTCCAGCGAATCCATATAAAACCGCGTCGTGTTCAGCACCGACTCCGTAATCTCGCTGCGGATATGCTCCGCGCCCTTCTCGTTGATCGTCCATGTAATCGCCATCAGCGGCAGCAAAGCCGCCAGGAAAGCAGCCATAATCTTTTTGAAAATCGAGGAATCGCGCAAAAAGAACAAGCTGTTCATCATAAACTCTCCTGTCGCGGCCTGGTTGTCCGGTTATCCTTTGACGCTCCCCATCACGATCCCTTTAATGAACAGCTTCTGCAGGAACGGATAAACGATCAGAATCGGGAAGGCTGCCACGAATATTTGGGCCGCCCGGCTCGTACGATCCGACAGCTTCAGCATCAGCTCGGCGTTCTCCGCCTTAATGAAGCGGAAATCCATCTGAATAATGACCGTCTGAAGGAACGTCTGCAGCGGGTAATTTTCAGTATGATTCATGTATAACATTCCGTCAAACCAGCTGTTCCAATGCCCCACCATCGTGAACAACCCCGTCGTGGCGAGCGCAGGCAGAGACAAGGGCACATAGATTTTCCACAGTGTCGTAAAATGCCCCGCTCCGTCGATCCGCGAAGACTCCTCCAGCTCCTTGGGCAGGCTGCGGTAAAAGTTCAGCAGCAGAATGACGTTGAATACCGGAACCGCCGTCGGCAGGATCAGCGCCCAGAGCGTGTCGATCAGACCGAGCGATTTTACCGTTAAGTAAGTAGGAATCAAACCGCCGTTGAACAAGATCGTAAATACGAAAAACCAGACGTACCAGGTTCTCAGCCGGAACTGGTGAGTCTCCTTGGACAGCGGATACGCGGTCAGGATGACCAGAAACATGCTGAGCGACGTGCCCAGCACGACCCGCTGGACCGATACCCAGAACGCGCGCAAATATTCGGGCTTGCCGAATACGTTGTTGTAGGCCGCCGTCGTGAATTCGACCGGCCACAGCGTCACTTTGCCGGCCGCGGCCGCGGCTCCGGAGCTGAAGGAGATCGCCAAAATATGAATGATCGGCATCAGGCACAGGAAGGACAGGAGCGCCAGGAAGATGAAGTTGCACACGACGAATACCTTTCTGCCTAGCGATGTCTTTATAGTCACGGTAAGTCTCCCTTCTGCAAGGCGAACGCTCTTAGAAGATGCGATAATTCGCCACGCGATAGGCTAGCAAGTAAGAAAACGCGATCAGGATGAACGAAACGACCGACTTCAGCAAACCGACGGCTGTAGCGAAGCCGAACTGCGCCTGCTGCACCCCCATGCGATAGACGAACGTATCGATAATATCCGCGCTTTCGTACACCGGCGGGCTGTACAGATTGAAGATTTGCTCGAAACCGGCATTCAGCACGTTCCCGATGTTCAGCGTCAGCATCAGGATGATGATCGGCAGCATGCCGGGCAGCGTAATGTGCAGCGTCTGCTTGATCCGCCCCGCGCCGTCGATCTCCGCCGCTTCGTACAACGACGGGTTAATGCTGGTCAGTGCGGCCAAGTAGACGATCGTGCCGAATCCGAACTCCTTCCATACGTCCGACATGACCATCACGTACGGAAACCAGTCGTTGCTGCCCAAGAAAAAAACAGGCTGGATGCCGAATAAGCCGAGCAACTGATTGAGGATGCCGGAGGACGGCGACAGCACATCGACCAATATGCCGCTTAACAGAACCCAGGACAGGAAGTGGGGCAAGTAGACGAGCGTCTGGAACGTCCGCTTGATCCACTCCCTCCGCAGCTCGTTCAGCAGGACGGCCACTGTGATCGGCACGATCAGACCGGCTATTATTTTCATCGATGCGATATATACGGTATTTAAAAAGATACGCCCGATATCGGGATAATCGATCAGCAATTGAAAGTTTTTCATCCCGATAAAGGGAGAGCCGAACAGTCCTTTGTTCGGAACGTATTTCTGAAACGCCATGATGATGCCAGCCATCGGAACGTAGCTGAAAATGACGACCAGTACGATTCCCGGAACCAGCATCAGATGAAGCGGCCACTCTCTCTTCCAGATCCGCGCTAGCGCATTCATGTCATTCACCTCGCTGTATCACTTCGGATGCTGCCCTTGGATCGAACGAAAAAAGAGGGAGGGACCGATTACGCCCATCCCCCGATTGCTTCGTGTTCGATTACTTCTTGGATTTGTACCACTCGTTCACTTCTTTGGTCATCGCATCGCCGCCGAGCTTCTTCCATTCCTCCACGAATTTATCGAACTCATCAACCGATACTTGATTCATTATAATTTTGAAGAACACTTCGTCCCGCTTCTTGAGCAGAATCTCCTGCCTGTCGGCCATCGTCGGGGTCGGCGCGCCATAGAACTTGTTTTGCAAATACTGTTTGTTCTTCTGGATGGACGGCACCAGCGAATACGCCCCGTTCGGACCTGAGATCAAATATTCCCACCACATGGTCGTATCGCCGTTCACATACTTCATCGCACGCTCATACCGCGTTCTTTGATCCTTCGTCTCCAGAATGCTCGAGTCTTTGTTCGCGATCGCCTTCGGCAGCACTTCCCCGTTATTGTCCATCTGCTTGCCTACGCGAAGCGGGCTGAGCAGCCAGTAGTTGTTGCCCTTCTCTACGCGGTCTTTGCCGTACTCGTATACTTTCTGCTCCTCCGTCGGATGGTTGTCGACCGCAATCCATTGGTTCAGCAGCCTGATAACGCCTTCCGGATGCTTCGCTTTTTTGGAGATGACGTAATATTCGTCCACACCGAGCCCGATTTGCGATAAAGCCGGGCTGCTGTCCACGGACGGGATCGGGAACGCGCCCCACTCCTGCACCACTTTGCCGTCCTTCACTGCGCCTTTGGCGAGCTGGGCCGGCGTCCAGGACGCCCCGTACACCATGCCGATGCTGTTGTTATAGACGAGCTCCGCTTCTTTCTCTACGTCTTTTACCGAAAATTCGGGATCGATCAAGCCTTTCTTGAACATCTCCTGCAGCGCGGCCAGCGCCTGCTTCACTTGCGGCTGGATGTCGCTGTTCATCAGCCCGCCGCGGCCGTCGTCGATCCAAATATTTTCATAGGCATGGTAGCCGTTGAGGAACGCCCGCAGTCCGGTTACCCCCGTGTCGCTGTTGAACGGATTTTTGCTAACCGCTAATCCGTACGACTTGCCCGTGCCGCCCGGGTCTTGCGTCTTGAACGCTTCGGCGATCTTCATAAAATCCGCCATCGTCTTAGGCTCGGGCAGGTTCAGCTTTTTCAGCCAATCGGTTCGCACATACAAAAACTGGTAGTTATACGGATTATATGAGCTCGGAATCCCCATCAGCTTATTGTCGAACATAGCCGTTTTCATCTGAGTGCCGCCGTCCATCGTCAGAAACTTCTTCGTTTCCTCCGATGCATGCTTGTTGTACACTTCCGTCAGATCTAGGATCATATCCGCTTCGGTCAGCTCTTTTAATTGGGTCGCGTTCACCAGCAGAAAGTCCGGAAGATCGTCGGAGGCGATCGTGATTTTCACCTTTTCCTTGAACTGGCTCGTATCCGCGATCCATTTGTTCGTTATTTTGACGCCGATATCTTTCTCGTACGCATCATACACGGCGTTTTTCTGAAAGCTCTCGCCCGGATCGAACTTCAAGTACGGATCGCTTGGCGACACCGTCGATACCTCGATTACTTTACTTCCTTGTTCGGATGTAGCGTTATCCGGCTGGTTTTGCGTTTCTTTGGCGTCTTTGCTGCATGCGGTCATCGCCAGGCAAAGCGCCAAAGCGCTGAACGAAAGTGCCTTCGTTTTCTTGTTCATACTACCCCTCCATTTTGTCTAACAGCCGTCCGGACTGTTGTTCCTGCTGTCCGTTAACCGGTTCCGAAGCACCGCCGCTTTCGGGTAGCGTCTTCCTAATTCAAGTATAGGCAGGGGACTGACCTGCAACCATATACTAGTCTTTACTTCGATATACACCTCTTGACGTGGAGGCACTCCGTTTGGAAGCACGGCCCCTGTTCATGCCGGCCCGCCGGGAGCAGGTAAACAAATGTATACGAAAGTCATAACTTATCTCTTTAGAAAGAGCGGCCGCTTTTTCTATTCTTACAGTAAGAAGATTCCTGGATGCTTCGATCCTTAAAGTGCGAGTTCAAAAAGTCCGGTTTTCAGCACCGAGAAGATGGGATGAAGCTAGGAAATGAGGAGCGGAGCGTAGTGAAAGCTACGTGAGCACCGGAAGTTCCGGCTGAATTCCATATTCGATATCGAATACGCTTCCTGTATCTACTTCGTGATCAAAAGTGGACTTTTTGAACTACCTCTTATAGAGAAGGAATCGTTCGGAAAGGAGGCATGCCCGGAAGCGAAAAGTCTGAGACCCGCATGGGGACGTATCCCGCACAGTTAAATTTGTAAGCGATTTATTCTGGCAACGTTCATGCTGTTTGTCCCAAACCTTGGAAGGAGCTGGATTTATGAGTTGGAAGAGAAAATGGGCAGCGATCGTGATGACGGCAGTTATGTTGTTCACACTGGTTCCCGCCGTGCAAGCGGAAGAGGCCCCGCCCGGTGTACGGAATCTTGCTTTAGGACTGGATTATATATGGTCGGAAGCGCCGGAGGCAACGTATCCGGACACCAGCCGCAAGCTGACGGACGGCAAGTACGGCCTGCTGGACAGGCAAGACCCGGCATGGGTCGGACATGTGAAAGGAAAGACGCGCGAGGTCGTATTCGATCTGGGCGAGAAAAAGTCGATCTCGGCTGTCAAAGCCCGCTTCCTGCAGGATTGGCCGACGAATTCGATCCTCGTGCCCTTGTCGGTTTCGATGTACGTCTCCGACGACAACACGAATTGGGGTGCCCTTTCCCACCAGGCTACCCGGCTGTTGTGGGGCGACGGACCGCCCAGACAAGAAACCTTTGAATGGGACGGGAGCAGAGACAGCATCCTTAGCGGCAATTCCGATGCGGAGATGGCTTACGCCCGCTATGTGAAAGTGACGTTTCCGATGCATACCCGGGCTTGGACGCTGATCGATGAAGTGGAAATCTGGGGTGCGGACGGCAAACGGGAAGGAGCGGTAACCGTTCCCGCCGATCCGGTAGGACTCTTGCAGCCGGGAGAAGCAACCGCCGGCATTCACAATCTGGGCCTGCTCTATAACGGACACTACCCGAACAACAAGGGCGACTGGACGAAAGAACGGATCATCCCCAATATCAGCTATGTGAATCAAGCCGGGGAGCCGGTGGACAGGCTATTTGACGGAGTGCTTTATCTCGGCCTGACTTCGCCCACCGGGCGGGGATTCGACGGGAAAGCCAATCTGGAGGATTGGACCTGGTATCTGGATAAGACGTTCGCCGCGAACGGCGATATGCAGCAGTTAAATGAAGCGGCCAAGGAAGTCGGGGTCAAGCTGGGGCAGCCCGGCCTGAAGGAAAAAGTCGTCTTGATGATTCCCGACCCGGGCGAGGGGTTGGACCCGTTCGGCGTGGTGAACGGCGAATCGTTAAGCTTTAACGCTTCCACCGTCGGAGAAGCGAAGGCGCTCGCCAATCGGGTGAAGGCGGTGCAGTGGTGGCTGGATCAAGTGAAGACCCGATGGGAGCAGGCGGGCTATTCCCATCTGGAGCTTGTTGGGATGTACTGGCTGGAAGAGCAGATCAGCACAAGCGCGACAGGGCCGGATCTGCTTCGTTCGGTGGGCGCGCAGGTTCATGCGATGGATTTGAAGTTTTTCTGGATTCCGCATTTCCTGGCTTACAAAAGCTTCATGTGGAAAGAGGTTGGGATTGACGCCGTAGCGTTCCAGCCGAACTATTTCTTCGAGGAGATGGACTACGACCGTCTGGAGGATGCCGCCAACACCGCCAAGCGGTACGGAATGTCCCTGGAGCTGGAGTTTGACGACCGGATGCTGACTGACGGCGTATTCCGCGAGCGGTATATCGATTATTTGAACAGCGGCGTGGATACCGGCCTGATGCAGAGCGGGTTCAAAGCTTACTACCAAGGCAACGATGCCGTTTATAATACCGCGGTAAGCACAGACCCGGCTAACCGTGTTTTGTATGATTGGCTGTACCAGTTCGTCAAAGGAACGTATGTGAAAAACGACGCCCTCCCGCCGGAGGCCAAGGTGCTGATGAACGGCAAACCGCTCCAAAGCGGAGTCGCTGTACCGGTGCCGGATACGGAGCCGGTTCAGTTTACATGGAGCGTTCTGAATGACGACGGCAGCGGGGTGACCAAAGCAACCGCCACCTTTGACGGGAAGCCGTACACCCAAGGTACCGTTCTGAATCTGGCCGGCCAGCTGGGCAAGCATGAACTGATCGTCACCGTGACGGCGGGCAAGTCGCGGAAAACGTCGTATGTCATCGAAACGGCCGCCAGCCCGGAGAGCATGAAATCGCTGGTGAACCGGTTCGCGGCGGACAACCAAATCACCCATGCGAAAGCGGCCCGCGCTCTCCTTCGTGATCTGGACATGATGAAGCAGTTCGAGCGGAAAAACCGGTCTTATTTCGAAAAATATGTAAAAGAGTTCAATGCCAAGCTGGAAATCATGAAGGAGCACCAATTCATATCAGCCGGGGCGTTCGACACGTTGAAGGAAGGCGTCTACTCCCTGATCGGGAATCTGGCGCAGGACCAAGCCGCGGAAGCCTCTTCGGTAGAAGCGGACAAACCCGACTACGCCGCTGGCAAAGCGGTTGACGGCTTCCCGGCCACCCGATGGGCGAGCGAATACCGGGACGACACCTGGTTCCAGGTCGACCTCGGCAAACGGACAACAATCGATACGATCACGATCGATTGGGAGTACGCCCGTGCGAACACGTTCCAACTGCTGGTCTCCACCGACAAGCAGAAGTGGACCCCGGTCGTGCGGACGAACAACGGAATCCTCACCGCCCATGACGGGAAACAAACGGTTCAATTTGACCCGGTCCAAGCCCGCTACGTGAAATTCCAAGGCATACAAAGAGCGACCGGATACGGGTATTCCTTCTATGAGTTCGGGGTGTATCACCTGGATGGGGGGAAGGAAAAGCTTCGAGGGTTGTTGGAGTTTGAGGAGCAGGCTGGCGAGGATTTGGAGTAATCGCTCGTTGTTGTAGGAGGATGGCTTAGCGCCGCAGGTAGGATATTTGGCGGCTTAGACGCCGGGTTATGTTGGCTTGCAGGGGAGTTTGCTCGCTCCCCTGCATGATTGTATGTCCGTGACTATAGTCCGTAGACTATTTGTCACACGTTTAGAATAAAGCTCAAGGAGTGATGATCCTTGAGCATCGAGGCTGTTTTCGGGCAACAATTACGAAAAATTCGCGAAGAGCGGAAGTTAAGTCAAGAAGAACTCGCTTTTCTGGCCAAGCTCGACCGGACCTATATCAGCTTGCTGGAGCGAGGCAAACGCCGCCCTACGCTCAACACTATTTTTGCATTGGCTGGGCAGTTGAATATCGCTCCTTCTGAAATGGAGCAGATTTAAGGAAAAGTTTTACCCTTCTGCTCCATACCTCTCTGCATCTCGTTCCCCTTCTGCCGGCCGGCCTTCCCGCCAAAATAATTGACCCCTACACTACCTGCTAATATCAATATGGTTCCGATCAAGTGCGTAACAGTAAAGCTGTCTTGATTGACAATAACGCCTGCAAGCACCGTAACGACCATCGTGAGCCCGCCTAGCGCCGACACGGAAGAGATTTGTATTTGGGAGCATGCATAATTGTTGATGGCCGTAGCTGCGAGTGAACAGATCCATGCAAGGAACAAGAGGCCGCTCAAAATGCCGAAATCGCCCAAAGGAACGAAATATCGGTCCAAACTCCCTTCAAGCGCATGCTTGAACAAATTAATAAGATTGAATACGATGGCCGAGGCGAAGCTCATAAATGCTGTAATTTCCATGGAGCTGAAGGAAGCCGAGGCCTTGCGCGAAAAGGCGAGAAACAGACTTCCGCTTACTACCGCCAGCAGCAGGAATACAATTCCCATCCACTCGCTGCTTCCTCCTTGTGTTGAAGTAAAGAGAACAATGATGACCGCCCCCAATATCCCCAAACCTAAGAATAGCTTCTGCAGCAAGGTCGTTCTTTCCCGCAAAATGAGGCTTTCCGTGATGAGGGCAGCCAGCGGCAGCAAGGCTAAAATAATGCCGGCCATTACCGTGGAAGTTCGCTGAATCCCCAATGTCTCGAACAAAAAATATCCAATCGGTTCAAAAATAGATACCAGCAGCAGCATTTTTATTGATTTCCGTTGAAAACGAAGCTTGATGATGCCAAGCCGGACTAACACAAGAATGCCAAGTGCGCTTAAAAGGAAACGCAGGGCCAATACATCTAAGACCCCGATATTTTGCAGCAGTTTGCCGAGCCACAGAACAGATAGTCCATAGATGAAAGCCTTCACAACCAAAAGGACATAAACAACCCATTTCTCCGCCTGCATATGTACGCTCCTCGCCAAATTCGACCCAGCATCCTTCCGTCCGGCCGCTTCCTTGTAACATAGGTTGGGACTAACTTTGCGCAAAATTGTAGAACAATATTGTTCTACAATTTCATTTTAAAAGAGGCTGCCGTTTTCGTCAACTGAAGATGTGGATCATGCTGGAAGCAAAGTAGTATAATGAAGCCACGTCTCCATGCAAGGGGGTCATTATGACACAATCGGAAAAGTCGTCTATGGAGCAAGTCATCTATGAGGATTTGAAGCAAGCGATTTTGAAGCGCAAGCTCCGTCCCGGGACACAGCTGTTGGAAACCATAATTTCTGAACGGATGCAGGTTAGCAGGACTCCTATTCGGGCAGCACTGCGCAGATTGGCGCAGGAGGGGCTGATCGACCTCGTTCCGAATCGCGGCGCTTTTGTCATTCAGCCTTCGCAAGAGGAAATTCAGGAAGCGTACCAGATGCGCGCCAAGCTTGAGCTGATGGGGCTCGAGCTGGGGGCCGGCCAATTTACCGAGGCAGACTTTCAGCGGATGGAAGAGGCCTGCCATGACGAAACAGCCGCGTTGGGGCAGAGCGATGTGCTAGCTTACCTCGCGGCAAACAAAGTGTTTCATCACACCCTTGTCAGCAGAAGCGGCAATCGTTTCTTGGTAAGTTTGACCGATCAGTTATTGGATAAGACGAGTATATATGTCATGTTGTACGATCTCTTTTATGATCGGCAATATCGCGCAGATCTGGACCCGATACCGACAGGCGCACAACAACATAGATCGATTTTAGCTGCACTGCGCGCTGGAGATGTGGATCAAGCCTCTAAACGATTGGAAGATCACATTATGGAGTCTGTCGCGGGGCTGAAGACGACCCGTCCCGGTTATTTGGGGCTGGACGAGCTTTGGAGAGATTCGTAGATGTGCTGAAGGATGGATCGTTAGGGCGCTTTCAAGCGAATAAGAGCCTCTGGCACCCGCTATTTTCGGCCTACCCGAAAAACTAAAGCGAATAAAGGCGGTTTGCCCCCCTTATTTTAGCCGACTGCTGGGGTCTGCCCCTGTATAGCGGATTTTAGGAACTCCAAACCGCTCTTATTCGCCCGTCTAAGCGGTTTTCGGACAAAATAAAGGGTACAAACCACTCTTATTCGCTTGTTCCCTCTTGCCCACAACCAGGGACACAAGGCCGAACCGCCACGATGAACGGCCTGCGACACGTCATCGTTTTACTTAGAAAAGCCCCCAAACCAATGGTTTGGAGGCTCTGCTTCTATTCACACACACGCTCTAAACACACCTTCACCTGCCCCACACTTCCACTTCCGTGTAGCTGTTCCACGCGTTTTTCGTATTGCCATGACCGACCAATCGGACATAACGAGCTGTGGTATCAGTCACGTCGAAGGTTTGCAGGTTATTGTTTTTGGCATTTTGCAGGCCGGTTTGAAGCGTGGTCCAGGTTGTGCCGTTCTCGGAGATTTGGATATCGAAGGTAAACGTCCGGTTGGTCGCATCGTAGAAAGCGATTTTCACCAAAGCTACGGTTTTGCTCGAACCGAGATCGAATCGAATCCACGCTCCGTCGCCTTCGCCGGACCAACGTGTGCTCAAGCTGCCGTCCACCGCTCTCGCCGGCACGTTCGAGTCGGACGTGCTTGCCGTCACATTCGCCGCAGGAACGGGGAGTTTCGCATCGACCGGTGTCGGGGTGCCCGCCTCCGTGGTAGCCGAAGCTGTGGCGCTCGCCGCCGATTCGTTATTTGCCGCATCTTTCGCTTTCACATAGTAGCTGTACGTGGTGCTTGGCGTTAACCCGATATCGGAAGCAGACGTACCTGCAACATTTTTCAGCAAAGTGCCGTTCCGGTACACGTCATAACCGGTAACTCCGACATTGTCGGTGGAAGCGTTCCAGCTCAGGTTGATTTGGCTGCCGGATACGGCCGTCGCTGTCAAACCTGTCGGCGCGCTAGGCGCAATCGTATCGCTTCCGGTACAGCTCGTATACGTAGTAACCGCTCCGGTATACATATTGCCGGACGGGGTCCGAGTATTATTGCAGACCGTGGCCAACCCCGCTTTGACGTTGACGACGTAGCCGGTGGTATTGTTCAGATCGACCGTATTCTGATAGATGTCGTTGTTGTACCCCCATCCCGGGGACTTCTCGTTCGTCTGGAACGCATCGTTAATATTGGCGTTGTTGTTCCGGTAACCGATGTTATACCGGATGATGCTGTCATTGCCCTTGATATCGATGAAGCTGTCCGCCGCGTTCGCACCGGAAATGCCGGTTCCGTCAAACGTATTGCCCTCGACGATCGTCCCCGTTGCCCCTTCTTTAATATCAATCGATTCGGCCCGTACATTCGGACCGATGACGTTATTTTGGATCACATTGTGATCCGTTTCCTTAATATAGCTCCCCCATTTGCCGACATCCGAACCGACGTAGACGCCTTCGCCGTATTGCGGATTTACCGTACCGGTATCGTAGATGTACGAATTTTGAATCGTATTGTACGAGCTGCCGTCCCGGTAATGAACGGCTTCTTCGCCGATGTGGTACACTTCGACCTGATCGAGTAATGTATGGTTGGCGTTGTCAAGGACAATTCCTTTTTTGGCGTTCGTAATCTTCACGTTTTGCACAACCCAATAGTCGCCTGTAATATGCAGCGTGTAATTTTTATCCGTCCCGCCGCCGTCCAGAATCGCTTTGTTGGAATTGTCGGACTGGATCGTAATCGGATTCGCTGAGGTGCCGTTGGCGCTTGCCACGAATTTTCCCGGGAACGTTACTCCTGCCGCTAATGTAATGACGTCGCCAGCTGCAGCATTAGACAAGGCCGAGGTGAAACAAGAAGCCGTACTGCACGTAATAGAAGCCGCCCCAGCAGTCGTAGAAAAGATTCCGAGAGACAGTACAGTCAAGCTCAAGCCAAGCAAGACGACAAGCCCTTTACTTCGAAACCTACGTTCGCTAGCTTCCATGCCTTAACTCCTCCTAGTTTCATTTGGATGATTCTGTGCAGCTACTAGGCCGATCACCTCCTCATCACATTCGGTTTGCAGACAGCGAGTCTTCTATACGTCCATTTGATAGTTTGAATCTACAGGTATGGAATAAGGAGTCGAATCGGGCGGTAGCCGGGAATAGTAAATGAACTAAGGGGGGACGGGCTCTTCACAACGTGTAGATATTAGGAGCCGCAAGCTGATATGAGGTTGGGTCGGAACGCGCTTCACTCAGGCAGTAGCTGTATCTATATTTTTACAGCTGTTTACTGGGGGTGTCTTGTCATTTTTCCAGATCGGCTAGGGGGATTTCCATATTTGGCCGACATTCGGCAATCCGCCACTATTCCTATCAAAGCAGTACTACCTATAGAGTCTTAATAACCTGAGCCACCTCAAATAAGTCGTTGTTGAACTGATGCCCCCTTCCGTCAAGCTTGCGAATGATAGCTTCCGGGAACCTTTCCGCATAACGTTCCAGATGTGTAAACGGCACGATTTCATCGTCGCGGCTATGATACAAGTAAATAGGCTGTATATCTGAAAAAGCGGACACCCAGCGTTCGCCCAAAGCGTATTCTTCCACTTCCCAATCTTCAGCACCCCAATAGGGAGCCGCCAGAAGAAACACGCCCGCAACAGGCTTCGACGGCTTTTCTTCAGTGAGATATTTCATTACAAACGATGCGCCGAGCGAATGACCGATAAGAATCGCTTCTCCCTCCAATACCGATAGGTCAGCTGCAATTCGGGCTTTCCATGCTCCATAAACCGGTCTCCCCTCGTCAGGCATCTTCGGATAGAGCACATCGCATTCGAAGCCCAGCAGCGCCTGCAGATTTGCCGCCAGCTTCAAGTCGGCTGCATAAGCCCCTTGCCCGCCTCCCTGAATGAAAAGCAATTGTTTTTTCATATCCTGTCGTCCTCTCCTTATATTAGCGGAAGATTTCTTTTCCAATTGTAGCAAACTAAGGTTGCGTTCGTTTCTTTCCGATTGCTTTCCTGCCGATTGGAGCGCTCCCTCCGTCCCCGAGTATTGAAAGCGGGGTTCGCCTGTGCCACAATAAACAGGGATACTAAAACGGAGGTGCGTTAAGCAATGAGGACAATCACGCTCGGGGTCAGCCCGTTAGAAGTACCCGTTATCGCCATAGGCTGTATGCGTCTCGGCTCGCTGGACAAGCCGCAGGCCGAACGGTTCATTCAGGCCGCGCTTGAGGAAGGCGCCAACTTTTTCGAGCATGCGGATATTTACGGTAAAGGCAAATGCGAGGAAGTATTTGCGGAAGCGATTCAAATGAGCCCCGGCGTTCGCGATAACATCATACTGCAATCCAAATGCGGCATTCGTCCCGGAATGTTCGACTTCTCCAAGGAGCATATTCTGAATTCGGTCGACGGCATTCTGCGGCGGCTCCGGACCGACTACCTGGATGTGCTGCTGCTGCACCGTCCGGACACGCTCGTCGAGCCGGAAGAAGTGGCGGAAGCGTTCGATTTGCTCGAAAGCTCGGGTAAAGTGCGTCATTTCGGCGTCTCCAACCAGAATCCGATGCAGATCCAGCTGTTGAAGAAGTTTGTCAAACAGCCGATCGTCGCCAACCAGCTGCAACTGAGCGTTACAAACGCCAACATGATCTCCCAAGGGTTCAACGTCAACATGGACAACCACTCCGCCGTCAACCGCGACGGCAGCGTGCTCGACTTCTGCAGGCTGCACGAAATTACGATTCAGCCCTGGTCGCCGTTCCAATACGGGTTTTTCGAAGGCGTCTTTCTGGACAACGAGAAGTTCCCCGAATTGAACAGCAAGATTAACGAAGTCGCGGCCAAATACGAAGTAAGCAACACGACAATCGCCATCGCTTGGCTGCTTCGCCACCCGGCGAACATGCAACCGGTGATCGGCACGATGAATGTCGGGAGAATGCAAGATTGCTGCAAAGCGGCCGACATTCGCCTGACCCGCGAAGAGTGGTACGCCATTTTCCGTTCGGCGGGGAACATTCTTCCGTAACGTCATAAGGGCACCCGGGGAGCGGGTGCCCTTTCTTATGGAGCCAGGTCCGTGTCTTCCTCCTTACATCCTTACCATGATGGGCCATGACCCCTCAAGCCAGGAACTCCGCCATAATTTGCTCGATATCGAATGGAGTAACCCCACTTTCCACCGAAAATAGCGTATCGGCCTCATCCTTATCGTAGACAATCTCGCCTCTTGCCTGGGCATGCAGCAGGAATAACTCGTGGAGGTCCGGTTTCCGCAAAGTTGTCATGGCTTTCCCCATCAGGACCATCCCTCTCTGGTTCCCCTCTACGTTGTTGTAATAGTCAGGATGTCTCGTCAGTGACAGATCCGTCCATACGACTGTGCGCTCGACCAGATCCAGGATGACCGGAATCGCGATCTGCGTATCGGCTGTGACATCCATCTTATTGGCAACCGTCGAAGGCTCGAAAATCTCGCCCGATCCCGGCTTCTTGCGCATCATCCACCCCACAAAGCACTCCGGCAGGTGGCAATACGGCTGAGCCGTAAACGAGTGAAGCGTGGCCACCACGTAGCGGCCGCCGTAATTCACGATGGAAGGAAGGTGCAGATCGATAAATTCGCACGCGCCTTGCGGAGCCGCCACGATATCCCCGCTATGAACGGCCCGGTACTTGGCCGACCGGAGATTCGTATACGAGATGTGCTCCATGTACTGCCAATCGCCATCATACAGGACGGACGACAGATCAATATCTACGCGTCCCGTTGGCGTGCCGTCAACCCGTCCCTCTTTCCACCAACTGAAGAAACGGATCGTGTCTCCCTCCCCGATCGGCAACCGGCTTCCCCGCACAATCGTATGCAGCGCTTTGCTTGCCGATCTCTGAGAGAACGGGACCTTGTAGGACTTCAGACGGTCGTCAATATAAGTCTTCCCCAGCGGGGGCAGCTTGGCGAACCGTTGTATAAGCGCCCGGTCGCACACTTGCACCACGTCTCGGCATACTTCGGCATCCAGTGCCGGGAGCGTATGGGGGATAGCGAATGCTTTAGTTACATTTCCCTTCGGAAACACGGTGCGCATCTGCTGGGGCTCGTGACGATGCGCAAAGTGAGACTTCACTTGCACCAGCACAGGTGTCGATACTTGGTCCGCGACTTCCCCGAAGGCCAGCACGGCATACTCCGCGTACTCGGTCGAACGCAGCAAGTGGTCCAGCCTTCTGGCGAACTCGCCCGGACGCCGCATCAGCAGGTCGATCGCCGCCCACGTATTCCGATATTGGAGGGCGACCTCCAGGCTTCCGTTATACGTCGTGAAAGGCTTGTTGTTTCGCAAAATATCGAAAGCTTCCTGACAGCGCGTATAACGATGCTTGTATTCCGAAGGATGCAAAATCTCGCCTAACCGAATCCAGCGCTGCTTGTATCTCAGCATATCCTCCGTAATTGGGCCGCACCGCTCCAGCAACCCGAGCAGCAGCCGTCTCTCGGAACGTTTAAATTTGCGGAAACGTGTGGCCTCGGCGAGACTGACATCGCCGTCCGACCAAGCTACAGCCAGTCGAAGCACATCGGTGGCCGTCTTGATGTAACGGCCGATCAGCTCCACATTTGCCTTGTCATGCTTCAATAACGAACCCGCCACAAATCCTACATTTTCCTTAAGCGGAATCCCGGCAGGCAAAATCTCATGCAGCTCCTTCGGATCCGCGCACTCGATTACGGCATCGATATCTTCCCTGTCCGTCCCGGAGATCGATACTTTGGCTTCGATCAGCCGCCGTATCATCGTATGGAACTCCGCCTTACTTCCCAGATCGATGACGTTCAAGTTTGCCTTATCCAGTAAAGGAGCCGGGTCCGCGATCTCATACTCGGGACCCTCCCATGTAAGATAATGACGGATAGCATTCAGGTACAGCTCCGCATCCGTTGCTTCCATCACTTGCATCGGGAAGTTAGGATACATCGGTCTGTATTCGACATGGGCACCTACCAGCTTCTTTAGATCGGCCACCAACGGATGATAGAACGATTCCATCTGTTTCATGGAAAACGTACATACCGTATGCATCAAGGAATGCGAGAAAGTAAAACCAAGACGCTCGATATTTTTCATCGCTGTAGCCAAAACCGTTTCCGGGAGCCGATTAGACCCGTTCCCCCGGTTCGCGATCAGTTTGTTTGCTCTGCGTAAATAGATAGTATTGATTCTCATAAGACTCCAGGAAAGCAATATCCCTAATTTCATTGGAAGAAGGAATAGAAGGAAGGAATATTATAGCCTGGATGCCTCCTCTCGGGAATAGACATCCTTCAGGAAAGCTGCGACCCTAGTTCGCCCAATGAAGTAGAAGGAAGGATCGCAATAGCCTGAAGCTACAGGTTGGAAAGCCGATGACCTCGAACCTTTGATGTGTCCATCATCCCATACTTCGCAATGTGCAAACAGGGCGGAAGTATTACGACATGGAAATCTTCAACAAACCGGCCGCGGGAGGGAAATCGCTTGGAGATGGTTAGGCTGCTCGAAAGAAGACGTCTCCTTCCCCGATGCCGCGCTCTCTCAAATTGTATAAACTTTTCAAAAAACATAGACTTATCCTTTTCGCTCCATTAAACTAATAAACTAAATGGACGTAGGGGGATTTTCCCATTTCCGATCGGAATGGAACAGCGAGGTGTTTCGATTTGACTACTCTTATCGGTATCATCGTGAGTGTAGGCGCTTATGTGCCTTGAAGAACAGCTAAGCATCCTGGACCGTTATCTCCTGACGGTTAGGTGGTCAGCATGCGGGTAATGGCTGTCGAGCTAAAGCGGCATATCAAAGTCCATGATCCCAATACCGGAGGCATTTCATGAGGGAACCAAGTATTCCATATCGACGAATATTCAATCTGCATATAGCCGGCGACAAGTTCAACAAGCCTGAACAGGTTGTCCGGCATATCGGCGCTTTGCAGGCACAGGATTATCACCAAGCGCTGTGGGCGGTCGGAGTGCGCATGCAAGCCGCTACAGCCGCGGATATCGAGCAAAGCATCGCAGACCGTAAGATTATGCTGACTTGGCCGCTGCGCGGCACGATTCATTTCGTACTGCCGGAAGATGTGCGATGGGTCCTGAAGCTTCTGGCTCCGCGCGTTCTGGCACAGGATCAGCGAAGACTTCAACAACTGGAACTGGATCAGACGACCATCGAACGCAGCAAGCAGCTCATCCATGACGCCTTGCAGGGGAACAAGCGGATAATCCGGCCCCATCTCATGCAATTGCTTGAGGATCATGGGATCGGCACAAACAATCAACGGGGTTATCACCTTCTGTGGCATTTGGCTGTGTCCGGTCACATTTGTCTAGGACCTAGGGAAGGCAAGCAGCAAACCTTTGTTTTGCTGGATGAGTGGGTGCCCGCCGCCAAGGAGATACCCAGGAGCGAGGCGCTCGCTTTGCTCGCAGAGCGTTATTTTACCGGGCATGGGCCAGCAACGGTTCAAGATTTTTCCTGGTGGGCCGGGATCACGCTTTCGGATGCAAGACAGGGTGTCGAGGCTGCTCAATCTCGGCTGGCGATGGAGAAGATGCAAGGGCAGGAATACTGGGGGCCCAGTCATGTTCACGTTGGGGCAATGGAAGAAGGAGCGAAGGTTTACCTGCTTCCGGGATTCGACGAATATCTACTCGGCTATAAAGACCGAAGTTCCGTATTAAGTGCGGAATATGCCCGACATATTGTCCCCGGCAATAACGGCGTATTTCTACCGACCATCGTCATGGATAGTCAAATCGCCGGGACCTGGAAACGCACGATGAAGAGTAAAGGGATCGACATCGAGTTTAACCTATTCCCATCTTTGAAGGTAAGCGAACAACATCTCATAGAGGCCGCTGAGAGGTATTGCAGATTTATGGGACAGCCTTTAGCTGCGACATCCTTTCAAGGGGTGGATCCATAAGGAAATAGGACACGGAAGGACTGGGATTGTGGAAACATCCAAAAATCTGTTAGAGGTTTACGACGCCAATATGCGTCCCAATGAAAAGCTCGAAGCCGCCATTCGTTGGCATTCCCCGATCGATCAGCCGTTTCAGATTGCCGGGCTGGCCTGGTTCCACCAGGAACGGAAATATCGCAGATTGCCGACCTTGCCGGCCGGAGCCGTCCCCGGGGCCGTCGATCATCTGGCGAATCACACCGCAGGAGGGCAAATCCGGTTTCAAACGGATTCCACTTCCTTATCCGTCCGGGTGAAGCTGAAAGGGAAAGCCAATATGGTCCATATGCCGGCTACCGGACAATGCGGCGTCGATTGTTATGTAGGTGCTCCAGACGTATTCGGTCCTTTGCGGTACGGGAATACGACCAAGTATAACGTTACGCTTACGGAATACGAATGCGCGCTATTTACCGGTTGGGGGACCGCGATGCGGAATATCGTGCTTAACCTGCCCTTGTATCAAGGGGTAGAGGAGATCTCGGTCGGTTTGGATGAACACGCTGCAGTGCTTGCTCCTCCCGGTTACGTTTCCGGGAAAAAGGTGGTCGTCTACGGGACGTCGATCACGCAAGGAGGCTGCGCCTCCCGGCCGGGCATGGCGTACACGAACATTTTGAGCCGCAGAATTCCTCTGGAGTTTATCAATCTCGGGTTCTCGGGCAGCGGCAAAGGAGAACCGGAGGTTGCCGAGATCGTATCGCAGATTAACGACCCGGCCTGCCTGGTTGTAGATTATGAAGGCAATTGCGTGAGCACCGAGCTTTTCCGCGAGACTCTTCCGGAATTTATCCGAATTTATAGAGCGGCTCATCCTCTGACGCCCATCCTGGTCGTATCGCGAATTCGGTATGCCCGCGAAGATGTGACGCCTCACTTGTACGAGATGCGGATGGAACGTAAACGTTTCGAGCAGGCGCTCGTGAACGAGCTGCGGGAGAAAGGCGATTTGAACCTCTATTTCTTCGACGGCTCCCATTCGCTGGGCGGGGAAGATTATTATGAATGTACGGTGGACGGCTCGCATCCGAACGATCTCGGTTTCCTGCGGATGGCTGATGCGCTGGAACCTGTACTGAAAACATTGCTGTTGTAATCTCAATAGGCGGTATCCATCCGGCTGCGAGTACAATCGCTTGAACATACACAAGAGGGATATTGGCGTTGCGGGATTTGGGCAGCCTGTGACCCTGTGACGTGACTGGCGAAGAGAAACCAAACGGCCTTATCCCCAAGTGGAGAAAGGCCGCTTCACTTTACTGTTATGGAAATGTTATCTGACCGGCTCCAGTTCGCTGCCCAGACCAAGCGTCCGCGCCGTCGAAGTATGAATTTTGCCGATCAGCTCCGGTTTTTTGAGCAAGGACACGCCGTACGAAGGAATCATTTCTTTTAGTTTCGGCTCCCACGATTTGACGTGCTGCGGGAAGCATTTCTCAATGACTTCCAGCATAACCGATACAGCTGTAGAAGCGCCTGGGGAAGCGCCGAGCAAGGCGGCGATCGATCCGTCAGCGGCACTGACCACTTCCGTACCGAATTGCAGCGTTCCTTTGCCGCCGGCTACCGTATCTTTGATCACTTGCACGCGTTGACCCGCCACCAGCAGATCCCAATCCTCGCTTTTGGCGTTCGGGATAAATTCGCGCAGCTCTTCCATCCGCTTTTCTTTGGACAACATCACCTGTTGGATCAGGTATTTGGTCAGCGAAAGGTTTTTGGCACCGGCCGCCAGCATCGTGACGACGTTATTCGGTTTGACCGAACCGATCAAGTCGAACATGGAACCGGTTTTTAAGAACTTGGGCGAGAACCCGGCAAACGGTCCGAAGAGCAGCGATTTTTTATTATCGATAAATCGGGTGTCCAGATGCGGTACCGACATGGGAGGGGCGCCCACTTTAGCTTTTCCGTACACTTTGGCATGATGCTGGGCCACAACGTCCGGATTCGTACAGGCCATAAACAGTCCGCTGATCGGGAATCCTCCGATATGTTTCCCTTCGGGGATACCGGATTTTTGCAGTAACGGGAGGCTGCCGCCCCCGCCGCCGATAAAGACGAATTTGGCCGTATGACGTTCGACTTTCCCGCCGCCGTCCCGTACTTTCAATTCCCAAGAGCCGTCTCCGGCACGTTTAATATCATCTACGTGGTGGTTGTAATGAATATCGACCTTTTTCTTCTTTAAATAATCAAACAACAACCGCGTTAAAGCGCCAAAGTTCACGTCCGTGCCAGTTTCGATTCGGGTAGCCGCGATCGGTTCGTTCAGGGGCCGGTCTTTCATGATAAGCGGAATCCATTCCGCCAATTTTTGCGGGTCCTCGGAGTATTCCATTCCTTGGAACAGCGGATTGCTGATCATCGCTTCAAATCGCTTTTTCAGAAAGGCTACGTTTTGTTCGCCTTGCACCATACTCATATGAGGGATGGGCATAATAAAATCGTTCGGATTGCGAATCAGGTTGCTGCTTACCAGGTACGACCAGAACTGCATCGAAACTTGAAACTGCTCGTTCACCTTGACCGCTTTGCTAATATCTATGGAACCGTCCGGTTTCTCGGAGGTGTAGTTCAGCTCGCACAGTGCGGCATGCCCCGTCCCCGCATTATTCCATTCGTTGGAGCTTTCCTCTCCGGGGCTGGCCAGCTTCTCAAACACCGAAATTTTCCAGTCCGGCACTAATTCCTTCAGCAGCGCCCCCAAAGTCGCACTCATGACTCCGGCACCAATTAAGATAACGTCTGATTTCGTTTGTCTGTTACTCATGTTTACCGTCCTTACACGCTGATATTTGAAAAGGATGCAGGCGCTCCCGTGCACGCTCACAGCAAGACAGGAGTGCGACCTGGTCACACACCTTTTCTGGATCATTTCTGATCTTTAGCGTATCGCATGATTAGTAGAATAATATATATACTATTATATGATAGTTGTATGGTATTTAAAAGACGTTAAATCAAGTGAAGATATGCTGTTGTAGTGAAGAAGTGGGAAACTGTCCACAAAAGCCTAGATTGGCTGGCTTCAAAAGACGTTCGAACCGTCCAACCGGCTCCGCACGCCCTATAAAATAATCATACGTTCGGCACCTCTTCCGCGTTCATGGCAAACGGAAGAATTCCATGTGTAAAAGGCACCCGTTCGGGGTGCCTTCGTGATAGTCGCGGTTGCGACCGGTACCGGATTTGTCCTCACCCGCTCCATTTTTGATAACCGAGCTTGAGTAGATTCTCCTGGATGTCCTGATCTACTTTCGTCTTTGCTGTTGCAAACTCCACCATAGATAAAGAGCTGGGCAGCTTTTGACGGATAAACGAATCGAAGTCGATGGCGGTTTTGAATAGCCGGAGCTTGCGCAGCTTAGGCAGAAGCTCGATTCCCGTCAAGTGAGTCAAGCCTTTGCAGTTTACGGCGGTGAGCTCCTCCAGCGCCTCCATCTCCCGGTCGAAATGGAGTTCCCGCAGCTGGATCTGATCCTCGATCACCAGCCGGTCCAGCGATTGGAAATCTGTTATGTTGGTCAGGTCGTGTAAACCGCGGACTCGGCAAATCTCCAAATCTTCGATCTGATTGTTTTTTATTTCCTGAATATGTTCCCGGCCTCCAAGCAATACGCGAAGGTTTTTCAGCTTGTCCAGCCGGTTTATAAAATGCAGCGGCAGTTTGCTGATCATATGCAGGGCGAGATAATTCAAATTTTCCAAATAACCGATCGCATCGAGATGTTTGACCTTGCCTCCCACATGCAGCTGTTCCAGATGCGAGAATTCATTCAAGTATTGCAGGTTGAGTACCTTTTTCTCTGAAATTACGGTTAAATCCCGTAGAGACCGCAGGGTGTCCATTCCGAGAATATCCGAATTTTCCAGCTCGTATATGCCCAGGTTCAAACTGGTTAAGTGATGCAGCTTGCCCAAGGCTTGTGTATTATGCGCCTGGACGAGACAATTGAGGTGCAGCATCTTGACATGGGGAATGCGCAAGAGCGTATCGCAATCCAGCGATAGGGAGCGATGGCCGTAGAAGCGCACACCAAAGTTTTCATCCCAGCGCGCGCAGAGCTCATCCACTTCCTCCAAGATGGAGCCATAATACTCCGGATGAGAAAACTGGACGATCACCTGGTTGCCGCCGCGCAAGTCCTGCTCAATCTGAACCGGGTCCAGTGCGGCAGGATCGTTGATCAAAATCCTCCTTTTCCATATCTTGCGCATGCATAACCCCTCCCATTTCCTGTTAATGACTAGTGTGTATGTATGGAATATCCATGAATTCTTGATGACACGCCTGTCTTCTATGCAATCCGTCATCCGCTTAACGTTACTTGAACTCTAGTGTAGCTTAGTAGAGCGGCCGAAGGAATAGTGGAAAAAGCCCAGTTTTACGTAAAAAGGCACCCTTTCGGATGCCCTCTCCCTTGTACATATGCACTACTCGCCTTTCAAAAACCCCGGCTGCAAGAAGCTCGGATTCGGGTATTTGTAAAATCCTTCGCCAGTTGCCCGTCCAAGCTTGCCTTGATCGATATAATCCGATTTCAATAGCTGCGCTATTTTTGCGAACTCCGGATCGCCGGTTGCCGACGCTTTAGCTTGTCCGATATGATAGGCCGTATTAATCCCCACCACATCCAGAATCGCAAAAGGTCCGAGCGGAGCTCCCGTTGCAACCATCCATGTCTTATCGATCGTTTCCACATCGGCGACATCTTTCACCAGAAGCAGTTGGGCGGCTTCCAGGAGCGGCACCAATAACGAATTCAGGATATAGCCGGGCTGTTCCTTGTGCAAAGGCAGCGCAACCATCCCAATCGCTTTCGCAAATGCGATCACATCCTCGAACACTTTCGGATCTGTTCCCGGGTGCTTCATAATTTCGGCCGTATTGTTCTTCCATATTTCATTGGCGAAGTGCAGCGCCAGAAATTGCTTTGGCCGCCCCGTCGCCTCCGCGAATTGGCTGGGTAGCAAGGTGGAAGAGTTTGTGGCGAAGTTGGTTTTGGCGGGAGCTGCTTCTCCCAGCTTTTTATAAAAATCGGTTTTAAGCTGAACCACCTCAGGAATCGCTTCTATTACGAGATCTGCCTCCGCGACTGCTTCCGCCAGATCGGTGTAGAACGAAATGCGCTGATAAGCCTCGGCAACGTCTTTCTCCGTCGCCCCGAAGTCTTCTTGGTAACGCGGCTTCAAAGCCTCGATTCTTTCCCGAGCCCGCGCCAGTGTTTCTTCGCTGATGTCGTAGACGGACACCTCGAATCCTTTGAAGGCAATCTGGAACGCGATCTGACTCCCCAAGACGCCGCTCCCGGCAACGGTAATGTGCGTATAGAGCATCGATATCCTCCCTCAAACTTGTTGTATTCGTCTAAGTTTCCCAACTTGAGGTTAACCGATACGTCCCTGTATCCCCCCCTCTAACCTCCGGTTATTCCCCCTAGCGATTCAACTACTATCGCTTAGCTTCTCGCGGATAGAGCTGCCCGAACCCATCTTCGCGACAAAAAGGCTGCAGCTCGTCTCTATGTACGCACATAGAGTGAACTGCAGCCTTATTTATTCATACAGCGACCGGCGGGTAAGGCCGGGTGTACCACCTATTCCTTTACATGAGCTCCCTTATTTGGACGGAGCCATATTGTTATAGATGCGCGTTGCATTCACTTTGCCCGTGCCTATATCCTCTGTCGTGAATCCGGAAACGAAATTGCCCACTTTAAATTCCTTTTGCAGCAGCTCTTCAGAAGGCTTAGCCTCCGTTGGACCATCGATGCCCATTCCGGTTTCCGGAGTCACGGTCACCCACAAACCGCCGACCTTGAAGCTTTTGCCGTCAGTGCTCACTTCGGAGATGACGCCTTCGATATTGACCGCCACTTTGTCCATGACCGGAGGCTTCGTTACAACATCCGAGGGTTTAGGCGCAGTCGTTGGGGTATCCTGGTTCATTGTGAAAATGCCGACCGCTAACACCGCGCACGCCGCGATTCCGACCGCCCACCCTGTTAACTTCCGTTTAGTTGCCTTTTCCATTTGCAGCAGCCGCTCCTTTTGATGATTTTCATGTTTTTGTTTTGGAGTTTCCTTTTCCATCTCCAGCATCAGCTTTCGATACGTTGCCTCTTTAAAATCCTCGCTCGTTTTCACGTGGAACATCGCAGATTTATAAGCAGATTTCTTCATCCTCCAGACCTCCGATCTTCTCCTTTAAGAGTAAACGACCTCTGGCAAGCCATGTTCCTACCGTCGCCGACTTAGCCTGCATAATAGCTGCAATTTCCTGGATCGAGTATCCTTCGTAATAGTGCAGATGAATCGGGATTCGATATTTCTTGTCCAAGGCCAGCACCGCCTGCAGAACCTCGTTTTCTTCCTTTGGCAGGTAGCTCAGGTCTTCAGGTACAGGGTTTCTGCTCTTGAACCATCCGGCCTTTAGCATATTTTTGCTTTTATTGATCGTTGTTCGGATCAGCCAAGCTTTTTCATGCTCGCTGTTTTCAAATACAGGGCGCTTTTGTAAGTAGGCGAGGAATACTTCCTGCGTCACTTCTTCGGCATCAGCTATGTTTTTCAAGTATGCAAAAGCAATCTTGATCAAGCTTTGCGAATATAGATCCAAGGCCCGCCGCACAGATTCATTGAGCTCATATGAATTGTACACCTCAGTACCCCCTTTCCCTTTTAATACAACTGGGAACCCCATTATTTTTCACTCGTGCTCCATTTTTTTAGCCTGTATGAACCCGACATGGCTACAGACGCCATATAGCACACAAATGACTGCAATTCCGGATATGAAAAATCGTCCAATTCATTGGAATACCCTCGATTGTGCCCCAAATACAAAGAAGACACGCTTGGATAGACGTGTCTTCTTGCATGATTTATTCGTTTGACGATGACTAGAGGATCGACATCCCTGGACGGATTCGGAACCCTATTTGCAAAACTAAATGTTCGCTTCGGTAAGCAGCTCGCCAAGCCGGTCCAAGTTCTGTTCGTTGCCCTCCATGCAGTACGGCTTGGCTTGTTCAAACTCGTCCGTGTCTTTGAACAGTTGGCGGAAGTTGACCCTGGTGCGGCCCTCCAGGTCCTCGAAAATCGCCGTTACCCGAAATTGGTGGCCTGACAGATGATCAAGCACGACCCGCTCCGGCGGCACGAGCTCGACAAAAACGCAGCGGTTAGGGTATTCCGCTCCATCCGGTCCATGCATCGTGAACAGCCACTCGCCTCCCGGTTTAATATCGATCTCGTGGAACGTATTCGTGAACCCTCGCGGTCCCCACCATCGGGCTAGCAACTCGGGGCTTGTCCATGCCCGATATACAGGCTCCCGGGAGACATCGAATACACGCGTGGAAACGAGCTCATTAATGCCGGCTGCCGTCATGCGTATCCCTCCCCTTCCACGATCTTCCCTAGTGTGTCCAGCATTAGGCCGGTACCGTGTTCCCGGATTTCCGGCGTATCGTGTCCGTCCAGGAACGCGCCCTGCTCCGTGAAAATCAGCTTCGTCCCGTCCTCTACCCGGATAAGTTCAATCGTTGCGATCGAAACAGAAATGCGCACGCCGCCCGTATCCAGTGTATACGTATAGACGATGCGCTCCTCCGGAACAAGCTCCAGATAGCTCGCCTCGAAAATAAAGACCGGACCTTCCGGCGGCCCGCCGCTGCTGTACTCACGCCCGCCGACCCGAAAGTCGAAAATGTCCGGCTTGGAAAACCATCTGGCTTTCGTATCCGGGTCGGCCCAAGCGTGATACACCCGCTCCGGCGACGCGGCATAAGTTCGCTCGACTACGAAGGTCGCATGCTTAACGAATCGTTCGTTCATGAATGATCCTCCTCAGGTTGTATTCTTTCATTTTCCTTGGCAAGAAAGTCTCCCAGCAGGTCCAACTGCCGCTCCAAATTCCTTTGCCGCTCCAGGACAGGCTTCTCAAACTCTATTTTCATCGCCTGAAGCAGGCTGGTGAAATGCTCTACCGTTAAAGGCCGCTTCCCCTGCAAAAGCTTGGATACATATCCGAGCTGCTCCAACAGTTTCTGCTGCAGCCGGATCTGCTCTCGGATTCGGCCGATCTGCAGATTAACGATCTCCAGCGGACTGATCTGTCCGCCGGCCATTACCGACTTAACCTCCTCCAAAGACAAGCCCAGCTCCTTGAGTGATAAGATCTGCTGCAAGCGCGACAAGTCGGCCTCGTTATACAGCCTATGGCCGGATTCGGTCTGGCCGGATGGAGAGAACAAACCGATCTGATCATAATAACGCAAAGTTCGTATAGTAAGACCTGTCAGCCTGGCGAGATCCCCCACCTTCCAAATTGTCTTCATAATCATCCTCTCTTTGGCGCTAGCTATGTACCGGTAATCCCATTATAAAACGTTACGTAACGTAAGGTGCAAGCAAAATCGCGACGCTGCTTGGATCGTCAGGATCGGACAAAAGCAAGCCGGTCTGCACTACAACAAAAAGGTACCCCTAAGAGGTACCTTTTCCATGTGTAACTTGCTTCGCTGACATGCGCAAATCCTGTACGGTATTAAACCGTCCCCGCCTTTTTGGGCTTGTTGCTGGGTGCAAACCACCCAAGAAGGGCGATCGCCACCAAGACCACATAGAAGATGCTAGTCCACAACGTGCTATGAGGAAAATGATGCTCCAGAACTCCGATATCCTCATGTGCAAGCGTGATTACGGCAAGCTTTACTCCAACCCAGGCAACGATGGCATAAGCTGTTGTCTCAAGCGCCGGTCGCTGACTAAGCAGCTTAACAAACCAGGTAGCCGCATATTTGATTAAGATTAAGCCGGCAATCCCCCCAAGCACCACTACGGCAAATTTGCCGCCGTCCATTCCGCCGAAATCACCAAGCGGCGAGTCTGGCAGTCCCAGCGCAAGCGCCACCGCAGCAAGAATGGAGTCAATTGCAAAAGCAAGGTCGGCCAGCGCAATTTTCCCTACGGTAGGCCAAAAGCCTTTTCCTGCGGCTTCTTTCTTCAGGTCCTTCTGTATATTTTCATTTTGCTTGCCGAAGCGCGCTTTGATGATGTGCTTTAAACCCAGGTATAACAGATAGGCCGCGCCAATCGCCTGCACCTGCCAAACATTTGCGATAAAGGAAATAGCAAAAAGTGCGGCAAACCGAAAAACAAAGGCCATGATAATTCCATAGTTGATTGCTCGTTTCTTCTGGTCATCCGGTAAATGCTTGGCAATGACCGCCAGCACGAGTGCATTGTCAGCCGACAGCAATCCTTCCAGACCGATCAGGATAAGTAAGGCCCACGCATATTCCAACCACACTGACTCCAACTTGAATTCCTCCTCAAGATCCTTGGTAAGATCTTCTGCCAATATGTAGATAATGTTTACTTGCCCGGCAATAGATATACGTAATCAACCGCCGATAGGATTCAATTTTTTTTATAATACCTTCGACACGAACGGAAATGCAGCGCTAGGCTTGTCCTCATTGCAGTATGCTGGTCCTTGTCTGGATTACTCCGGTTGCGGGACCAGAAAACCGGATTCAGACGTACACACGCCCAGATCCGGTTTGTTTGACGAAGTATAGAACATGAACAATAGCCTTCTCCTTTAAAAAGAGGCGCAATACTCATAGTTGTCTCCTGCCACTTAAAGGATACGGCGGCGCTTTACCTGCTACAACGTTGTCAGGATGGACGTCAGTTGGCGCATAGTCATTCATGCGAAGAAGGATATACTCCACTTCTTCTAATGGCATTTTCAATTGTTGGCTGACCTCAGAGAGTCCCCTATTGTGCGCAAGAAGTTCCCTTGCTTTATTGATCTTTCCATGCAGCCAATTGTTTTCCAACATCCAGTTTTTTACCTGGTCTAAAAGTTGATCTTGGGTTTCCCGATCTGCATGCTTGTTATATTTAGCAACCGATTCCGACAAATAAGAGTAGAGGTACGCCCCCAAGGCTTCGCGTTGTTCGTTTTTAGACATCCGCAGATACTGCTCATAGATGAGGCTGATATCTAAATCCAGCACATGATCCCTGCTATCAAAACGTCTAAATGTTTTTCGTCCGTAATTTTCAGGTAAAACGCGAAATACCACATTTATATGATACGGAAACCGCCAGGTTTCGGCTAATTCTTCTAACGGCAGCAGTTCATCTCTTAATTGGCCTACACACGTTCCATGCGTATCTAATAGAAAAGTTAGTTTCATTCCTGCCTCCATAGACAGATTCAAGCGGGGCCCTCACTATATTCAAACAAAAATAGAAATCTTCAAACTCAATCACATCGTCAGTCAATGAAAATTGGTTGGCTTCGAACCTCTTTAAAATTTCCAGACGTGAGGATGCTTCGAAATCCGTAAAAGGGATCCACTTCTTACTCCAAATCAGAGGTTTGATTCGATCTTCGTCGCCCCCCTCCACCTCTCCTTCTTTGTAAACTCATGCACGTTCAATATGAAATTCATATTTCTCAAATTGGGTTCGGAGCTCATCTTCGTGCGGGATCCACTCCGAATCGCTCCACATGGGCAAGCTTCCAAGTGCCGACAGCTGATTTACGGCTTGTTCCGGACTCGTAATCTTTATGAAATCGTCAAGCTCCTCGGTGCGAATATCCAACGATTCTTGGAGATAATCATCCTGAAGGAGCCCTTCCGGGAGCCCATACTCCTCCCTCGTCCATGGCTCACAGAAGATTCGTTCGGCTTGTAGGTCTCCCTTCTGGAAAAACGACAACTCGAATATTTCCTCATTCATATAGCCGGCCGTCATCACCGGCTCCTCGATCAGCCGGGACAATGCTTTGCCGACCTTCTTCACCGTGCCCCATACAAAATAATCGTGAAGCACGCTGATCCAGCTCTCGTTGCTTTTGCTTATGTACATGACAACGTTGATCTCCGAATGCTCAGGTTTTGGCAATTCGTCAACGTATCGATCCCTACCCTTCGAGCCTGCTCGGTTAGTCGACAGGCCTAATACTTCAGGGTGCACTTCGCTCAGCTTTCTTAATGCTCCGACAGTCTTCTCCAGGTTTTTCGATTTGATATGCAAATTTGCAAACGATCTTCCCACAGGCGGTCTCCTCCAATCGCTTTCTTCCTAGTGCTGATTCATGTTCCCATTCTAGAAAATGGTTCATCTATGTCTGTGATTTCCATTATAATGTTCGGTTGTCCCGAGTCTACCGACTTTTCACCTGATTTTTTTCTTCAAAACTTTCCCAGTGACAATTTTTATTGGCTATTGCTTTGAGATTTCTCAACCCTCACCAACACTCTCGCCATACAGTTATCAATCTTCCACCCCATCTTTTGATAAGGATCTATCGGCGAAAATTAAGCCTTCTCAATAACCTCCCAGTCCAGTTCGGCAGATGAATCCGCTACTAACTGGAGGAACGCAGATTCAACCAGCTCAAAGCTAACGATGTACTTCTGAGGAAATTCACAGGCTTGACCCCCTACTGTCAATTCGACAAACTCCTCCTCGTCCTCCGGGGAGCCGAGAAGGTTGTGAATCGCAGTGCTTGTCTCCACGGTAACGATGAACTCGCGACTGCCGCCGCCGATCATGATCATGCTCTCCCTGCACTGAATCGTCAACTGACTGCGGGTGAAGCCGTCCATCCGTCGGATGACGTCCAGGCATGTCTCAAGCGATGCATGAGAATGCTCGATGGTGTCCGCTACGGCTCCTCTCCGCTGCTCCTCATAAATGGTGATCACCGGTTAACCCTCCTTTCCGCCTTTCCGAAGCTTTCAAGATAGTCCGTTCATTCAGTAATCACGCGCGGCATCGAACCAGCGCTGAGCCATCTCCTCGGGTATAGGCTCGCCAATCAAGTGATTCGACTGGCTGAGCTGCCATACCGCTTCACCAAGGTCTTCCCGTTCGGTAGTCTCGATGCCCTTGAGCGTATTGAAGCGTACGGTGAAAGCGGTAATGGCCACCTCGGCATCGGCAAAGCTGCGGGCCTGGGCCAAGGCTTCCCGGGCAGCGTTGTAAGCTTCGTTGGCCAACTTGGCCAGACGTTTAGGCCAGGACGCGAACGGGCGCCCGAACTCGGTCGTCCACCACTCCGGCTTCCGCAATTGGCTCACGGAAGCATGTCCGGTCCACGGGCGGGTTTTAGCGCGGGTTTTCATTTGCTGCCTCAGGCGCTTGCCTGTAAGCTCTTCCACATTGTAAGCGATAAATCGGTCAAGCAGCGGCCACGTATCCAAGGGCGGCAGCTCACCCAGATCAGGCATGAAGCGCATCTCCAGATTCGTTAACCGGGTTTGACGAGCCAACCGATCCAGGTCGCAGAAGTTCCCCCACAAACTCAGGGACTCCAGATTGGGGAACCGGTCCAGACACTCCAGCGAGATCGGCTGACCCATTGGCGCGTTCTGCAGCGTCAGATTCGTCACCTGGTGCAGCTCACCCAGGCCGGGCAGCACGAAAGGAGCATCCTCCTTACGCCGGCCGGTGCGCGGCGCCAGCGTCAGGGAATAGGGCAGATCACCGGCAGCCGAGAAGCGGGATAAATCGCCGGACACTCTCAAGCGGAAATTTTCAAAGTTCTGCCGCTTCGGAAGCCTCAAGCTCAGATGTCCCCCGGAAGCATCCAGTTCGATATGCAAGCCATGCAATTTGGACTGGCTGGCGTCCGCCGCCGTGTCTGCAGACAGGATCGGAGCCCACGTCATCTCTTCAATGGGACGCATCTGCGCCCAGTCCAGGAAGCTTGCGTCACTGCCTGTATAGTACAGAAATCGCGGCCAGGGCGAGCCCGCCGGCGTGGCAAAAGCATCAAACACAGTCCAATCGATGCGCGCATCAGGGGCAACGTGGAGGTCTGCCTTTTTCCCCAGATGCGGCGGCCCCATCGATAGACTGCCCACACCGGGCTGTATGACAAGAGTGTGACTGCGAGGACCTGTCAGGTCAATGGGATAACGACCCACTTCTCTAACAGATCCAGCAGGGGGACGAGCCTGGTTATCATTTGGCATTGCTATCATCCTTTCTTCTGAACCCTATCGAGTCGTGCCGGCAATTCTGCTAAATAAAAAAACACCGTTCGCATTGTAACGAGAGGGTGCCGAAGTCACACGCTGCCACACAGATTAGGTATCCTCCCTATGGTAAAACAACCATTCAAACGGTAACAACTGCCAAATGGACTAATGTTCGCGGTTCAAGAAAAACACAAGGTGCAGATGAATCAGGATTTAGCAATCCGGAGTCTGCGACACGTATCCGGCACGATCTGGAGTTGCTGGACGAGATCATCCAGAAAGGCTTCAAAACGCTTAGCCTGAATGACGCTGTGATCCAGCGTATGGAGGATGTAACATAGGATTATTATGAATTGATTGGTCTGGGTGAAGCGTATGCGCAGCAAGTGGCAAGAGAGGCAATAGAAGATCATGCGTGACGTGAAGGAGAACGCCTATGACGGGCGTTTCTCCTTGGTCGGCGTGGTGGAGCGTGTGACTGTGATAAAAAACGGATGGAGAAAGTCGGACGGGATGATTGTCCATAAAGCCGCTATAGAAACTGACCGACCGGAAGGCCAAGATCGATCGTTGTATGGCGCAATATCGACTTGACCTCACTTTGGTTCATTGACTTAAGTCAATGAACCAAACCTCCGTTGCAGGTTACAATAGGAAGCATTAAGGGGGCAATGAAATTGATCAAACCTACACATTACCAAAACCTTCAACACACATCGGCGATCGTCGCAGGCGTTTCCTTGTTCATCATGTCCATTGCAGCAGCGTTCTCTTATGGTTATGTTCACACTTCGCTGATCGTCAATGACGACGCTTTGATGACACTGACAAACATCCAGCAATTAGGCTCGCTGTTTGCGTTCGGAATTCTAGGCTGGCTAGTGATTATCCTCACGGATCTACTTGTATCATGGGCTTTTTATGTATATTTAAAGCCTATACATCATGAATACTCCTTATTGGCTGGTTGGCTTCGTCTAATTTATACGGCCATGCTCGCAATTGCCGTCTCACATCTTGTCGTTGCCGGCCGTATCGCACGAGCAGGAACTTCCCCGTTCAACGAATCAATCAACGGAATGGCCTCTCAATCGATGTTATCCATTAAAGCTTTCGAATCCATCTGGTCATTAGGATTGATCCTGTTCGGACTGCACCTGCTGGCCATCGGTTTCATCGCTCTATCGTCTCGGCATATTCCCAAATACTTCAGCATCATGATTGCGATCGCAGGCTTCAGTTACGTGATCGTCCATGTGATGGACAGTTTTTTCCCCCAACTTGAACCTATCGCATCATCGCTGGAAACCCTCCTAAGCATCCCCATGATCATAGGTGAATTAGGTTTCGGTATCTGGCTTTTGATAAAAGGAAGAAAACTGTCTCTTCTGACCGATAAACAGCCTTAAGGCTGTTTATTCAAAACGTCGCTTGATGCGGCTGAGCGATTCGGGCGTGATTCCCAGGTAACTGGCCAATTGATATTGCGGTACTCTGTTGATCAGATCGGGTCTACTTTTCAATAGGGACTTATAACGCTCTTCCGGCCTGGCGGCAATAAAGGCGGCAAATTCATCGCGCGCCTCTCCCAGATTTTCTTCGATCATTTTGAGGATCATTTTCTCCAGTCCGAAATGCATGTCATACATGGCTTGTTGCTTGGATAGATCGCCGACGACCAGAACGCAGTCTTCCACACAACCAAGAGAATATTTGGATGCTGTATCGCCGGCATGTTGGTTGAAAATCGTGACTCCCTGCTCTTCCGTAAAAAATTGAAAGGTTGACTCCTTGCCGTTCTCATCCGAAGCATACTGCCGAACGCAGCCTTGTAAAACAAAGTAGCATTTGTCGGGGATCTCGCCTTGGCGCAACAAGATCGTTCCTTTCTTGAAAGCAGCCATAGGGATCTCTTCTAGGATCCTCTCAAGTTCTGCATCACTAAGATCGGTAAAACGCTTTGCGTATTGGATGAGAATATTTTTCATTCCAATCTCTCCATTGAATTGATAATTTCAGCATTTGAACCTCTCATGACTAAAGTCACGAGATTCTTGGGTAGTCCCTTCTAACGAAGAGAAGTTCACCAAGCTAACCCTGTCGTTCCGACAGTTCGTGTAAGGATTACACAGCAAGAAGTCTTTTGCCTTCGGCAAGTATATTCAGGCTTG
>NZ_JBYUPU010000060.1:0-34667 GCF_058135425.1 Paenibacillus sp. MAH-35
CAAAGCGAGTAGACCCATTTAAAACACAAAAAAGACATTCTACCCCCAAAAAATATGGGAATAGATGTCTTTTTTTGACGTCCCACGTGGGACTGCCGAAGAAAAACGTAAGTTCTTCAGCGGCCTCGCTGAGCATCGGGATGTTTTATACAGCTGAGCTTACGGAACAAATACAAGCGCCTGTGGAGGACGACCACGATATCGTCTGGATCAGTCTGGAAAACGTCGATGATCTATTATTTCATGAACATCAGGCATGGGCGGTAAAAAAGGCGATCGCTGGCCCTCACTACAGAAGAGCTTCTCTGCAAGATGAAGACGAATTATTCGATCTAGCGACACGACTAGCGACAAGCTTTACCCTCCGTAGGGCGGATTTCTCCAAGACTTTCCGACATGTGATGACGGATGCCCATGCGGATCTGTTCATTGCCGAGATGGATTCTAAACTGATCGGATACGTATTGGCTTATCACCATTCAACCTTTTACGCAAACGGAGTTGTGAGTTGGGTGGAGGAGCTATTTGTTGCAGAGGCGTGCAGAAGAATGAACATCGGCAAGAAGCTGATGGCCCTGGTGGAGGAGCAGGCCGCCGCTCGAGGTTCCAAGCTGGTTGCTCTTGCAACTAGAAGAGCCGGCGAATTCTACAAGTCTATCGGGTATGAGGAGTCCGCCGCTTATTTTAAGAAAACGCTCCCTTACCGAAACGAGCAGGAGTGAAGCAATTTCCATGATCATTCAAGAAATGAACGACACCCTAAGAGAGCAAATCCGGGATTTTCGAGGGGCCATTGTTGTGTCCAGAGGACGAGTCCATGCCTTGGACCAATTGCCAGGGTATGCGGCGTGCGTCGCGGATGAGATCAAGGGACTTATCATGTATAACTTGCAGGACGACGAGTGCGAGATCGTGTCATTGGACAGCAAGCTGGAGGGCCAAGGAATCGGAAGCCAATTGATAGACGCGGTTGTCCGCCGGGCCCAAAAAAGCAATTGCAGCAGGGTATGGCTGATCACGTCCAACGATAATATCAAGGCGATCCGTTTTTACCAGAAAAGAGGGTTCGATCTGAAAGCGGTCCATCCGCACGCGATTACGGAAGCTAGAAAGGTAAAGCCATCGATCCCGTTCATCGGCTTCGACGGCATCCCCATTCGCCATGAAATCGAATTTGAATACCGGTTATGACCGTAACCTGTGAGGGGAAGCAGATCTGGGGAACGGACTTCAACCGGAGTCGAGCTGTTCCGCAAAACCTCATCACCGAGCGGCTGGAGCGAAGGTCCCCATCCCCTCCCGCGCACCAACGTGTGGGTCTGCACGCGAAAGGTCATTCCGGACGCATGAACCTGACTATTTACCCCTAAAAAGTACTTGCTTCCCATTGTCATATGACAAAGTAATGACACCGATCACTATTGGATAACCGCGATATGAATTAAGATTAGTCGAACCCTAATTAAAATGCTGAAATGGGGGCTTCACCTATGTCGAGATTGAACTGGCAATCGGCAACGTTTATTCGATTGGTGAAGAAGCGGGATAGGTACAGATAACCTAGGTGGAACTGTTATTCGGACATCGATGTTCTTCTGACAGTTCCATAAAAGGGTTACTCCAACAGAGGAACGTCTGCTTGGGAGTAACCCTTTTCAGATTCAGATTCGCTTCAGAACGACGCTGTTCAAGCGCGCAGCCGCTTCATCTCGAACATCGCATGGTCTGCAAGATTGATGAGCGCTTGCCCTTCGGCGGCGTCTGCCGGATAATAGCTGACTCCGATGCTCATGCCCAGAGGCAAGTTTCCGTATTTCACGAGAAATGACGCGAATTGATGCTGCATCTGTTGAACTGTATTCTGAACGTCCTGCGGGGACGGAGAACGGCCGATGAATACAATAAATTCGTCTCCGCCCATACGTGCGGCCACGCCCCGGTCTCCGATCGTTTCCTGCAAAATCTGGGCCGCCCTTTGCAAAGCTTCGTCGCCTGCCAGATGCCCGCGGGTATCGTTCAATATTTTGAGCTTGTCCAGGTCAATCAGAAGCAGCGCCAGCGTCTCCCGATGCTGCTCCGCATACTGCAGGGCCTCGTCCAGACGTTCATAGAAATATCTGCGGTTCGGCAGCCGGGTAAGCGGATCGTGGTAAGCCAAAAACCGGATCTCTTCCTGGTGCTGCTTCTGGGCCGTAATGTCGCGCAAAATCAAAAGGACATGATGCTCATTGTCCACCCAGACGTAATCGGCATTGACGAGCAGGGACATCCGCTTGCCGTTATGTTGAATTTCGGATTCATATTGCTTGATCGGCACTTTGGACGTTATGCGGTTTTTAATCTCGGCGTCAAGCAAATGTGTAATTCGGACGTTGTCTATGTCCATGGAACCGAACAACTGCGAGGCTCCCGGGTTTGCATTTTTGATCCTGCCGCTGCTGTCGATCAGGAGAATGGCGTCGGGATTCAGCTGGAACAGCTTCTCGAACCGTTTGTCGTACAAATTTAAGAAGTCGTGTTTCTTCATCGTATGCCTTAAGAAGTAACACCAGACGATGCCGCTGTACAGATAAGGGTAAGGCGGCAAAGTATCCCCGTAGTTGATATAGCCGAACGCGACATGCCACAGGATGGACACGGCTACGCCCCAGATCAATTGGTTGTAGATCGACCTCTGCTCCGGGATGACCGATCTGGACTTGGCGATCAGAAGCGGGATTAGATAAATAAGATCGGTGAATATGCTCGCGGTCATCGCTATATAGTAGCCGGCATTATAGACGGGCAGCTTCCACAAACCGGCTTGAGTAAATTCTTGAGCCGCTATGAAGCCTGCTCCCGATGCAAGATTGACGGCGACAAATAAAAGCGGCAAGTAAAAGATGTAGGGATATAGAAACCGCGGCATCTTTTTGTCAAGCTGCGAGAATTTAATCAGAAAATGAAAGCAAAGGCCGGGGATCACGATCCCCACGCTGCTCAGCCAAAGCGACGAAAGAACCGGGCTGTATTCGATGGATACTTGGTTTCTCACATATTCTTCGACAAACAGCAGCATGTAGCAAACGGCGATTAGGGATAGCAGAATGTGTTCCGTTTTTCTCTGATTCCGCAAGAGTACATCCGTAGCCATGTACATAAAAAATAAGATCGGTATTCCGTGTGTGAACAGCAGGGTAAACGCATCTTGTATATTCATGGGGTTCACCAAATCTTTCCTGGGTAGTAAACGAAGGAGGTGTGCCTTACCTATTGTAAACTATTTTAAGAGATTCGTTTTATGGAAAATTTAAATTTTGATATGATGTGCGTAAAGCTATAGTTTTTCTATATGACAAAGCAGGTGAATCATGTTTCAGCTATTGGGATATCAAGTTGTCGAGAAAATCGGAAGCAACGAGACTATAAGCATCTATCGCGTTTTGCGGACGAAAGACAATGCCCGGTATATAGCCAAAACGACAAACGATAGCTCCGCAGGAACAGAGACGGCTGCTTTTCAATATGAATACGAAGGGCTGCTTCAATTAAAAGGGAAAGGCGTGCTGGAGCCGGTAAGTCTCGAAACGGCTGCCGACCGTCCTGTCCTGCTCTTCCGGGACCCCGGCGGCACAACGCTGGCCCATCTGCTGCATACGCGAAGAGCTTCTCTCAAACTGCCCGCTCTTCTGGAAGCCGCTATTGCGCTGGCGGATTGCATCCGGGAATTGCATCATGAGCAGATGAGGATCAACGAGCTGACGCCTTTTCATTTTATGATTAGCGATGACCTGACGAAAGCGAAGTTCATCGATATCCGGTCGTGCTCCACGGATAGCCGTTCCTTCTCGCGCGTTACGCGAAGAGCGGCCTCCGTTCTGCCCTATTTGTCTCCGGAGCAGACGGGACGAACGGGGATGGTCCCCGATTACCGTTCGGATTATTATTCGCTCGGCATTTTATTATACGAGTGGTTTACCGGCAGCTTGCCGTTCCAGTCGCCCGATGCGCTGGACATCGTGTACCACCATATCGCGACCACGCCGGAGCCGGTGTATCTCAAAAATAAATCGATACCCAAAATGGTCTCGGATATTGTTGCCAAATGTATGGAGAAGATGCCCGACGCCAGGTATATAAGCGCTTACGGCATCCGGTCGGATCTGCAGGAATGTCTGGTTCAATTGCGGGTCACCGGCAAGGTGCAGCGTTTTCCGCTGGCGAATCATGATGTTTCCTATACGTGGGACAAGCTGGAGGGGCTGTTTAACAGACGGATCGAGCAGCAGATGCTGGTACAAGCGGTTCAGCGCGTCTCGGAGAGCAACAGCGCCGAGATCGTCTGGGTCAGCGGACAAGCCGGACTTGGGAAAACGTCCCTGATTATGGAGACGATCCGCACGGTGGTGCCTGCCCACGGTTATTTTGTGTCCGGACAATGCCAAGCTGCGTCAGACGGTAATCTGGCTCCCTATAGAGTGTGGGGGCAAGTGATCGACCAGCTGGTGTCGCACTTATTAACGGTAGGTGCCCTTCAGTTGGAGGAATGGAAGCGTCACCTGGTGGAAGCTTTGCAAGGGGACGGGCGGCTGCTGATCGAGATGGTGCCGAGATTCGCTCTGCTGATCGGCGAACAGCCCGTAGTGGCAACCGTGTCCGAGGCGGACAGGCGGCGGAAGCGGCATGCGGCCATGAACCGTTTCTTTCAAGTGTTTTGGCGGCGGGATCAGCTCCTGGTTTTGTTTCTGGACGATCTGCAGGACTGTGACGAAGCTTCGCTGCGTTATGCGGCCGATCTGATGAGCGACCCTGCAACTGAGCGATTGTTACTGGTTGGGGCGTACCGGGATAACGAGCTGTCTGCACAGCATCCGCTTAGAACGCTCATGGAGCGTCTGGAGACGAACACGCATGTGCAGACGATTCACCTCTCTGCATACGGGCACGCGGAGCTGAAACGATCGATCGCCCGGCTTCTCCAGGGGAGCATTGAAGGAATCGATGAGTTAGTGGATGTGCTGCTGCTTAAGACGGAAGGAAACCCTTTATACCTGAAGCATACTCTTCAAGCGTTGCTGGACCGTAAAATGATCGCCTTTGACGAACAGGAGCGCATCTGGAATTGGAATATCCGGAGCATCGCGGATCTTAGCGTTCACGAGTCTCTCGCCGCTTCACTGTCGGAATCGGTCGGTCTGTTGCCGGATCGGGAAGCTTATATTCTTGGAAGAGCGGCTTTTCTGGGCAAACAATTTCATCTGCCGATACTCTCGATTATTACAGGAGTGCCGGGACAGCAAGCGGCGGAATGGGCGAGGAAGGCCGCCCGCCAGCGGCTTATCCAGCCATCTTACGGGGAACCCGATTCCTACAGGTTTCAACATGACCAGATCTGGCAGCGGGCGTATGAAGCCGTTCCCGGGCAGGAGCGAATGAAGCTTCACGGGGAGATTGGCTGGCTGCTGGCCGCGCGGATGACGGATCATGCCGATGTGCGTCTGGATGAAGTGCTGTATCATCTGAACCAGGCTGCAGCACATATTACAGTCCCCGCGGAAAAGCGAAAGCTGGCGGAGCTGAACTTGCAGGCAGGCTTGCAGGCGAAAGCGGCGCTGGAGCTGGAAGCATCACTCGACTATTTGCACAGAGCGGCCGATGCGTTGGACGAGCCATGCTGGCAGGAGGATTATCCGCTTATTTATCAGGTATACCGGGAGTGGGTGGAAGCGGAGTTTCAAAGCGGTCATCTGGATAACGCCGCAGGCCTGTTCGAGCTTCTGTTGGACAAAGTGAACTCAGACTCCGATCGCGCCCAAGTGTACATGCTGATGATCCAAATGGAGCTGAACCGGGAAAATCATAAAGAAGTCATCCGTCTGGGAGAGAAAACGTTACAGCTGTTAGGCATACCGTTCAGCACCGCTCCCGGTTACCCGCAATTGCTGCGCCAATTGATGCGGGTTCGCTGGAAGCTTCGCAAGCACTCTGTCGAGAGGTTCGACGCTTGTCCTCCGATGACCGATGAGCGGCGCAAAGCGGCGATGTCCGTATTCGTGTACACCGCTCACGCGACTTTCGAGAGCAATAAGAAAGGCTGGCTGCACAGCATTTTAACGATGCTGGAGATGACTCTGGAATACGGGCTGACGCCAGAGGCGTCGGAAGGGTTTGCGGGATATGCGCTGCTGCAGCACTACTACTTTAACCGGTACGAGGATGCCTACAAGTGGGCGAGGTTAGCTTGCTCGGTGGCCAAAGACAACCCGAGATTATACGCCCAGGCTTATAACGTCTTCTCGCTCTGCTACCGCAGCTGGCGCAAGTACGAACCCCAGTTGCTGCTTCAATTTGAGGGGGATAACCAGAAGCCTGCTCTGCAATGGAGCGATTTGGGACACTTTAACATGAGCATGCTTATTAATTGCGGGTTGTTGTTTCATTTCAGCTATCCGCTGCCATATATATACAACCAACTGCTGGCTCATTCGGCTCAATTGCGCAAACAGAATAATCCGACTTACTGGCAGCTGGCGGCGGTAACGGCGGATTTGCTTGTTACGCTGATCGGACAGAAATCGCCCAACGACCCTTTCGAGCGGATCGATCCGGATGCCGGGCTGTTGACAGGAGAAGCGGTCAGGACTGCGGAGAAAGATATGATCCGAACGGCGACGACTTCCCGATTCGTTACCGGCTACATTATGGGGGATTATCGGAAAGCCCGGGCGGCGCTGGCCTCGACGGCGATAGAAGAGTCGGCGCATCACTATTACACTGTACTGGTGCTCAAACAATTTTATCCGGGCAGCAGCAGGCAGGAACAGGCGAAGCTCATGCAGCAAATCCGAAAAAGCTTACGACGGTTAAAGCGGCTGTCACGTAAATCGGCGGACCTGTATGAGCATAAATATTTGCTTGCTGCGGCGGAAGCGGCGAGTATGGGCAACCGCCACAGCCGGGCCGAAACCTTATATGAACAAGCGCTGGAGTCCGCCCGCGCCGGCAGGTATACCCACGACGAGGCGATCATCTCGGAATGCTTCGCCAAGTATGGAATCAGCCGCGACAAGCCGATGCTCGCCAAAATGTATATGAACCAGGCTTACGAGTCGTATCTGAAATGGGGGGCGCTCGCCAAGACGGCGGAACTGGAAGCGCGGTACGGCCACCTGCTGCCCAGGAAGCCGGCGCCGGAGACGAATCTGGAGCAGATTGACTACCGCTCGGTGATGATGTCCGCCCAAGCGTTATCCGGCGAGATGGAGATGGACAGGCTGCTTCATATGTTGATGCGCATTATGATCCGGAATGCAGGGGCGGAGTACGGGGCTTTGTTATTCCATGATGAAGAACAGTGGAAGGTGGAGGCGTACGGCACGATCGACAAGCTGAACATCGAATCGGTCCCGCTCTCCGAAGCGGACAATCTGGTTCCGACCGCCATTATTAGCTACACGGCAAGAACCCGGGAGACGCTCGTGCTTCATGATGTGGCGAGCAGCGAAATGTTCGAGCGAAGCGAGTATGTGAAAAACAACGGGCTCAAATCGGTGCTCTGCCTGCCCATTATGCATCAAAATAAATTAGTGTGCCTGCTGTATCTGGACAACAACCTGTCTACAGGCGTTTTCACGGAGAGCCGGCAGGACGTGCTGAAGCTGCTAAGCTCGCAAGGTGCGATATCCATTGCCAATGCCAAGCTGTATTCCGGTATGCAGCATCTGAAAAATAATCTCGAGGACCAAGTGGTCGAGAGGACGCGGGATCTGGAGAAGTCGATGCAGGCCACGTCGGAGGCGCTTGCGGAAATGACGGTTTATGCAGAACGGACGCGGATCGCGCAAGAGATTCACGATATTGTCGGGCATACGCTTACGTCGACGATCTTGCAGATCGAAGCAGGCAAGCGGCTGCTGCACAAAGATATGGACAGTGCCACGACCAGACTGGGTGAAGCGCAGGATCTGGTCCGCCACAGCTTGAACGAAATCAGAAATTCCGTCCACATGCTCAAGGAAGACAAGTATTACGATATCGAGGCGGCGCTGCAACTGCTAATCGAAGATACGGAGCGGAATACGGGGGTTCGCATTCATGCCGTCATCGACCCGATCTCCCACATCTCTTTTATGCACAAAAAGGTGATTTACCATGCTTTGCAGGAAGGGTTAACGAACGGCATCCGGCATGGCCGCGCCGACGCCTTCAGTTTCAGTCTGAGAGACGAAGGCTCGCAGCTGCTGTTCCGTCTTGCCGACAACGGAGCGGGCGGCGGGGAGATCGAGATGGGCTTCGGGCTTAAAATGATGCGGGATCGCGTAAGACAGCTAAGAGGCATTCTGGACATCGATACCGAGCCCGGCAAAGGCTGCATGCTGCGGATTAATTTTCCGTACGGAGTATAACGAATGGGGGCTGGCCTGTGATAACGATTGTGATCGCGGATGATCAGATGCTGATCCGAGAAGGTCTGGGGACGATTCTGAACCTGGAGGAAGATATGAGCGTTGTCGGTTTGGCCACGAACGGGCTGGAAGCCGTAGAGATGACGGCCCGGCTGCGTCCGAAGCTGGTCATGATGGACATACAGATGCCTCACATGGACGGGATTACCGCCTTGAAGCAGATTAAAGCAAGCTCTCCGGAGACGCTGGTGCTCATCTTGTCCACGTATCTCGAAGATAAATACATCGTCGAGGGCATGGCGAACGGCGCCAGCGGTTATCTGCTGAAGGATATGGATACCAACAAAATGATCGCGGCGATTCGGGATACCGTGTCGGGCCAATACATCCTGCCGGCGTCCGTAGCGACCAAGCTGGTGCACCAAATAACGGAGCTGTCCAAAGGCCATAGCGCTGCCGAGTCGTGGAGCAAACGAATCGAACTGACGCAGCGGGAAAGGGAAGTCGCCGAGCTGATCGTGCAAGGTTATACGAACCGCGAAATCGCTGCGGAGCTCCATATCGCGGAAGGGACCGCCCGCAATTATATCAGCCAGCTCTACAGCAAGCTGGAGGTTCTGGACCGTGTGCAGGCGCTGGTGAGGCTGCAGGCTTTGCTGTAGGGGCTCTCACCGAAAGCAAGGGGAATAGCAGACGAATCATGGAGGAGACCGCGCTGCAGGCGGCTTCTCTTTTGTTATAACATTTTAAAAAACAAACAAAGATCGCCAACCGACTCTGTTCTTTTCCTACTTTATATAACGAGAACGCTTCAAAGGAGATCTGCATGAAATCAATTGCATCTTTTACCGATTCCGAAATTAGCGAGTATTCCAAGAAAATTTTCGGTTTTGCACTCCGTAAAACAGGCAATCATCACCACGCTGAAGATTTGACCCAGGAAATTTTGTTGTCTCTTCTGAATTCCCTTCAATCGGCGCGGCAGATCGACAAGATGGAGGCATGGGTTCATACGATCTGCTGCTACACCTGGTCCAACTACTTGTCCAAAGAAAAGAGGTATTGGCGGACGTACGGTCTGGACGGTTTAGAGCTGGAGGACGATTCAAGAACAACGGAAGAAGAGCATGAATGGAAGGAAAGCCTCGAACGGTTGAGGCGGGAGATGAGCTACCTGGGCCGGCTTCACCGAAACATTAGCGTGATGTACTATTACGGGAATAAAAGTGTGAAAACGATATCGGACGAGCTGAATATTCCGATAGGAACGGTAAAATGGCATCTCCATGAAGCGCGCGGAAAAATGAAGGAGGCCATGAACATGGAACAAGGCATCGGTACTTTGAGTCTGAAGCCGGTCCGGCTGATGGTAGGGCATTGCGGCAGTCCGGGTCCAAAAGGCGAGCCGAACAACTACTTCGACACCCTGCTGTCCCAAAATATTGCAATCGCCGCTTACGAGCAGCCGATGAAGATCGAGGAAATCGCCCGCACCTTAGGGGTATCCAGCGCTTACGTGGAAGACACTGTCCGGAAACTCGAGTATTCCGATCTGATCCGGAAGGCAGGGAAGGACAAGTACCAGACTAACTTCATTATTGCGGACATCAAGAGCAGTGCGGCGTCAGCGAAATATTTGAAAGCCAAAGCCGAGGAGACGGCGGATCTCTTTTTCCGGGTAGTGACATCGAGACTGGAGGAATGGAAGGCGATCGGATTTCATGGGAGCAGGTGCGGCGATGCATTTCTGCTGTGGGCGTTTATACCCTATGCGATCAACTACCAGTACAACCGGGTCAAAGGCAAAGAATATTATGCCCAGTATAGGCCGGATGAAAGAAAAGACGGCGGTAAATACATTGTGCAGGCGGCAATCCAATACGAGGATCGGGAATATCAAGCCAATCTGACCGATTTCACGAGAGTTCAAAAATACGGGACCAACGGCGTAAAAAGCCGGAACTCGGGCAAGTATTCCGCCATTCAGATGGAGACCTGGTGGTCGGGCATGAAATGGCGGGATTTCAATGCACCGGATATTGTTGACATGCACCACATCATACAGTTGATGGAGTCCGGGGCAAGCCATACGGAATACGACAAAGAACTCATCAGCCGGATGGTCCGGAAAGGTTTCGTCTCTGCTAGAGAAGGAACGCTTGAGTGTCTGATCCCGTTTTTTAAGCCGGATCAATATGAGGCATTTATTGAGATTCTGGAAAGCGCGCTTCAAGAAATCGGCGCCCAATCGATACTGGAGCAAGTACACGACGACTTTATCGGCATGTGGCAGTCGTTCGCTCCCCGGCACATTTCCAATAAAGAAATTGTGTTTAAAGCGATGAACGACGGCGGGCATATCGTATTTGCGATGCTGGAATCTATGGTTCATCAGGGATTGCTTCCACTGCCGACGGAAGAGGAAAAGGAGCGGCTGACGACCCTGATGTGGATTCGCCGTTGACGGCTGAAGGCCGCAGCTTGGCCAGATAGAGGATAGTTCGACTAAAGGAAATCTTTATTACCGAATTTTAACTATTTTGTGAGATCATTTTGGGAAGGGGCGATTTGGGTCAGAACGACCAGGAAGGGTGAGACGATGAGACCGGCGCAAAGCTATACGATTTGGTTTTCACAGCGTACGGGCAGCACGCTGCTGAATTATGCGCTATCATCGACGGGGGTAGCGGGCGATCCGAGTGAGTGGCTGCATAGTAGAGAACCCGCCAAGATGACTAAGGAAGACATGGAGCAGATCTGGAAAGAGGGGACGACGCCGAACGGCGTATTCGGGTTAAAAACGTCATTTGATTCCCGCTGGATGGATTCATTTCGAACGATCTTCGACATGCCGGCTGCGGCTACCCGAGCCGAGGTATGGAGCGAAGCTTTCCCAAACTGCAACAAGCATATCTTTATGACCCGGAGAAATAAAGTAAGATTGGCGGTATCCTGGTGGAGGGCGATCGTATCCGGAGAGTGGCACCGGAAGCACGGGGAGAAACCGCAGGAGCACGATATTGCGGATAAGTACAAGTTTGAAGCCATTGATCATTTGCTTACCGAATGCGCTATGCGGGAAGCCGCCCTGGAAGATTTCTTCTCCGAGGCGGGGATTGTTCCGCTTACGATTGTCTACGAAGATTTTATTTTAGACTACGAAGGAACGGTTATCGACGTATTGAAGTTCTTGGATATTCCGACGGATCATGTAGCAGTCGCCCCGCCGGCGCTGGAACGGTTAGCGGATGAGGTAGCCGAGGAATGGGTGCAGCGGTTTCGCGAGGAGCGTCAGAAGGATTGGGAGCGCAAAGCATGGTGAATCCGAAGAGGAGACGATAGGGGAGGGAGCAGGCTGCCGGGCAGGGCGGCCTGCTTTCGTTGTACATATAAGAATTTATAAAATTTCGTGGGTAGAAGGGCTTCTGATCTGCCAGAAAGATTAAGATTATTACTGATTTTTACGGTGCTAAAGGGAATGGAGGAGTTTCCTTCCTTGGCGTTTGAGAACGTATACTCAAGTACAATGCCTAACGAATCGTAGGGTGCTTATTGCTGAAAAACGACGTTATTCCAGACGTAACGAATCCGGGGATCGTTATTGAACCCAAAGTGGAGAAAAAACGATCCGATTTGCGGAAATAACGATACGAGAGTTCGTTGCAAATTCAAACACTCGCATTCGGCTCTGATAACGGTTGCTGGGTTCGTTAGCGATACCACCGCAAAAAGACAACACGACCTGAGGGCGAGCGGCTGGAACGAAGGAAGGGGGATCCATTCCCTTTCACGCGTTAGCGTATCGGTTTGTACGTCAAAGGAACGTCCGCCCGGACGGTTTTTCTTAATAGATGGGGGAAATGATGCACACAGCCGGGCACGGGAGGTGCGAATACTCCTACCATAGAATATAAACAAGCAACCATTTGGTCTCCTTCAACGTCATATTGTTAATAATTGTTAGCGTAATTCGAAACAGCGGGAGGTAAGGGCTGACGATGAAGAAGATGATGGTGAAGCTTGGAATCTTTATCGGGATTATTGTACTCCTGTATCAAGTGATCCTATATTGGAATCCGGTAGCCATTCAAAACTTAGCTTCTTGAACTGGCAATCCAATACAGAAAGCAGAGGGAGCAATAACCGTGAGCGATACCACGTACGACTATGATCAGCTCCGCCAAGGGATTCCTGCGCTGAGCAACAGCGCCAAGCTGGAGCGGATCAATAAGGGATATTCGAGCGACGCGAAGTATATCGTCTATGACCCGCAGGAACGTCCGCTGTGCCTGTTAAGAACGTACAGCATCGAGCAAGACGCCAACAAAAGGCTGGAATTCCGTGCGCTGGAGAGGATGGAGGAGCAGGGGGTGCGATGCTCCCGACCGATTGATATCGGCACTTTGCCGGATCAGAGGCTCGGCTATATGATCGTTTCCTACATACACGGAGAGGAGGCGTCCGAGCAGCTGCCGCTGTTGTCCGTAGAGGATCAGTATGCGATCGGCGTCGAAGCCGGGTTGGAGCTGCGGAAGATTCATCGGATTCAAGGTCCGGCGGACATGAAGCCGTGGCAGGAAAGGGCGGAGGCCAAGCACCGGCGATACCGTCAGGAGTATGCCAAGTGCGGAGTCCGGATTGAGCACGAGTCCGCGGTGTTCTCCTTTATCGACCGTCATTTGCCGCTCATGCGAGACAGGCCGAATCGGTTCCAGCACGACGATTTCCATACCGGTAATCTGGTCGTAGCGAGCGGCAAGCTTTCGGGAGTGATCGATTTCAACAGGTACGACTGGGGCGATCCGATTCATGAATTTCTGAAGGTCGGCTTCTTTAGCGCGGACGTGAGCCGGCCGTTTGCAGTCGGGCAGATCCACGGATATTATGATCACAGCGAACCGGACGAATCGTTCTGGCGGCTCTACTCGCTTTATGTGGCGATGACGATCGTGTCTTCGGTCGTCTGGATTCTGAAGGTGAAGCCGGAGGAGCTGGACTCTATGCTGGGTAAAATCTACAAAGTGATCGACGATCATGACCGGTTCGAGTTAACGGTGCCGAGGTGGTATAGGGCGGATTGGCAATAGGCCTCGGCAAGCCGCAATGGCATTTTTGTCCGGAGCCTCCCTACCGCTTTCGTAGACCGGAGATCAGAGACTGGCTGGAGGGGGGGAGGCGTCAACGGCCGGTTTTACGCCGTGGTCGAAGCTGCACCCCGGTATTATCATTCACGCAGCGCGTACATTCAGCCCGGCATCCCCTACTCCACCACCGGTATCGTCAGCCGCACCGTCGTCCCGATCCCCGGCTCGCTGCTGACGGCGAGACCATACTCGTCGCCGAACGTCAGCTTGATGCGCTGGTTCACATTTTTGATGCCGATATGGTCGCCGGGCTCGCTGTAGTCTTCTTTCATCGCCGCATTGATCCGCTCGGTCTGCTCGGGGCCGATGCCGACGCCGTCGTCGGTTACGTCCAGCACGATCTGCTCCCCCTGCCGGCGTCCCGTAATTCGTACGACGCCTTGGCCGCGCTTCGGCTTGATGCCGTGGTAGATCGCATTTTCGACGATTGGCTGCAGCGTAATTTTCGGTATCCGGCACGAGCGGATCGACTCCTCAATCTCCCACTCGATGGCGAAGCTGTTCTTGTAACGGACCGCCAAAAGGTCGAGATAATGCTGGACATGCTCCAGCTCCTCCCGGATCGGGATGAGATTTGTCGGGGTCTCCAAGGACAACCGCAGCAGCATCGCGAGCGAAGCGATCATCTCCGATACTTTATTCTCGCCGCCGGTCAGACGGATCGCGTTCCAGTTGATCGTCTCCAGCGTGTTGTACAGAAAATGCGGATTGATCTGGGATTGCAGGGCGACGTTTTGCGCCTGCTTTAGCAGCGTCAGCCTTTTGCGCAGCTCCTGCTCCAGCTCGATCCGCTTTCCGTGCGAGCGGACAATCGTCGCCGCGATCTGGCGGATCTCGTTCAGACGGGGCTCCCGGCGTTCGAGCTCGACCGCCGACCATTTGTCCGGATTTTCCACGATCGATAACACTTTGCGGATCGGCTGGAACACCTTCGCCGCGATGATCAAGGCGAGGAGCAGCGCGACGGCCAGTCCGGCCGCGAAGATGACGAACACGTACCGGCGCAAGTACGCGTTTTTCTCCTGAACGACTTGAAGCGGCAGTACCGAGACGAACGTCCAGTCGTTATACTGGGAGCGCAGCGAAGTAATCGAGCGCGTCGTCCCTTCCGAAGACAAGGAGTCCGGCTTGCTTCCGCTATTCTGCATCTGCTGCCGGAGCGGCTCGATATCCGACAGCCGGCGGTTGATCAGGGAAAAATCGCGGTTGTACAGCACGATTCCGTCGCGGTCGGCGATATAGATGTCCTCCAGGTACGGGTCGCTAACGTTGTTTATAAACTGGCCCAGCCGGGCGGCGTCGACATTCACGACGATGGCGCCTCGCTTGTTTTTCTTATCGAGAGGGGCGGTGTAGAAAAAAGACAGAAAATGCCGCTCCCGCTGCTCCCCGACATATTGCGTAGCCTCTCTTGCCGATACCCAGTAGCTCTCCGACGATTTGCGGCGTTCGTACTCCGGAATCCAGCCCTTGTCCAGAAACCATAACGAATCCCACAGCCCGAGATTGGTCGACAGCACATATCCGCTCGTATCCATGTATAAGTAAACGGAATTAATAAATTGGCTGCTAAGTTTCGTAACCGGTGTCAGCCGCTGGCGGAGCAGGTGGATCTGATTGAATAAATCGGCATCCGCCCGGTCCGGGCGGGGCTCGGCGAACAGCCGTCCGGCCGCCGGGTCCGCAGCCGCCTGCAGGGCGAATTCGTCCACCTCGCGGATCGTCATATCGATCATGTCGCGCAGCCGGGATAAGGCGATGTGATGGACGGCACCGATCTCCTCCTGAATCACTTTGCCGTAGACGACATATACGGCGGCGCTCATGCCGGCCACGGGCAGAATCATCAGGCAGACGATGATGAGGAAATTGCGCAAAAAGATGCTGTGAATCTTAAAGTGCTTAATATAAAACCAGATGTTGGACCGCTCTTTCATCGGCGGGTCTCCTATGGCAGTGTATTGCGATACTCGGTCGGCGTGCAGCCGGCATATTGCTTGAACAGCTTGAAGAAATATTTGGCGCTCCGGTAGCCGACGATCGAACCGATCTCGTATACTTTATATTGAGGCTGACGCAAATACTCCATCGCCCGGAGCATCCGGATCTCGGTTACATAGTCGGTGAAATTGCGTCCCGTCTGTTTTTTGAACAGCCGGCTGAAGTAGACGGGGCTTAAATACACGTGCTCCGCCACATCCTCCAGCGAGAGATCCTCATTATACTTTTCTTGAATATAGGACTTGGCTTTCTGGATCACGAGCGGATCGAAGCGGGACGCGTCCGGGTCTTGGGGAGAGGAGGCCGCGCCGCTGCGGGTCGCGACCGGCTCCGGTTGTGCGCCGGTACGGGCTTCGGGCCGCGCAAGGTCGAGCAGGCACGCATACGACTGAACCTGCTCCAGCTCGGAGGTGGTCCCCAGAACGGCGTGAAGTCTGCTTTTTACCGTGTCAAAATGAAGGGCGACTTTCTCCTCGATCTCCTCGATAGAAGCGGCATCCGGCATTCCGCTTCCCAGGCCGAGGGCCGCCATCCGGATCACCCCGGTCTCGGCGTGCAGCGGGATATGCAGGAGATGGTCCTGCTCGTGCTTGTAGGCATGCCGGACGAAACGGAGAATCCGGTTCACATCGGGGTCTGCGGCACCCGGGTCCGGTAGCGGGCCATCCTGCTGAATTCGTATCGCATACAGGCAGCAGGGGCTGCGTTCCGGATCGGCGGGCAGGCAGATCAGTTGAAGCCGCCGTTCGATCTCTTCCCGGCCGGTCAGCGCGCCCGAGGCCAGCTCGGCAAAAAACTGCCGGCGCAGCATGAACAGCATCTCCTCGTTCCGGCTCAGGAGGCCGAGCGATTGTTCTTTCTCCGCTTTTTCCTTGTCCAGATTCGCCTTCACGTCGCGGAACACCTGATGAATTTCCTGCAGCTTGGTCGGCTTCAGCAAGTAATGGGTCACCTGGTAGCTCAGCGCCTGCTGGGCGAACTCAAACTCCTTGTAGCCGCTGATCAGGACCAGTTTGATATCGAGCTGCCGGTCGTGCACATATTTGGCCAGCTCCAGTCCGGAGACGAACGTCATCTTAATATCGGTCAGAATCACGTCCACGGGATGGCTCTCGATGTACGAGATCGCATCCCGGCCGTCCTCGAGCCGGGCCACGACGGTATACCCGAGTCCGGCCCAATCGACCAGATCGGTCAAGCCTTCCCGGATGTCCTCTTCATCATCGACGATTACGATTCGATACGGCATGGCGGCCCTCCGGTCTTAGGATGATTACATGTCGTACGATCATTATGTTGATAAAATGAATGCGCTGTCAACGGAATTTCCTTTTTTGGAAGCTCCGGTTAAAAATGTAGGATCAAAAGTAGAAAAAATGGACTTGTCATTCCGGGTGAGGGGGCCTTTACCTATCGTTGCAATCCGGAGTTTTTGCCGCATACCGGTTGAAGCCGCTTGGGAGCGTCCGGGCTGCGTACTAACGTCCGTTCGTCCAGAGCGGCGGCTTGGAAGACGCTGTAATTTTGCACCATAACTAGAGATCGTGCCGTTTCCGCACGCCAGGGAGGTTGCTACAATGAAGATGAAAGCGCTGTTATCGCGACAGCATGAAACGATTTGGAGGATATGGGGGATGAGCAGGGCGCTTCTCATGCGAGGTTCGCTGCTTCTGGCGGCGATATCTCTCGCGGGCGGCTGCACGGCGGCAGCTCCGGCGGAATCGGCGGAACCGGAAGCGCCGGAGCGCGCCGGCGGAACCGAGTTGCCGATCGTGGCGGACGGTTCGGTTACGCTGCACTATGCGGGATGGGACAATTGGTATGCGCCCGCCAGCTTGTCGCAGCAGTTGCCGGTCTGGCAGGAGGTGGAGAAACGGACAGGCGTGAAGATCCGGTGGGAGGTTTCGCATTTCAGCCAGTACAGCGCGGCTATGCAGACGAAGCTCGTGACGGGGAAAGACGTGCCGGACATTTTCGCACTCCCGGTCGATCTGCGCAAAGCGATCGAGGAGGAGCTGATCGAGCCGCTGGACGACCTGATCGACCGGTACGCCCCGAACATCAAGCAGTTTCTGGCAGATAACCCGATGGAGGCGCAAAAGATGCGGGCATATGACGGGAAGCTGTACGCGTTGTCTTCGGTCACGACGGGCGGCGAATATTGGGACCCGTTCGGCTTCCTGATCCGCAAAGACTGGCTGGATAAGCTCGGGCTGGAGGAGCCGAGAACGCTTGACGAATGGTATGCCGTATTGAAGGCGTTCAAGGAGCGGGACCCGAACGGCAACGGCAAGCCGGATGAAATCCCGTTTATGCCGCACTACGGGTACCGGGGGCTGGCGATGTTCGGCAATGCGCTGGGGCTGCATCTGTTCTACAGTGTGGGCTATTACCCGGACGAGTCCGGACGGGTCCGCGCCGAATGGCTTACCCCGGAGGCGGAGAAGCTGGTGGTCTGGCTGAACAAACTGTATGGAGAGGGGCTGATCGACCCCGGATTTCTGCATCGGACGGAGGAAAGCATCATCGCCGGCGTATCGCGGGATCAGGTCGGAGCGAGCATGCACTTTCTGAGCCGGCTCGGCCAGCTCGACAGCTTATCGCGCAAAGCGGCGTCCCCGGATGCGGGATGGCTGCTGGCCCTTCCGCCTCTGGAGCCGGGCTACAAGCCTTTGTACGAGAAGTACGGGCCAGTCAGCGGCAGCTTCGTCATCTCCAGGAAGTCTCCCCACAAAGAGATTGCGATCCGCTGGCTCGACTATATTTATGCGAGCGAGGAAGGCAACCGGCTGATGACGTTCGGAATCGAAGGCGTCACCTACAACATGGTAAACGGACAGCCGGAATATACGAAGTATGTGCTGAACAACCCGGGCGGATTGGATTCCGCCAACGTGCTCCGCTCGATCGGCGCTTATCCGCCGACACCGTGGGTCCGAGCGGCCAAGGGGCCGCTGTCCAGGTCGCCGGCGGCGTTGCTCGGCAACAATTCGAAGGCGTTCGGGATGGCGCAGCGGGTGCGGAGTATGATGGTCGACAACCAGCCGTTCGCCGAGCCGACGCCGCAGGAGCTTACCGTCGCATCCGGGTTGATGCCCGGCATACTAGGTTACATGGACAAGACGATTACCGGCTTTATTACCGGCGATGTGCCGATCGATTGGGAGACGTTCACCCGCACGCTGAAGGAGCTGGGGATCGAACGAATCGTGGAGATCAAGCAGCAGCAGTATGAACGGTTGGTCGGGAAGTGACAACGGGTCCGGAACGCTAGGCGATCCGGTTCTTATACCGGAGAAACGGAGGGATTCCAGAATGGAGCGAAAAGACGCTACGGCTCCCGGGTCGGCCGAGGGGAAAGTCCCCGGTTTGCGGCATTCCGTCAGCAGGAGAGCGATGCTGGGTGCGATCGGTGCAGGAGGGCTGACGGCTTTGGGAACGATGTATGGCGGCCGTGTCTACGAAGCTTACGCGGCGGAGAATAACGGCGGCTGCGCGGAGCCTTGTCCCGCCCCGATTGCGTCCATAGCCGCTTTGCGCTTATACGGGGGAGTTCAGGACGGACAGATCGTCGAAGTGATCAGCTACTATGACGATTGGGCAGCCGGGATTCGGGGACCGCAGGGCGGGGGCCTGTTCATCCGGGTGACCGACGGTTCTCTGGCTGACAACGGAGGGACCATAATCGCCGTGACCGGAGGCGGCAATACACGCTGGCTCCGCAAAGACGTCACGGTGCTGGACCCGGTCGATTTCGGGGCTAGAGCGGACGGCGCGACGAACGACCGGGCTTCTATCGCATCGGCGGTTGCCGTGCTGGGGGACGCCTTCCGGGTGTTGGACTTTCATGGGAGAACGTATTATATCGGCGAGATCGCCGTTAATGAGCAGCCCGTGTTTACAATCGCCGGGAAGGACAGAATCCGGATTCAAGGAATGCCGACGATGCTCGTTACGAATCGGCTAACCGGCAACCTCCACTACTCGCCCGTATTCGAATTTGTCGATTGCAACGATCTGTACGCGGAATGCCACGCGGTCGGCGACGTATTTAACCCCCAGTCCCCTTACTCGAACGGTCCGGTAGCCGTGCAGTTGAAAAGCTCGGCCAAATCCGTTTGCGGAGCGCGGATCGAAGCCAAAGTCACCCGCGGTCTCGCCGCCCTGCAAACCGTTCGAATGACGAATCGGAATGCCAGGAGGCAGCCGGCCGACCCGACTTGGACGATGATCGATTACCATGTCGAGTCCGTCGATGCGGAGTATGGAGTAAGGTTTATAGCGTCGGGCGACGACGCTCACGGAGTTATTCGCACCGATCGGGTAGCCCGTTCTTACTTCATTGTCGGGGTATCGAATCACACGGCTATCGTAAATTCGATTCGTCAGCGTTATTTCATGGACGTCCTGATCAAAGCTTATTACGACGATGTGAGCAACGTGCACGTCATCATGAACCAGCGTTCGTCGGAAGGAGCGGAGTGGCCCGTCTGCATCGAGCATCAGAACGATACGGACGATACCGCCATCCGGAATATTACGATCGACCTTAACATTATGGATAGAAAAAACCCGCGAGCCTACGCCAGCGAACTCGTCAGCATAGGCCGGTCGATCACGTTAGGGGGAACTGTGAGACAGTCGACCCAATGCGTGACGGACGCGATTACGATCCGGGGCGCGATCCGGCAGCAGACGGGCGTCAATCTGCTCATATTGCCGACCCGATCCAATACGGGAGGCATCCTCTACCTGGAGCCTTACACGGCAATCCCCGATACGAAAGGATTCACGCTGTCCCGGGGAGGGAGCCGCATGGGCAAAATGCGGGGCAATCTGGAAGCGGCACCGGTGAAGCTGTCTATGGACCATTTTTATCCGGATGGAATTACGCTTGTCGTCGACACGTTTATGAATGCAGACTTTACGGATATGAGCGGCGCCGCCAGCTGGCGCGTCCGCGAACATGTGCTGCTGTCGCTCGTATCGGACGGGAGCGGCGTCGTATCTGACGTGTATCGCATCTTCAGCCGGCTGAGGGGCACGGCGGCTCCGACGATCACGTATTCGGTCGCGGGCGGCCAGCTGTTCGTTCAAGGCAGCGCCTATACGGGAAGCAACGCCGAAATGACGGTGAAAGCCGAAATCATCGGCGGGCGCACGATCTGATCGAAGCGTTAGAGCAAGAGGACTTAAGGTGCCGCCCAGGCGGAGCGACGCTGCTTGGGAAGCAGGAATAACGGAAAAGAGCGGCATGACGCGTGTTTTTATTAAATTATAGTAATCGATTACTAAACCAATAGGGGGAATAAAAATGTTTAAACGATATGGAGCGGCTTTGTCTGCAAGCGTGCTGCTGCTGTCGGTTCTGTCCGCTTGCGGCGGCTCAGGAACGACGGAGAACGGGGCCAACGGAAGCAAGGACGGAGCAGGCGAAGGGGCGGCACCGGCTGCGCCTAAGCCGGCGGAATCCTGGGCCGACAAGCCGGCCGAGCTCGTCTTTCACAATCTCGCGGGCGGAGCGGAGGAGCAGTTCAACAATACGTACGGCAATCTCATTCGTAAAAAGTTCCCGAACTACACGATCAAGTTCATCCAGTCCAAGCCGGGAACGACGCTGCCGGAGCTGGTGGCGGTGAAGGAACGCGTCGATATCGTCTACAATACGATCGAATACATCGCCGAGCCGCTGCTCGGGACCGGTCTGGAGTACGACATGACGGAGCTGATCAAGAAGCATAACGTCGACCTGAACCGGTTCGAGCCGACGATCATTGACGGCATCCGGGGGATGGCCGGCGGCAAAATCTACATGCTCCCGATTACGAACATGAGACAGGTGCTGTTTTACAACAAAGGGGTGTTCGACAAGCTCGGCGTCGCTTATCCGAAAAACGGCATGACGTGGGACGACGCGTTCGAGCTGTCCAAAAAGCTGACCCGTTCCGAGGGCGGGATCAACTATTTGGGGCTGTCGGCATCGCCGGCGCATATTTTGCGGACGAACCAGCTGTCCAAACCGTATCTCGATCCGAAGACGTTGAAGCCGACCTTTATGGACGAAGAGTGGAAGAAGCTGCTCCAGACGTATTTCCTCTCCTACGGCCAGGTGGAATCGTTCGCGAGCCGGACGGCGGAGTTGAAGCGGCTGCCTTATTATACGGAGATGACGAACACGTACGAGCTGGCTATGTTCGTTTTCAACTCGCAATTTCCTTGGGACGGAGCGAGCGCGGTCAAAAACATCGACTGGGATCTCGTCTCCATGCCGACATTCAAGGATAAGCCCAAGGTTGGTTCGCAGTCTTCGCCGTTTTCGTTCGCGATTACTTCGGTCGCCAAGGACAAGGATGCCGCGATGGAGGTTATCAAATATTTGACCTCGGACGAGACGCAGACGGAGTTTTCCAAAAACGGCTTAATGCCTGTGCTCAAATCCGATGCGGTCAAAAAAGTGTACGGCACGGCGAGCCAGTACAAGGATAAAAACTGGTCGGCCGTTTACTACGACGCTTTTGCCCCGCTGTCTTACAAGAGCGTCTACGAGCTTGGCATCGAACGGCAGTACGCGCCGCTTATGGCGGATATCGCTACCGGCAAGGTCGACCTCAATACGGGACTGCGCAATATCCAGGAGCTGGCGGAAAAATATATTGCGGAGCAGCAGAAGAAGTAGCGGGGGCGAGTATCCCCTAATCGTTACATTCTGACAGGGGAGTGATCGATTTATGGTTAACCATGATGAGAACGGCGGGCACAAACCGGAAGGATTATCCGACGGGCAAGAAGTGCGGGATCAGCAAGGAAGAGCCGAAGATACGACATCCGGACTATCGGTAACGCGCAGAAAGGCGCTGGCTTCGATCGGATTGACCGGGCTTGCGCTGGCTGGAGTCGCCGCTTGCCAAACGATTTCGCCCGTTTCCTCTTTGGCGGCAGCCGGTCAAGGAAACGGCAGAAGCGTATCCATTCTGTCCGGTACCGTGTCCACGGTGACGGAGCTTCGGGATTTATCGACGGCCGGGCTGTCTGACAATGAAACGGTTCTTCTGTGCGGGTACGCTTCCGTGAACGACGGGGGAGCGGGCGTCTTTTATTGGAACTCGGCAAGCCCGGCCGCGGATAACGGAGGAACTGTTATTATGCCGACAGGACATACAGGCAGCGGACGCTGGATTCGGCTCAGGGAGGGGGCGGTCAGCGTGAAATGTTTCGGGGCCAAGGGGGACTGGAACGGAACGTCGGGTACGGACGATACGGCGGCGATTCAAGCGGCGGTCGCTGCCGAGCGGTTTGTGTATTTCCCGAGCGGAGCCTATATGGTTACTTCGCCGATCTCCGTCCCCAGAGACGGGACGCGGTTTGATTTTGCCGACCCCGTGTCCTCCAAACTTGTGAAGCGGTTCGACGGGTATGCGATCCATCTGGCGGGCAGCTACTGTTCGTTCACGAATATGTGCATCGACGGGCAAGGCGCAACATTTGAGGGCGGATATATCGAGCTTGTAGGGGCTGCCTATAATCCGTCCCTATACAATCCGCGCTTATACGACGCCAAGGACGCAGGCATTTTGTTCCATGAAAATAGGGGGTCGTTCTTTAAGGCGGAGTCCGGTTACATTTCAACCTGGATTAATAACGGGACCGTTTTGACCACCCCTTCTTTCCGGTCGGCGGGGGTCGATACGCGTCCCATGCATCGGCATTTCTCCCAGATCGATACCGGAGGCGTCGTGTTGGGTGACTTGACGGGTATGGAGACGACCGTCATCACCGGCTGCACCGGGCGTAACATGGTGTTTGATTCCAGCACCAAAAAAGCCATTATAACGGGATGCCGGTTTACAAGCGCGGGCAATCCGTTTGTCGTGAAAGGACTCGATAACAGCATTACCGGCAATGTGATTGCGGGAGATATCGTGCTGGACGAAAGCTGCGTCAACAATGCGATCGGGCAAAATGTAACGGCAGGCAAACTGGTCCTAAACGGCAACCGCTGGCGGAACAGCCTCCATCACCGCTCCTGGAGCGGCGGGTTCCACGCGGAATGTACCGGAGTGAAGCAGACGATTTCGAATTGGGCGAGCGATGCCCCGATCACCGCCGCGAACGTATCCAATGCCGACTTGCCGGGTCCGAGCTACTTGCCGTTCCGCGGGGCTTATTCCATAACGGGGCTGATCGCAAGGGCGGTAAGCGGCAGCATCACATCCGGTTCCGTGACCGTTCATCTGCGGGTCAACAATAACCCTGCCGGGTTGAGCTTGACACTGGATCAGGCCGGCCTCGCTTCGGGGTATAAAGCGCAGCTTTATGATGCCGGAGCGCATGTTCTATCGGAAGGCGGATCTTACACGATGACGTACAGCACGTCAGCCGATTATTCGGGCAATTTGGCGATCGTGGCCGGGTTTGAGATCGAATCCTGACCAATGGATATTAGTAATCGTTTTCTAATTAAGATAAGGGGGAAACGTCTTGGGGAACCGGATTGGAACGACAACGAATATGCTCGCAAGCGTGATGCTGCTATCGCTGCTCTCGGCATGCGGCGGAGCGGGGAATGGCGGCAGCGGAGGCACGGACGGGAAGGGGGAGGGGGCGGCGCCGAATACGCCGAAGCCGGCGGAATCCTGGGCCGACATGCCGGCCGAGCTCGTCTTCCACAACTTGTCGGGCGGGCCGGAGGAGCAATTCAATCAAATGTTCGGGAACCTGATCCGCCAGAAGTTTCCGAATTATACGATCAAGTTCATCCAGTCCAAGCCGGGTACGACTTTGCCGGAGCTGGTCGCGCTCAAGGAGCGGGTCGACATCGTCTACAACTCGATCGAGTATATCGCCGAGCCGCTGCTCGGAACCGGTCTGGAGTATGACATGACGGAGCTGATCAAGAAGCATAACGTCGATCTGAACCGGTTCGAGCCGACGATTATCGACGGCATCCGGGCGATCGGGAGCGGCAAAATGTATATGCTTCCGATTCTTAACGGGAGACAGGTGCTGTTTTACAATAAAGGGGTGTTCGATAAGCTGGGCGTCCTGTATCCGAAAAACGGCATGACCTGGGATGAGGCGTTCGAGCTGTCCAAGAAGCTGACGCGCACCGAGGGCGGCATCAACTATTTGGGCCTGTCGGCATCGCCGGCGCATATTTTACGGACGAACCAGCTGTCCAAACCGTATCTCGATCCGAAGACGTTAAAGCCGACCTTTCTGGATGAGGAATGGAAGAAGCTGCTTCAGGCGTATTTCCTCTCCTACGGGCAAAATGAATCGTTTGCGAACCGGACGGCGGAATTGAAACGGCTGCCTTATTATACAGAGATGACCAATACGTACGAGCTCGCCATGTTCGTGTTCAACTCGACATTCCCTTGGGACGGGCCGGCGTACGTCAAAAATATCGACTGGGATCTCGTCTCCATGCCGACGTTCAAGGATAAGCCCAAGGTCGGTTCGCAGGCTTCGCCGGGTTCGTTCGCGATTACTTCCGTCGCGAAAGAGAAAGACGCCGCAATGGAGGTTATCAAGTATTTGACCTCGGACGAGATGCAGACGGAGTTTTCCAAAAAAGGCATCATGTCCGTGTTGAAATCCGACGCGGTGAAGAAAGTGTTTGGAACGGCCAGCGAGCATAAAGACAAAAACTGGTCCGCCTTGTACTACGACGACTTTGCTCCGCTGTCGTACAAGAGCGTGTATGAGCTTGGCATCGAGGGGATCTACAGGCCGCTTATCCCGGATATTGCAACCGGCAAGGTCGATCTCAATACGGGACTGCGCAACATTCAGGAGCTGGTCGAGAAGTATATTGCGGAGCAGCAGAAAAAGTAAGGGAAGCGAACAATCGATCATGCGGGAGGAGATCCTTATGTCAGAGGACCAACACTTCACCGGTTCACAGCTGCAGGACGGGCAAGATGGAGAAGGCCGCACAAGGAACGAAGAAGGTTCGCGCACGATCAGCAGAAGGGCGCTGATCGCAGGTTTAGGGGCTGGCGGGATGCTAGCAGCCGGCAGCTTGTATCTCGGCAGCGTGTACGGCACGTCTGTTACCGAATCCGTATATGGAAGCGAAGGGGAATGCTGCGGCATGAAGCTAATGGGCCATTTTCGGGCCGGGGTCGAGATTGGCTCGGCTGAGCAAATTTTGGAGTTCGCCGAAGCCGACGGCTGCCGGATCACCGGCTATCGCTGGACGGGGACGCTTCCTCATACGACCGTATCGGGCAGTCCGTCCGAGGACGGCGGGATCGGAGAGGGCGCGTGGGCGGCCGTGTATGAGCGGGGCGTCGGCGAAGCGCTCGGCGACAGCGGAATTTACGAGTATGCCCGTGTAAAACCGGTGCCTCCGGCCGGCCAGATCGCCAACGAATCGGAAGTGATTATTCCTTACAGAGGCGCGCTTTACTGCTTGTTTAAGGGCAGCTATTCGCTGGCCGACCAGTCGTATATTTGCGTCGTCAGGCCGACGGGTGACAACGAGCTGAAGGTCGTGTCGCAGATCGAGCTTGGAGTCGGCGCCGATGCCCGGGCGATGACGATTCATAACGACGACCTGTTCGTTTTTACCGGCGGCAAGATCAAGGTGTACCGGATTATCGACGCTTCGCTGCAGTTCAAGCTGGAATATACCCGCAAGTACAGCGGCTTCGTGCAGTCGTGCCGGATCATTAACGGACGCTTGTACGCCTGCAATTGGGGGGCGGGGAAGATCGACCGGTACGATCTGGTGAACGGCGTGCCGTCCCGCGAGACCCAATTCAGCGCAGGCGCTGCGGGCAATGCGTCGATCGTCTCGTACGGGTCGGTTCACTACCTGATCACGCATACGGATACGAACAATGTCACGAGGCTGGATATCGACCAGAACGGCGACGTATTCGCCCGGGGCGTCTATTCGTTTCCCGGCGTGGTCAAGCCGCGGTACGCCGCGATCTACAATGGCATCATGACGCTCGGCGGGTACAGTACGCTGTATGCCAAAACGGTTGCGCTGGACATCTCCTCCGGAACGCCTGTGAAGATCGGCGAGTATCTCAATATGGCGACTCATGTGAGGGTCGGAGACTACCTGATCGGAACGTCTTACGACCAGACGTCGCCGCTGTACAGCGCCTATTATCACAAGCTGGTCAAGGTTTCCGTCAAGGACGGCTCGATTGAAGTGTTGTCCGACCGGGCGCTGCTTTATCCGCTGTTGTACCGCTCTACGGTGTTCGGGTTTTTGCTTGGTCGGGACGGGAAGCATCCGGCCGGACACGCGGGCGACAGCCAGCTCGGCCAGGAGATCGTCTGTTATTCGACGAGCGCGATCCCGAAAGGGATCGATCTCCCGCTGGATGCGGAATCGTACGTGCATCAGGACGGAATCCGGTATACCGGCGTGAAAAATATGGCGGCCGGCGACGTGATCGCGAGGTTCCAAAGCTTCAGTCCGGCGAGGCTCGGTTGGCTGAGGCTGCATGTATCGTATACGATCGTAGATACTCAGAACGTCCCCGGCCAGACGGTAACGGCGCAAAGGGTGTATACCGCATTCAAAGCGTCGAACGGCAGCTGGACGATGACTTTGCCGCGTGTGGACGTGGCGCAGGCGGGGGCGCTTGCAGTCTCGCTAGATTTCGTCGTATCCGGGGCGGATGCGTATGTATCGTGCAGCGGAGCGCTGACCAACGCGCTGGTGACGCTGTCGATCGATTATCATTTGACGGACAACAACATGGGGTCGTTTTATTTGGTGTAAAAGAGGAACGGGACGTTTTGCCGGTGCAAAGCGTCCCGTTGCCGTTTAGTGTAAGGGCCGGGGGAGGCGGGGACAGAAGCAGAGGCGGAGCCGGGAGCCCGGGGCGGAATCAGCAGCCGTAACTGAAAGCAAGGCCAGAGCTCAAACTGGAGCCGGAGCTGATGCCGGAAGCCGAGAGCCGGGGGTGAAAACCAGGGATGAAGCCGAAAGCCCAAGACTCAAACCCGGGAGCCCGAACCCCGAACCTCGGCTTCCCCCACATCAACTTGCGGGTGGAGCTAGTGCAACGCTACGTAAAATTCCCAACAGTTGTACGAGCAGATTTTACCGAAGCGGCGAGTTTGCGCAGACGGGGCGGTTGGATGTACTAGTCGGCATATAACAAGCGAGCAGTGGTCGTTTGGTAAAGAATACGGTTCAACCTTGTTCTGCTCTCCCTGCAAATGAAGATAGAGGAAACTTTACTTCCGCTAATTCGTCGATCAAACTCTTTTATGGTCGTTAGCGGAAGTTTTATTTCCTCTATACAAATGATTCCTCTGTATTTCAAGCAAGTTTCCATAAATAACGGAAATAATCGTTCCGCTATCCACCTTTCTGGACGGTTTCAGGCACATTAGCGGAAGTCTTTCTTCCGCTAATCGCTTCCCCCTGCACAACCCCTTGCTATCCTCATTCAGCGTGTAGGCGTAAATTCATTCGCCGCGCCGGATCCGGACACCGATCTCCGCTACCCATACGCTGGTAGATTTATCTATTGGTCTAATTTCGAGGTCTGGCACTAGCGTCCCGCCGCCCGGCTCAAGTCGCGTCCGCGGTCAGCAGAGCGATCTCCCCGACGATCCGGTCTCGGATCTCGTCGGCCAGGCGAGAATCAACCGCCGAACGATACAGCGACGTTTGCTCATCCTGGAGCGTTTTGGCTTGCGTCAAATGTCCGATGGACTCTTTCATTTTCGCCAAGTACCGGTCCTTGAAGCCGCTGATCGCGGCCGCGTACTTCTCGTCCGTTCCGGGCTTGATGCAATGCGCGTACATATCGACGATCTCGTCAGTGTCGCGTTCGGGGAAATATTCGTGAGGTGCGGTGCTGTCAAAAATCGCGAACCCGAGCTCCCGTACGATGACCATATCAAGGCTGTTCGGATCGAATCCGCAGTGGTACACTTCGACGTCGAAGCCGCGCTCGCTTCCTGCGGCTGCGAGCTTCTTCAACATCGTCGATTTGCCGGAGCCGGGCCGGCCCTTGATGAAGTAGCGCTTCAGTCCCTCCGTCAGATTCGGGACGAAATCAACCGCGCCGCGCGGCGTAGCCGCTCCAAGGAAGCGGTGGTCCACCCGGCCCGATTTCCCCGGCCGGTTGTCGCCGAACAATTGCCGGATATACCGATTGGTCAACTGATCCGCTGCCTCGAAATCCATATTGGCAATATAGACGGCTTCCCAATCGTCGTGGATGCGGAGCGCTTCGGCAAAGCCGGCGTAGGCACGGGTGTGCGCAAAGGTGATTTGCTCGCTCAAGCTGTCGATTGCGGACCTGCCCGACGCGAGCCGGCCCTCGTCGAACGCTTCGTCCAGATTGACGTAGCGGACGTTATCTGCCGGCAGTTTGGGATGGACTACGCGCGGCGGCATGCCGTTAACGATGCCGGTTTTCAGCGCCGGAATGATGACTCCGTCCAAGGCGTCGTTGTCCGACGGACGGTGGAGGAGCCAGATATCGAAGCCGCTCTCCGCCATCCGGGCGCCTACCTCGTGTATGATCGTCGATTTCCCGGTGCCCGGTCCTCCTTGCAAAATGTACAGCCGCTCCAGTCCCTGAAGGGACGAATCGATCTGGTTCGCGAAGCCCCGGGCGGTGTTGCCGCCGGCGTAATAATGGGTAACGTGTCCGGTCGTCATAGTTCTCCATCACCTTTCTAGGCTAATGTCAGGGTGAATGGTATATGGTATTGCTTTCGGCTTGTAAAGGTGCGGCGGATTGGAACAATAACGGGAAAGGGAGCACAGCGCCGCTTCACCTCCAGATTTCACCTTAAGGATTCACAAAACAAAGGCGCAGAGGAAGAAAAACTTCCTTTATTCCGGAATCGGCACTGCATTTCCGGCTGTGAAGAAGGAACGTTTCCGTTATTTCGGCGGTTGGAGGCTGATCTGCCTTATTTGACCCAATTAGCGGAAATAGTTTTTCCGGTTTGCCGGCTTTTTCAGTCTGTTACCCGGTTAAGCGGAAGTTTTACTTCCGTTTCCCTGCACATAGGGGAGTCGGATGGTTATAAGCAGGAAAACGCACTCCTCCAAAAGACGCTGAAACGTATTGTATCCCCTCCTCTTCCGAACGGTGCTGAAACGGATCGTCAACCCTTTAATTTCCTCTTCTTCCGGTCTGCCGCAGCACGTAAAAAAAATCTATTTTCGCACTCCAATAACGCGAGGAGCAGATCAAGTAAATGACGCAGGGGCACACCTTGCCGCGTCAGGATGGAGCGTGCCCGGAAGAAGATCGATTAGGGACGCACGGACCCGCAATAAAGTATAGCTCGATGCAAAGTACAGCTCCATACAAAAGTATAGAAACGAGTGTACGGCCCGATCGGACAGTTCCGTTTTTACGATCTCCATGCGCAGGCTGGGGCGAACAGATTCCTTGGATCACAATACTCAGGGGAGGGGTTACGTCACGAAGTTACGGCAAGGACAACGTCAGAAGTGCAGAAAAGTCAAGGACTGGACCGCTAATATAAAGCGCTTACATTTGTCTGTATAACTCGATATCTCTAACAACATTCCAGTTTTTGTCTGGCAGTCATCTATTAGGATGGAGGGAATCGAAAATGACAAATCCAAACAGACCTAGATATTGGACGAATCCTGCGTTGCCGCTGCTTCTCGTCTCGCTGCTTCTGAGCGTCGCCGCATGCGGAGGCCGGGAAGAGCCTGCCGCATCGGACCCGGGCAAAGCGGATCAGACGCCGGCCGTCTCCAAGCCGGAACCGGTGGAACTGACGATGTTTTATCCGTGGAGCGGGTATCCGAGGGAAAAATTTATGGAGGATGCGGGCAACAGCATCGTCAAAAAATATCCGCACATCTCGATCAACTATGTTCAGAACGAGAAGGGGAGCTCCTACGAGTCGTTAATCGCAGGCGGGCTGAAGCCGGACCTGATCATGACGACAGACTCCTCCTTCGCGGCCGTCAAGGCGGTCGGTTGGGACGGGGATATTACGGAGTTGGCTGCCAAGAACAAATATAATTTCGATGCGATCAATCCGGGCGTGATGCAGGGGCTGCAAGCGGTCGATCCGGGGAAAATAGCCGGTCTCCCGTCACACGTCAACTCGCTCGCGTTATTTTACAACAAAGACTTGTTCGACAAGTTCGGCGTTCCTTATTTGACCGACGGCATGACTTGGGACCAAGTGTACGAAGTGGCGAAAAAGCTTACGCGCCTGGAGGCGGGAACGATCTACCGCGGCTTCGGCATCCGGACGGGCAACTTTATCGGGATGAATCAGTTGTCGCTTCCCGTCGTCGACAAGTCCAATAAAGCAGTCTTTGACACCGATCCGTGGAAAAATTACATCTCCAACTTCGTCCGGTTTTATCAGGTTCCGGGATATGAAGCTACGGAGGAAGTAGTATCGGGGGCCAAGGCCTACGACATGTTCATCAAAGACCAGACGCTGGCGATGCTCGTACAGATGCAGTCCGATTATCCTCGGGAAAGCCTCGGCGTGAAAATGAACTGGGACGTCGTTTCTTATCCGACGCTTGCGGCGAATCCCGGCGCAGGGCCGCAGCCGAACATCGTCTTTTATGTCATCCCGAAAACAAGCGGCAAGAGGGACGCCGCCTTTCTCGCGCTTACGGCGATTCTCGAGGGAGAGCACCAGCGGTCGTTTGTGAAGACGGGTCTCGGAAGCGTATTGAAGCAAAATCCGGCAGCATCCGCAGGCACGGAAGTTGTGCCCGATCTCAAAGGCAGAAACGCGAAATCGCTCTTCCCTGCCAAATACGCCAATCTGGTTGAGCCGAACAAGTACCTGGGCGTTGCACAGGGTGGAGTGTATCAAGCTTTCCTGTCGGCTATTCTGGGCAAGGACGATTTGAATACCGCGCTCCGCGTAGCGCAGGAGAATGCGAATAAAGCGATTGAAGCGCAGCTGGCGACCCAAAAATAACGGGCGGCTTCGCAAAGTGCCGGGCTTAGAGCGGCTGGAACGAAGCAGCGTGCGGACGAAAGCGGACTGTACGTCAGCCGGACACCCGGCGGTGGTGTCCGGCTGACGATTCGAGGGACACAGCGTGCCAATCCGGCTTCCTTCGAAACGTACCGGCTCGTATTGGCCGGAGCGAGTTCTAAAGTACCGGAATTCGGGATAAGGAGCTGCACAAACGATGATTTTCGCGATTGAGGTCAATGGGGAGGAACGAAACGGTCCGGTTGTGCCGGCGTCCGTCCTCGGAACGAACCTGGAGGTAGGGAAATTCACGGACGGCCTGCTGCTGTCGGACCGACTGGACAATCCGAAATTTTTCGGCCCCGAGGGGGCGGACGGCCTGGCGCCCGGCTGGCAACCGCGGGGCAATCATTATGCCGGCGTCCAGTACCGGCTCGTACCGGGGCTGGGCATGAACGGCGGGGACGCGCAGACGATTTTGGTGTATGCGGGCCGCGCCAGCGGAGCGATGCTGCAGACCGGCCGGAGAGTGAAGGCCGGGGAACGGCTCGTCGCGGAGGTATGGGCGATGGCGAAGCATCAGCCCTTCGGGCTGGAGCTGTCGCTGAGGCCGCTTCCGGTCCGCGACCCGGATTATGGCACAGCCCGGGTCACCGTGGATACGGCTTATTGGAAAAAGTACACGGCTGAATTCGAGTGCCCCGCGGACGATCCGGAAGCCGTATTCGTCGTATCGGTCGACGGTCCCGGCTTCGCCTGCTTCGACCAGATTCATCTTCGTCCGGCAGGGCAGCCGGCGGTTCACGCGGAGCTGATGGAGACGATCGAATCGATGCGTCTGCCGGTGCTGCGTTTTCCCGGAGGCTGCACGTCGACGGCGTATCACTGGCGGCTCGGAACCGGCCCGGCTCACCTGCGCCCCGTCTGCCACGATCCTGTTAATAAAAGCCGGCTGGAGTATGAGTTCGGCACCGGCGAATATTTGGACATGTGCGTAGCGCAGGGCATACAGCCGTTTATAACGGTGAATATCGGCACGGGCACGCCGGAGGAAGCGGGAGAGTGGGCCGGCTATTGCAAGGACTGGTACACCCGGCGCGGGATGGAGCTTCCGGACCTATATTTTCAGATGGGCAACGAGCAGTATGGCCGGTGGGAGCTGTCGCATATGGATGCGTCCATGTATGTCCGGGCTCTGCGCGATTTCGTCCCCCGGGTGCGCGAAGGTTACCCGAAGGCGGTTATCGTGGCGCTGGGCGAGCCGACGTCCGTCGGCGTGTGGCAGCCCGATTCCGGTTGGCGGGAAACGCTGCTGAAGGATGGCCGCGACTTGTTCGACGTCGTCTCGATTAACCGGTACAAAGGCCAGAAATTCGCCGATCCGCAGCGGCAGCTAGACAATGCGGCGGACAGCGTGGAGAAAATAACGGACGACCTGCGGACCTTAATCCGGGATTGCCGGGAGGCAGGCTCGCAGGCGAAGGTTGCGCTGACGGAATGGAACTATTGGATGTCCGCCTCCCACTGGGACGGGCGGGGATTTTACGAACCGGACGACGTAAGCCACGGCCTGTTTTACTCGGGCATGATTCATGCGCTGGCGCGCCTGGCACCCGATCTGGCCGTTGCGAACTACTATCATTTGCTTAATGTGATGGGCATGATCCGCTGCGACCACGGCGATGTGTCCGCAACGTCGATCGCCGCGCTGTACCGGCTGTACCGCCCGGTTTTCCCGGGCGAGTGTCTTCCGCTTTCCGTAAAGCCGCTTGCGCAAGCCGGGGAAGGTGGGGGCCGCGAAGGGGGTGGAGTCCTGGACGGTGACGCAAGTCGGGCCGAAGTCCGGTCGGTGAGCGTGAGCGTGGAAAGCCAAGGGGAAAGCGCATCCGCAGCGGAAGAGGGAGCCGGAAGACAGCTGGACGCCTTTGCGATGCGAAGCGGCGGCTCGGTATGGCTGTTTGTAAGCAACCGCTCCGTAATCCGCCCGGCTCAAGCGGCAATCCGGATGGACTCGTCCCGCTGGCGTTCCGCTGTGCTGATGACAGCGGCTAACGAGCGATCGTCTCTCACGGAGTCGATGGCACCGACCGCGACAGAGACGATCGAACTGCCGCCTTTATCTCTGATCCGCATCGAGTATGAGGGGTAACGGCCCACGAAGTGGATAATTACGTTGAGGGAAGCCCTGCAAGCTCCGGCGATAGCCAGGAGATCGCTTCCATTGTCGGCGACTGGCTGACGGACAGTTTGGTTTAGGCGCGACTATAGATCAGGGGGCGGGCTACGAATTTTTTTGCAATAGATTGAGTTCGACTTGGAACAGGTTATTCTCGGGAAAAAGGACCCCAGACTCCACTTGTAGTGGAATTTGAGGTCCTTTCGTTTCAAAAGCAGCCCATTCCTGCCGGATGTTTCGTACTTTGCCCGAGACGACCGACTTGAACCGGAGGGTTTTGCGGGGATGCAGCGAATCCGTTCGACCGCGTGGGCGTACCTTGCTGCTGATGCACGCTGCGGCTCCCGCCGGCAACATTCCTGCCTACGCGCAGGTTTTTGGCCTGCGGAGCAGGTAAGGTGGATGGAGCGCTTTCCTGCACAGCCACAGGAATCGAAGCCGGTTGGCGTTGGTTTGGCTTATTTTGAGCAAGATCCCTGCGTTTAAGCAAGAGAGCTTGGTTCACTTTTTATCTATTTTCAGGAGGATTCATGCATCCGCTGGGGAGGGCAATTTGTCATTCCGTTATCCCGTTACTTTGCGGATGTTATGATGATTCAAAATCGGGCCAAAACCTATTTGAACGAGTAACAGCAGCCGGATTATCAGACAAAGCCTGTTCGCGAGGTTATCTGCAAACAGGCTTTGTCTCTGATTATGGAGGAGGATGCGGAAGTGGCTGCCCTATGGCTGCTCGGTGCTTGCTGCCTTGGGATCACTATTACCTGTTCCGGATCCTTGTCCGAGTGAGGCATCGTAGATCATGAGCGTTTTCTATTAAAATAAGCAACAAAATTAATTACAGACATCGATGCAGTTATTATGAACAGATAAAAGGAAACGGAATCCCCGCCCATTGATAACTCATCAGTAAGAGTACCGACTAGGGAAGTCATATAAATAGACACGATTAAGCAAGTTAATGAAATACTTGTGATTACAAATCCATCAATAAATTCAAATCTATTCTTCATAAAAATATATATCAGT
>NZ_JBYUPU010000061.1:0-33960 GCF_058135425.1 Paenibacillus sp. MAH-35
GCAGATGCGGCTATACGATGCGTTATTTCTCTACGGAAACGCGCGTCATTCCGGAGCGCAATGAGAATCACAAGGTATGGCTTGCCCGAGGACGGGATGTAGCAGGAAGCCGTTTCGAGAACGTATAAACGTGCGTCATCACGGAAGGAACAGGAACGAACGTCTTGAACGGAGTCTCCCATCCGCTGGAGAGAGGCAGTCTTTTCCTGCTAACCCCGGCGGATTTCCACGAAGTTTATCCCGATCCCGATTCCGTCCTGCATATCTATAACGTAATCTTCTCAGAAGATATCTGGTCGGCGAGCTGCGCGAATTGCTGCTTTACGCCAATACCAGTAGCAAGGGCGTTAGGATGCGAAGAGGCATGGCCCGCACCATCCCTAACAGCTGACACTTGATCCATCTTTTGCCCCAGGTAAAAATACTTTATTCGAGGTTCCTAATGAGGCTGAATATTACTTACGAGAACCATATTCCGATCAATGCCTTTCGCTGGACGCCGAGCCAAAAGTTGGAGCCGTTTCATTATCATTCGAGCTTGGAGATCGGCCTCTGCGTTTCCGGCAGCGGCATTTTTTATTTCGGCGAGAAGCGGTACCGGGTCGCAGTCGGCGATATTTTTATTGTAAATAATAGGGAACTTCATATTGCTCAATCGGATGAAAGTAATCCCAGCACATTTATTTTTATCAATTTCGATCCGCGTTTGTTATTCGATGAAGAAGAATCGTTGCTGCTTCCATTTGCCTATAGCTCCGATCATTTCGACAATCGCATTACGTCTGCTTCTCCCCTATCTGCACCGCTCGGGGCATTAATTGAGAAAATGTGGCATGAACTCGACGCCAAACAGGACGGCTATTTAAGCATGGCCAAAAGCGCCTTGCTGGAGCTATGTGTGCTGCTGCTGCGCCATTATTCAACCCGTATGTCGAAGCTCGAATGGAAACGGATGAACGATACATTCCGACGGCTGCGGCCGGCTTTGGCCATCCTTGAAGACCGTTTCCGGGAACCGCTCGAGTTGACGGACATTGCGAATGCTCTCCTGATCAGTCCCTCCAGAGCCAGCCATCTGTTTCAAGAAGAACTTGGCCGCAGCTTTAAAGATTACTTGCTGCAACTGCGAATTAACGAAGCGAAGCGGCTGCTGATCAGTTCGAACCTAAGCGCGGCAGACGTTTGTTTTGAAAGCGGCTTTCAGAGCATCCCTTCCTTCTATCGTCTTTTCAAATCCGCCGTGGGGATTTCTCCGCTGGATTACCGCAACAAATTTTCCGTACGCGCAATTATTGAGAATCCGATTCAATAGCTGAATAGATGACTCGCCCGTACCCCAGCTATCATAAACCTACAGTAACTTATTTCAATGGAGGGTTGTACAATGGCGGGTTGGACATCACTTGGGCAGAGGTTTGGAAGGAAACATCGAGATTGTTACTAGTATTGGGAAGCGTTCATTCTCTGCAAAATGCCGCAGCGGACACTAAGGTTATAGCTTAGTCCGCTGCGGCATTTCTGTTTCAATAAAGGTTTTCATAACCACTCCAAACTTCGATTTTATTGTGATCGGAATCATATAGATTAAACGGGAGTCCGCATCCACCCTGATCGAAGATTTCATCGACCGTTACTCCGTTATCCTTTAATACTTCTCGATATTAGGAACACATATAGCAAAACGAATATCATCGGTATCGGGAATACTCTCCGTTTGTACAAACTCTAATTGAGGCCCCCATGGAAGCCTTATACCACGATTGGATATGTATTTTATACGTGAAGAAGAAACTTATTGAACGCAATTGACCCTAAGCAGCAAACAAAGCCGCGAAGTCGCGTCGTCTACGGCATAGGTTGATGATTGGCACTATGACCGGGTCGTGCCAGCATATATCCCATGTTTGGCGGTCTGCTCAATCGGGTGTCCGGTTTATAATATTTGGTCAGCCAGTGGTATAACGACTTTTCTTTGATGCCAAGACTCTCATACAAACATGGCTCTAATCGCAGCCTGATCCCTCTCCGGTTGGTAAAACTCTAGTATCAGATTTTCCACTGGCACACTCCTAACCCTATTGTTAATGATAGGTTCCTGTTAAATTGTCCTTTGCATCTATTAATAATTTGGTCAGAATTACAATTTGCCCAGCATGATAACTATAATGCTCACAAACTTGAACCAGCATCGACTCCAGATCCCTCGAATAATTGGATTCAGTTTCGGTATTGGGACGAACCACCATTTTATTCCAATCCTCAATTGAAAAATGTATGGTGATACTTGTATCCAGATCGCTTTCCGTAATGTTCTCCAGTATGCCGGAAGACTGTTGTCTCACATCTTTGAGCAATTTGATTAATTTTTCTCCGGATAATCCGTCGTTTATAGTAAACTCGGCTGATCGGGTTCGATGAAATGCCGCTTTCCCCACACCGCTTACAAAATGTTGATATTCGTTCCCCGCCAAATGCATACATAAGTTGCCGATGCTATTCATGTTCGGCTTCAATCTGCGCCATATTTGTTCCTCTGACAAAAGGTTTAAACAGGCTTCTATTCGTGTTAATTGTTTGTTCATTTCATTCAAAACGATTTGGTTTAATTTCAATAAAACAACCTCCTCCTGATTGAGCAGTATACTTCTGGCTCTCATCATATTTCACCAAAAGGATCGCTTATCCTGCTCCAAAAAAGGGCAAAGGCAGCCCCAATAAGAGTTGCCTTTGTCTGAACGAGCGTCTGGAGATCAAGTGGACGTCATACTTGTTGTGCAATTCTAAACCTGTGGCCATTAAGCTCGCGAATGGTAAATTCTTTTACTCCCCACGGCTTTTGTTCGATTTCCTGTACAATGTCTACACCCTTGCTTTTGTACACAGCATAAATTTCTTCTACATCCTCAACAAAGAGGTAGGAGTGTGCCCGATATGTCGTATATGATTCTTGTACATCTAAATGAAATTCAACGCCGCCGCATTTGACAGCTGCATATCCATTGTCATTCCATACCCATGCCACATCAAAACCGAGTGTATCCCTGTAAAATGCAAGAGAATCATCCATACTTAATACTGGCAAAATCGGCACTTGGCATTGAAACCCCATACTAACGTCCAGCACACCCTTTCCTCGTGTATACATAATCGTAACTTTATCTTAGATTGTACCAACACTTTATTTATAAGAGTTTCAGCTCACGATTCACTATGTAGATACCAGGTTTGTTCTGCGAGCGGTTCCTATCTATCCACACGGAGCTTTCGCGTGAAAGATAGCCTCGCTTATAGGGCGGCGATCATCCGCCCGGAATTTATTTCGACCGCTCGACGACAAAATCGGCCAGAAGACGCGCTCCATAGCCCGTCGGACCTTCCACGACGTAGCCGCTAGTGGAGCCGGCATCCATCGGTCCGGCCATGTCGATGTGCGCCCATTTTGTTCCGGCCTCGACAAACCGTTGGAGGAACAATGCAGCCGTAATCGCGCCGGCATATGCGACACCGGTAATGTTGCAGAGATCCGCGTACTGGCTCTTCAGTAGATCGTCGTATTCGTCCTCCAGCGGCATCGGCCATACGCGTTCGCCGCTTCTCAAGCCGAGCTTCTGCAAAACTTCGGCCATATCGTCAGTCCCCCAAACGCCGGCCATTTTATTGCCGAGCGCGGAAACGCATGCTCCCGTCAACGTAGCGATATCGACGATTTGCTCGGCGCCGAGCTTGCATGCGCGAATCAAGGCATCCGCGAGCACGAGCCTCCCTTCCGCGTCCGTATTGCCTACTTGAACCGTCAGCCCGTTAGCGTAGCGGATCACCTCTCCTGGCAGCATGGACGCGCCATCCGGCATGTTCTCCGCAGTCGCTACGAACACTACGACGTTCGCCTGCAGTCGGCTGCTCACAATAATGTCCAGCGCGCCGATCACTGCAGCCGATCCGCCCATGTCGATGCGCATGTCGCTTAGATTGCGGCCCGATTTTAGGCTAATCCCACCGGTATCGAACGTGATGCCCTTGCCGACGAGCGCGATAAGCGGCTTCGAAGGGTCGGTGCAATAACGCATCTCGATAAGCGCAGGCGGGTATTTGCTGCCTTTGCCTACGGCGATCAAACCGTTCATTTGATGCTCTTCAAGCTGCTCTCCCATAAATACTTCCACTTGCACCGGCGTATCCTTAAAACGCTCGAATACTCGTTCTACCACATCTCCGGGGCGAAGGAAGTTTGGGGGCTCGTTGCCGAGGTCTCGGGCAAGCTTCGTACCTTCAGCACGTATCTCGCCAAGACGCAGCGCCTCTTCCAGCTCCCTCGAAGCCGTCAGCAGTAGCTCGACGTTTTCGGTATGGCTCTGTTTTTTCTTCGACTTGTATTTATCGAACGCGTATGTCCCCAGCAGCCAGCCCTCTACCCAGGCGGATGCAGCTTCCGCCTCGCTGATCTTGCTGCCGATCACACCTGAAAGCATGCTGAAATCGATCGCCGCCGATGCCGCCTGCTCCTTCTCGACTGCGCGACCCGCAACGCCTGCTGCAGCGCGGATTTGGTCGAGGCCAATCTTCGTTTCATCTCCTAGCCCAACCAGCAGTTTATGCGATTCGGACTCGCGCCCATACAGCCACGTCACTGCGCCTTTGTCACCCGCATACTCCTTCAGCTCGTAACCGCCCAATTGCTTAACCGGCAAATTTCCTTTGCTTACCACATATACCGTCACTTTCGCAGCCGATGTTGAAGTTAACGTAAATTTCATTTGGTCTCATTCCTTTTAGTCAAAATAAAGTCATATCAGTTCCCTTTCATCGTACCATATTGCGGTCCAAAATTTCATTCCATCTGTCTAGAGAAAATAAAGTACTAGACTGGATGTATTGCATCCGTGCGATTTTTCGATTAACAAACCATCACCTTCCGAAAAATAAGTAGTAGACTGACCAAAAAACGAAGCAGCAGCCATGGACGAGAAAATAAGTCCTGGACTGCTGCTGTTTTATTGAACTATCGTGCCCGTCTAGCTTAGTCGGCGACTTGCGTCGACGTGATGGACGGATGCGAGATGGTCGGTATGGACGTGGTTCCGCCGAACGATTGGTGCTGCGCGTCAGCGCCGAAGTCCTGATAAGTCGCCGTTGTCCGCAGCGGCGTCCAAGCCCCGCCCCGTGCGGTTTTATGCGGCGCGCCTATTGAAGTGACCAGCATATTTTGCGGACGGCCGTACTGGGAGTTGTCCCGCTCCGACATCAGCACGCTGTCCCACTCTGCGCGGGTATTTAGAAAAAATCTCACAATATAACGGAATTGCCATTTTGGAAACGCTTACTCAACCCTCGGTTTTATAGCTTGTTTGCATTTTCTTGACATCTTGAGTCTTTGGTACAGTCGTAGAACTGCTGCTGGTTCGCCTGAACCGTCGGAGTAAGACTAGTCGGCCATTTATAAAATCGGTGCGACGTACCCAGAAATCAGATCACCACTAACTCATTTGTCTGCATGTTCATCCGCCAAAAAGCTCCGGATATAAAATTCCTGCTGTTTAAGCATATATTCCGAAGCTTTTCTCATCAATTCGGCAAAGAGCAGGCTATCTTCCTCCCCCAAATGTTTGACGAGACCTACGAACATTTGAAGGCGGGCCTCATTAATTCGTTGGATATACGCTTTACCTTTGTCCGTTAGCAAGATTCTGACGACTCGCCGATCGGCAGGATCGGCCTGGCGTTCGACTAGCTCCTGCGCTTCCAGACTTTTAATATGCTGCGTTACGGTTGGCGAAGTCACATTCAATTTGCCGCTTATTTCCGAAACCATCAACCCGGGACTGTCTTCCTTCACGTTCATGCTGATAAAATAAAGAACCATGATCTCGCCTGGCTTTTGATTGTAAATGGAGCGATTCTGCATCATATTTCCGCCGGCCTGCGACTGAAAGTACGATTCCATCAGCTGCTGTGCTATGTTTTTTTGTTCATCCGACAATTCATTCACTTCCCGTATACGAATTCATTGGAACCACATACCGATGCAGATTGGCTTCAGTTGCTACCCGTGCAGCTTTACTAAGAGCTTGTAGCGGCTGCATTTCGTGCTGCGATCGTATAAAATACTTCTTTGGGCTCCCACGGCAGATCGGGGTATGTCGTGCCGTTGTCTTTTTTCAGCACCCGCACAATCCCGTAAGAAGCCCGGTCGAAATCATGATCGGGGTCTTCGTCGTACGGCAAGTTGTGGGAAGCAAAGGTACACCAGAATGCAGTGTCAACCCCGGCTTCTTCGAAAACGTTGACACAATCGTTAAAGTACTCGCTCTGCTCGGACTCATTACGTTCGTAGCTTCCGGTCAGCCGAACGGCACGTGCACCGTCCCATTCGACGATAAACATGCCTCTTGCACCCAGATCGTAGGCCCCCTTGAATGTCGTGCATCCGAACTCGGAGATGACGAGAGGTTTATGGCCGCTGGCCAGCTTCTTGATGGAATCGGTATAAAGATGGGCAACGTCGGCCGAGTTGTAGGCATCGACGGCGATGAAGTCGAACGGTTCCCAGTTCACAGGTTCGCTGGGCAAGGCCGCGTACGTGATACGTCCGCCGAACCGGGCTCGCACAACGTCTGCAGCTCGTGACAGGAAGCCGTTGAGCAGCGTCGGCAGATTCGCGAACGAGGCCCGGCTAACCGCCGGATCGGATAACACCGCGAGACGTTTCTGCAAAGTCTCGCCGGGAAGGAATCCCCGGGTAAAAAGCATAAGTTCGGCGCCCGTTACCATCACCACTTCCGCCCCAGAGATCCGCAGACGTTCGGCACGCTCTGCACAGTCCGCGAGCAAATCGAGAAGCTCTTCCTGGTCAAGATCGTTGGTGAACGGGGAGAACCAGATCTCGAGGCCTGCCGCAGCTGCCGCTTGTGCGGCGATTTCGAGACGATCGGGCTCGCCGCCAGTCACTCGTACGGCAGAGCAATGCAGATCGCGCTTTATAATGTCCATCTCCCGGGACACTCTCGCAGAATCGAAATCAGGGTGTGTACTCATCCCTTCGCTTAAGAATCCCGTGTCATAGGTCACTCCGCGTTTGCGCATAAGAGTCTGACTCCCTTCGTTCATCATACATTGGACACCTAATAATTTGGTTACTAATTATATTGGTAACCTAATTATATGCGGGCAAACGCAGGTAGTCAATTCCTTTATGAATCGGCAACATTTTAGTCGATAGGCAACCTGCGACAACAAGCCATAGGAGCGGCTTCTCGCTTCAGGCTTATTTCTGCGTTGCCGCGTCGCCCCGGAGTCTTAGGTTAGCCGATATAAAAAAGCCGCCGATCTTTATCGGCAGCCTCCATCTCTCGTATACCCTTGGCGTATTCCGCACCGCTTACTTGCTCAACTGCTGCTGAATCGCCTGACTCATTTTCTCGTCGGCTTCGCGCAGAGCCGTATTTACGTCTTTCCCTTCGTACAGCATCGCATCGAACGACTGGTTGATAATCGTCGCGGCCGGCAAATTTTTGAAGGTTTGCAAAACGGCCAGCTTCGGCTTCGTAAACGCCACGACGTTTTTCGACTGGTAACCGGGCACGTTGCCGCCGAAATCGTTTTGGATCGAGGTATTCTTCAACACCGACAACCGACCGTCCCGCGACATAAGCCGCTGCACTTCATCCGACAAGATGACGGAGATGACCTGGAACGCGGCATCCTTTTGTTTGCTTTGGGCGGTTATCGCCAGCGTGAACGAATCGACCCGCTGCCCGACGCCCGGAGCTTTCGGATTTTGTGGATACGTGACGACGTCCCAGTTCAGATCTTTCACGGTAAGCATGTTTTTCAGCGTCGACGTCGAACCGCTCATCATCGCAAGCCGGCCTTCATTGAATTCCTTCGAATAGTTCGTGCCCTTCGGCGCGTAACCCGGAATTTTGTATAAGTCGTACCACATCGCGAACAAATCTTTCCATCCCTGTGTCTGGAACACGGGCTTATTGGCGTTAAAGTCGGCCCATGGCAAGCTCACCTGATAAGCTCCCCGATACACGCCGTCCGGCCACAGCCCCCAATATTGGACACCGCCTTCGCTTCTCGTCATTTTGATGGCGATATCGCGCACCTGCTCCCAGGTCATGCCGTCCTTCGGAAACGGCGTTGCCATTCGTCCGAACAAATCTTTATTGTAAAACAAAGCAAACGACTGGTTGAACATCGGCAAACCTGTCAAATAGTCGAGGCTGCTGCCAATTTTGATCGATTCGACGAATTCGGGCTGAATCCGGTTCAGATCGAACTTGTATTTCTTGATCATTTCATCCATATTGTAAGCGAGTCCGAGCTGGACGTAATCATTCAGATTAAGCGGGAAATTGGCGTAGATGTCCGGGATGTCTTTAGCCGCCACAAGCTCCGGGAGCGTTTTCCCTTTTTCCGCTATGTCGACGAGCTGCAGCGTAATATGCGGATACTGTTTGGCAACAGGATCGGTGATATATTTTTTGATTTCGTCCTGGGTCATCACCGAATTGTGCGCGGCCATCTTGATCGTCACCGGCTCCGGTTTGGCGACTTCCGGTTTCGCAGCATCCGGCTTCGCCACCAGAGGGGAAGTCCCATTGCCGCCGGAGCAGCCGGCCAGCGCGAGCCCCGCCGAGCACAGCACGATGAATCCCTTCAACCAACGTTTTCGCATCTCGACACCCCTTTTCGTTATGCCTGTTACGACTCCAGATTGCCTGGAGCGCACCGGTGCGCCGTCGCCCGCTTCCAGTAATCGTCGAGCGGAGTCAGGCCGAATTCGCGGATAATGTCCTGCACGGTAAAATCATCGGTTTCGCTCGAAAGGAGCACGGAGCCGAGCAGCCCCGGATCGTGAATGTTTACCTTCGTACCGTATTTGTTTTTGATTTTGCGGAATTGGGCTTCGTTGTAATCGATATGGATCACTTCACAGTCGAGGTTGACCGTCTGCGTCACATAATGATAGTAGTTCGTACTGGTCCCGATGATCTCGCCGACCGGTGAAATGATCGAGCTCGTCGCGTGCGTATAAACCGATCCCGCGAAATGGGCGCGGCAGCTGTACGCCCAATATTGCTGCATCAGCCCGCCGTGGTATGCGGACGAGAACAGGATCAGGTCGGGCTTATTCTGCACGTACTTCAAGCGCAGCTCGTCAAAATTCAAATCGAAGCATATCGCGCAGGCGACTCGTCCGAATTCGGTTTCGAACACAGGGGCGTCTTTGCCATACAGCATGCCGCCGTTCGTTCGCTCGCCTTCAACGAGATGGTTTTTGTTGTAAGTACCGGCCACGGTGCCGGTCCGGTCGAGGAGCTGCGTCGAGTTGCGGAACGTGCCGTCCTCCAGCTCGCGTACTGCGGAATAAGCGATCCAGCAGTTCCGTTCCGCGGCGACGCGGGCGAAAAAATCGCGAATCCGGTTGCCGCGGTACCGGTAATATTCCTTCATCCGTTCGGGAGTATATCCGGCCTTCTCCGGCCTGTCACAGCATTCCGGGAGCACGATCAGATCGGGCCGGTCCGGGAGCACCTGCTCCAGCTGGCGTTCCCAATAAGCGATCATGCGGACAACCGTCTCCTCCAAGCCCGTCTCCGGCGGCACCCGCAGCTGCGGAGCCGATAAACAACTGATTTTCACATAACGCGCCACAGTTTTTTCCTCCCTCTTATCCGTAAGTGTGCCGGTGTTACGTCATCTGGAGCCCGCCCATCTGTTCACTTCCGCGGTGATATCGCTACCGCCCAGCCTCTTCCAGTCTTCTGCGAATGAATCGAACTCGTCAAGCGACGCACCGAGGATGATCCGCTTCATCACGTCCTCCTCCAGTTTCGTTAAGCTCGCCAGCTTCAGCACCATCGTTTTGGTCGGCAATCCGTAAAACCGGTCGGCCAGCAGCTGGCCGTTTTTGACATAATCCAAGATGACGGTTCCGCCGCCATGCAAACCGTTGCGCGCAATGACGGACCAATCCGCGGATCTGCCGGTCAAGTACTCCTGAATCAGCACGAGCTTCTCCCGCTCCTCCGGTGTAAGAGCGGACTTCTCAGCGAAGGTCGGCACTTTGACCCCGGTCAGAAACGGTTCGAGATGAGCGGATATTTCGGCGTTTTTGTACGACTTGTACAGCTTAACGGGCGCCTGGTGCCAGATCGACATTTTTTGCTCGATATCGTAGTTGAATTGCTTGTACACGTTGTCGTCCGTGTTCAGGTAAAATTTTTTGACGAATTCGTCGGCCATGCGCAGTACCGCTTCAGGATGCGGCGTTCCTTTCTTGACGACCCAGAAGCCCATGTGCAAATTAAGCCCGTACTGCACCCGCGTTTTCCCGCCGTCCGCCGAAGGCGCCGGGTAGGCGAACCAGCGGCTGTCCGGCGTTTGCGTATACAGCGTATTCGCCGATATCGAACCGTACGCCATGCCGATTTTCCCTTCGCCGATCGAATCGTACACCTTCCCTCCTTCCTTCATCCCGAAATCGGGATCGATCAGACCGGACCGGTACATCTCCCGCAGCTTGCCGAGCGCCTGCTTCATTTCCGGCCGGATGCTGCCGTACGCGAGCCGGCCGTCGGGCTCCTCGATCCAGACGCCTTTGTACGCGTGGTAGCCGTTCAGCAGTCCGATTGCCATCGACAGCGATTTGTCCAGTGCCAGCCCGAATGTATCGTGCAGGCCGTTGCCGTCAGGGTCCCGGGTCGCAAACGCTTCGGCGATGGCGATCACATCGTCCATCGTTTCCGGCTGCGGCAAGTTCAGCCTGGTCCGCCAATCTTCCCTGATCCAAAGGACCGGCACCGACTCTTTGGCCACGCCTGTGAACGGGATGCCCATCAGTTTGCCTTCGATTTTTGCAGCCTCCAGCACTTCGGGACCTGCTTCCTCGATGACGCTGCGAACGTTCGGAGAAGCGTGCCGCGGGTATACGTGCGACAGATCCTCGATCAAGTCCGCCCGTTCCAGCTGGACGAGCTGCATCGGCGTGGCGATGAAGAAATTCGGGACGTTTCCGGAGGCAATCATCAGATTCGTCTTCTGCTCCAGTTGCCCGGGAGACGTCTCCCACCATTTCTCGACGATAATGCCGAGATTGTCTCTCAGATGACGCGTCCAGGCGTTGTTGTTCATGTCGTCGCCCTGCGGGTAAACCTGTACAGGCAGCGTCATCCCGACCGTCGACAGCTCGACAGGCGGATTGTAGGGGAAGATACTTTCTCCTGTCTTTCCGGCATACGCGGCGGGTGGCTCCGCGCGCGTCGCCCGGCTGCCCGGCGTTTCCATGCAGCCGGCCAGCAGCATTACAGCGGCAGCCGCCGCGATGCTCACACTTCCCCGCCCATAGCCGAATCGCATGTGATCCCCCTTTCTATCGAAACGCATGCCGTTTTCCTTTCGGTTTCGAATGCGGAAGTAACCGCTTTCATATATAACCATACATTCGCCGCCCCCTTAGTGCCAGTATCTATTTTTGCAATCGTATACGTACGTTGCGGCACATCAAATGATGCGAATTACTATAAAATATGTAAACTGCGCGGCTATTGACTTGGAACGATGTTCGTAATACCCTTATTTAGTCAAGGCGGCATTCCTATTTCCGATTGTGGCATCGCCATGAATAGAAAGCGTTTCCATATGGAGGGGACGGCTTTGAAAACGAACTCGTTATTCGTCAAACTCCTTTCCGGGTTCATCGCGGTCATCGTTCTCCTGCTGACGTTCAACCTCGTCTCGTACACCTTCTTTCACCGGAACATCCGTGACGAGATTACGACGAGCAGCCAACAAAATTTGTCCCATATGGCCGACCGGTACGAGAATCATATCCAGTCCGTACAGCTTTCGCTCGTCGGGCTGTTCTTCAACAACCAGCTGTCCTACTTGTTCGACGCCGACCGTTCTGCCGCGAACGACGCCGTCAATCAGCTCGTCAAGCGAATCCGCGATATCCGCGAAAACGACATGCTGTTTTTGCAGGACGTTATCGTCCAATTCAAGATGAACTCGTTCGTCGTGCATCAAAGCGGTCCCGACCGGCTCGAATCGCTGTACGCGAGCACGTACCGAAGCGCCCCGTACGGAGTTGACTTCTGGCAGCGCCAGTTCGACGCCGGGTTCAAGCTGCGTCTGTACCAGCAGGCGGAATTTACTAATTCGCAGCAAATGAGTCAGGGCGACTTTTTCCCGCTCGTACTGAAATCGACGACCGATAAAAATATGTATATCACCGCTCTGCTCGATGCTGAAAGCATGTTCCGCACATTCGACAGCCGGACCGCCGGCTATTTCTACATCCTGGACGAGAGCGGCCGCACTTTGTTCAGCTCCGACCGGAGCCGTCCTTTCGCGCTTTCCTCCGACAGGCTCGACCTGACGAAGGACTATGTGAAGGCGGATAACCACTACTTTTTTTTCCGAAAAGGCGATGTCACCAGACTAACGTACACGCTCGTCATCCCGAACGAGAAAATCGCCAATCAGATGTCGCGGATCAATGTCGTGCTGCTCCTTCTGCTCGTCCTGGCGCTCGTCATCAGCGGGGCGTTGTCCGTCTTCGTCAGCATCCGTTTCTACACGCCGATTCAAAACATTATCGAGACGATTCAACGATACGGTCCGCAGATACAGTCCCCTTCCTCGAAGCGAATTGACGAACTGGGGTTTATCGACGCGAACGTAAAGCAATTTTTGCAGACGAATACAGACATCAGCCGCGACCTGCGCAACCAGCAATCGCATCTGACGCACCTGGGCTACATCCGTAAGCTGAAAAACATCTACACCCGGCCGAACGAGCTGCCGATTGCGGAAAAGCCGTTTTATCTCATCGTGTTCCAGCTGTCGATGACCGGACGGTTTCGCGAACTTCCGGCGGCGGAACAGGAGCGCGCGATGTTTTTCATCAAAGAATTCATCGGCATTTCGCTATCCGAGAAATATCCGGAATCGGTAACGCTACAGACCGAGAAAAATCAAGTGCTGGCGTTGCTCTTCACGGACGGAGAGGCGAAAGGCGTATTCGAAGCGCTGGAGAGGTTCAAGTCGGTGTTCGACCGCGACAAGCAGTACGGCTATTTGACCGTGGCGTTTAATCCCGTGCTCGTACAGCCGGGAAGCATAACGGAATCGTATGAGGATACACTCGAAATGGTCGGGCGGCGCAAGCTGCTGACGGAAACGCAGCTGTTGCGCTCGCTCGAGCCGGAGCCGCTTTATGTCGGATTCTCCCCCGCGCAGGAGCAGGAACTGTATGCCAACCTGCAGAGCGGTCAAGCGGAGAATGTCATGCTGCTCATCGAACGCGCCCTGCGCCGTATGGTGAAGGACGGTGCGACCGAGGAGCAGTTCCGCTCGTTCGCCAAAGAAATCGTCGCCAAAACGATCAAAGCGATGGTCGCTGCCAATGTGGACATCGATTCCGTGCTGGACCGGCAGTCCCCTTACCAGGAAATAAAGCTCTGCGCCTCCGTGGACGAATACCGGCAGCTATTCGAACGGTTTCTCTCGCAGGCGTCAAGCCGGATCGCCGAACGGAAAGAGAAAAAAGACCCTGTCGTCGAATTCGTTCTGGACAGCATCCACAGCAAATACCACGAAGATCTGTCGCTGGAGCGCGTTGCGGGCGGCCTCGGACTGACGCCGAGCTACGTGTCGCGGTACGTGAAGGAAAAAACGGGCAGCAATTTTTCCGACTATTTGAACGAAGTGCGTATCGGCAAAGCGAAGGAGCTGCTCGCCAAGTCGAGCACCCCGATCCGCGACGTCTCGGCCCGGGTCGGTTACGTGAACGTCACGTCGTTTATCCGTATGTTCAAAAAAGTGACCGGCATGACACCCAGCGACTATCGGCGTTCGGAAAACGGCCTTAACACGGAAAAGCCCGGCTGAAACCGGGCTTTCTTCTGCATAAGAACCGGAAATGACCCGGTTCCCGGCCGCCGCCTTACTGCCGGGAAATTCTGCGGATAGGACCGGAGCTGCGGATCACGAGAACATTACTCCGTTGTTCCCTGTCTCACCCGGTGCGGCCCTTCGTGCAAGGGCAAGGTCAGTCTTGCTCCCCGGACGTCTGCAGGCGGACCAACAGTTTGGCCAGCAACGCGGCCCGGACGGGCAGATGATCCAGCTCCACATGCTCGTATTCGGCATGAGGGCCTTCGCCGACTGCGCCCAGACCGTCCAAAGTTGGGATCCCGAGAGCCGCGGCAAAGTTTCCGTCGCTGCCGCCCCCGGCCGCGCTCTCCTGCAACGCCAGACCAAGCTCCGTACCGCACTCGGAAGCAAGCCGGAACAGCCTTTGCGTCTGATCGCTCCGCACCATCGGCGGGCGGGAGACGCCCCCCTCGACTGTCAGGATAATACCCGGCAAGAACGGCTGCAATCCGGTGATCCGTTGATGGATGCGCTCGGATTCTTCCAGATTGACGGTGCGGACGTCAACCTGGAGCTCCGCGTATTCAGCCACCACATTGGCCCGGTTTCCACCACCCGCAGCGCCGACATTCACCGTCGTTCCTTTGGCATAGTCGGTTAAGGCGTGCAGTTCGATGATCTGACGCGCCATTTCCTCCACCGCGCTGATTCCGTCCTCATGATGATTTCCCGCATGAGCGGCTTTGCCAAGGATTTGTATCCGGTATTTGCCGACGCTTTTTCGCGACGTTTTCAGCGCTCCCGTCCCGGCAACCGGCGGCTCGAGAACGAGCACGGCTTCGCTTCTCCCGGCTTCTTCCTCGATAAGGGCGCGCGAAGTGCCGCTGCCGATCTCCTCGTCGCTTGTGCACAGAAACACGATTTTATGCCGGGGCTTCCAGCCGGATTCCTTAAGCGCTTTCACGGCCCATAGCGACTGCACGATCCCGCCCTTCATATCCAGAATACCCGGGCCGTACGCTTTGCCGCCCTTTACCCGGTACGACAAACGCCCGGCTTCCCACACAGTATCGAAATGCAGTAAAATCAAAATTTGCGACTCGCCTTCACCGTAAGTAAACCGCATATGATCGCCGACAGCCGTCTGAGGGAAAAGCTCCGCATCGATGCCAAGATGATGCACGAACATCGTCCGGAGTTGTTCCCCGCACCGGTCTGTCAACGTTTTGTCCAGCGAGGGGGATTCCGCTTTTACGAGCCGTTCGAGATCATCTGCGATTTCTCCTTGGCTGGCTTTTAGGTACTCATAAATCCGCTCCATAGTTGAACTCCTGATTCATTCATTTTAGAAAGCAAAGACACGATCTGCCATCCACATCTATTCGCGTTCAACGGCCGGATTTCCTGCCGTCCCGGTCATGCATACCGCTGCTGCGGTCCCCCCCTCCTGCCGCCCGAAGCCGGTATCCTGAAATCAAGACGGTCAGCCGCCCCCAGAGCTGGCCGGTAAAGCGCAAATAGGGGGGCTATGCAGGCTGACTCCCCTGCACAACTCCCCCGCCAGTCAAACACTTATTTTTGAACCTGCTCCTTCTCCCGCTAGGCCCCCCACTTTTGAAAGTCTTATTAATGCTGCACGGAGTGCGGGGCTTTACCGGCTTGCTGATGGACCGGCTCCGACTCCGGCTGCGGCGAGCGGCTGTCATAAACGCTGATGCCGTCAAACGTAAACGTATGCGTACCGTTCCAGCGCTTGGCCGGGTAATAGCTCATGATCGACGTACCGTCCGGGCGAATCTCGAAGCCCGGATCATATTCGTCAAATACGATAACAGTAGAGCCAGAATCGCCGATCGTCTCTCTGATCCGGTATCCGTTCGTCGATTCGTCCGGGTGGGTCACGACGACATAGGCTCCGCGCATAGCGTCCGCTGCGGCAGCGCCGATTGGCGTGCAGGTGACGAAACCGTTGTACGGGTCACCGTTCGCCTTCCGTTTCGTCGACGTAATCTCGCCCCGAATCGTGCCTATACCCGTTAAGGCAACGCCGCCTGCCGACAGTAGCGTGCCGCCGATCAAATACATCGACCGGACGACCCCGTCTTCGGTCCGGACAAAACCCATCTTCCCGCGCATCGTCACCCCGTCCGCGACAATCGTCTGATCCGGATGTCCGGTCGAGCTGATCAGCAGATCCGTAATGCCGCCGTAGGTTACCCGGATCGCCAAAGCCCCCTCCGGCCCTTCGCTAAGCTGCAGCCGATCGATCGTCTCGATGCGCGGCCCCGCCGCTCCCGCATAAGGCTCCATCACCGTAACAAACGTGCTTTGCAGCCGGGTGCCGTCGCGTCTGAGCACCAGCTTCGGCATATCGTACTTCGCCGCTTCGTCGTTCGTATCTGCGATTTTGCCCGACAGCCGCGTCGAACGGATCGACGGCGAGCGGGCCAGGTACAGTTCATTACCGCCCGGCTCCAGTAAGCCGGTTATGTTCATTTTCGCTTTCTCCGATCCGTTCTCGCTCGTGACCAGCGTAACCTCGTAGCGATCGCCCGACAATCGCGCCCGCTTGACGTCCCGGATGGAGATGTAGCCGTAATAATGGCCTTCGGCGCTCCCCCGTTCGTTAAACTGCTCCGCCTCCTTCACCTTCGTACCCGGAGGCAGCAGATGCGGACCGTGCTCGCCCAGCTCCAGGGCGGTTTCAAACCAGGCGTCGCGGTTCGCGTCTCCCTGCAGCGTATACTCGTGGCGGCTGCCGCCCGATACGCGGAACAGATCGACCTGGTAGCCTTCGCCCTCCTCCGCGCCCGGAAACAAGATGAGCCAGGGCTCCCGGCTGTACTGGTCCACACCTTCGTAAGCTTCCTTCTGATCCGCCCGCATCGCTTGGACGTCTCCGATCGGCGCGAACAGACTGATGCGGCCGCCGTGCTTCGAGACTTCGTCGATTTTCATATCTTTGCTGTCCACGACGACCGTGTTGTGCCCGATCGCCGACAACGTGAACGCCCGGTCCTTCGTATACGTGTAGCCGAGATCGGGAAGCAGCTCCTGCCCTGCCGCATACAGATTCAGCTGCAGCGGTCCGTAATGGTTATGACCGTATTTCGGCTCGAACTGCAGCCATACCTGCGTCTGATCGGCTCCGGTCCCCCCCGTGAGCCGTGCGATTCCCGCCGCAGGCATCAGCAGCGGACCGGCATCCAGGAGCGGTGATCCGGCCATGTCGGACGCCCACGCATCCTGAAGCGGCAGCAGCTTTCCGTCGGGGTATACAAGCAGCTTGTTATTGCGGACCGACATTCCGATCGCCGGGTACACGGTCCTCATATCCAGATTGTCAAACCGTCTGCCGGTACGCGGCGATACGTAGCCGTCCGGGTCGCTGTAGCCGGACAATGCGTCCGCAGCCTGGGCCAGACCGTTCGTCGACTGCACGTGATACGACGGCGCGACTTCCCTCCAGTAGCCGTCGGACAGAAACTGAGTCTCCACATAATCCTCCATCCACTGGAAGGCGTTGTGGATATAATCCGGCTCGTTCAGCGCTTTGCCGGCTTCGATCAATCCGAGCCATTGCGTAAAATTCATATTCCCGAGCACGTACGGATAAGCGAGCGCATATTGGATCGACGGAATGAACATGTCCCGGACAATCTTCCGGTCCACATCTTCCCCAACTTCCTCACTTAACACGTCGAAGGCGTTCGTCTGCTTGACCCGATCGTAAGCGCGCAGCAGCGGACGCAGGCTGTTCAGCTCGGCCACCGACCAGCGGCACCACATGCCGCCCCAATAATTAAACGGCGGGCCGGACGTTATGCTGATCGGATAGTTGTGCCAGATGTAATCGGTCGTCGGCACATAGCCTTCGTATACTTCGGCAAACCGGTACAGCAGCCTCGCCGCACCAAGCGCATCCGTCCCGGCGATCGTTTCCGTTTCTGCAACGGTGTAGTGCCTTTGCAAATACCAGAGTCGGGCGGACAAAAAGTAACGTTTGCCTGCTTGGTCCTCATAATACGGATAGTCCACGGCTTCGCCCTTCCGGTTGATCGCCGTTATGACCTTCGTTTCCGGATACCGGGCGCTCGGGTATACGGTTCCCGTTTTGATCGAGACGAGGCTCCTACGGTCATCCGACAGCTTGAACAGCTGGTCCGGATGCAGCTCGGGCATTTCCGGCAGACCGGTAAAAATAAATCCGGTTTTGTCCGGAATCAGCTCCAGCGTATGCAACACATGGCGGGACGCGGGCTCAGGCTGCACGCGAACCGGACTCTCGGCCGAATCAGCCTTGGCCGACACGGCAAGCCCCGCTTCAATCCATTCGTCCCGGTCGAACGAAAGGATCGCAAATAATCCGTCATCGGGACAATTCCCGCGATAAACATACACCTGAAGCTCGATCAGACCGCGAGCGGAAACGGGAGGATGCTCGAACGTTAACACGCGGCGCGTTCCGTCCGTACTGCTTCTTACCCGGGGCAGCGGCATCCAATCGCCTGCAGGAGCTTTCCATTTCAGCGCAAACTCCGATTGCTGCGAACCTGTGATCCCGTCCTCCTTGAACGATACCTCCTTATGCGTGAAATCGACGTAACGGAGTCCCGCTTCTTGCGGGACCCATCTCCGACCGGTCGGCGTCTTGGCGAAAAACAGACTCCCCAGCCGGCCTTCATCGATTACATTGCCATTCACCATAACGATGCTGCTGCCCGTGTCCCAAAACCTGGAGGTTCGCACCGGAATCCAGCTGATCAACGGTTTCGAGCCCAGATGATGGACGTGTACGACATTCATACGCCATTGTGTCCCGGATGACGGCTGTGCGGAGCCGAGCGAAGACCAGGAAACCTTGGCCTCCACAACCGTCCGGTCTCCGGCATCCTTCAGCGTGCAAGCATGTACTTGCACGCTGATTGGCTGTAAATCCGCCTCCCCCCAGCCCGTCTTGATCGCTTTAGCAGCAGGCGTAACCGGAATGGAGACGACATAATGCGGTTCCCCGGGCTTCATCGTACTTACGACCAGCTCGATTTTGTCCAAAACCGGCCGATCCTCCGACGCAAACGTGCCCGCAACATACAAATGGGTTGAATCATAGGCCAGCTTGTAGCGGGGACCGTCTGCTACCCGTTCGTTGAAGTAAGCCGTCCGGAAATCGTCCAATACGGCAGCTTCGCTCCATTCCTTCTCCGCGAGCCCGCCATCGGCGGCGGGGGTTGACGGCATTTCCGCCAATACCGCCCATTTGTCCGTATTCATCGTCCTTCACGCCCTCGTTTCTGTTTGGCGTTTCTTAACCCAAACCTTCATTTTCGGTTAGCCCGAAGCAGCTCCGGGATCTGGCTGACCTGCTGCTCCGTCCCGGTCTCGTGAGAACGGTACGCCGCCTCGACGGCGGCGACGACGGACTGGCCGTAAGCGCCGGATATGGAGAGCGGTGTTCCGTATTCCACCGCATCCAGCACACTCTCCAACTGGGCGACGAACGCATCGGCCGACGGCGGAACGGGAACCGGCGTATAGGTGCCGTCGGTTCCGATCGACAGTCCTCTCCGGATGCCGATCCGCAACGCGCCGCCGGTGAACAGCAGCTCCGTCTCGTTGGCGGGAACGCCTTTGTAGCCGGAAAGCGAGACCGTAACCGGTACGCCGGACGTCGTCTCCATGAACAAGGCGGCGCTTCCCTCCACGTCGGTTGAGCTCCGATAAGTCATGCTCGCTCTTACTGCGGCGATCCGGCTATCGGTCAGCCATTGAATCCGGTCGATCGAATGACTGCCCAGATTGATGACCACGCCGCCGCCCGACTTCGCCTTTTCCAGAAACCATGCCGGACGGCTCGCCTGGAAATAGTTCCCCCACCGTTTATCGTTCACCATCACCAGCTCGCCGAGCTGCCCCGATGCGATAATCGACTTCGCTGCGATATGCTCGGCGAAAAATTGCTGCATATGACCGACGGCCACAACCACCTGGTTGCGCTCAGCGGCAGCGTTGATCTCCATACATTCGGCGACGTTTAACGCCATCGGTTTTTCGAGCAACATGTGGCACCCTTGTTCGGCGCACCAGACCGCGGCTTCTTTGTGCAAGAAATGCGGCAGCGTGATGATCACCAGATCCGGCTTTTGTTCCAGTACCATCTGTTTGTAGTCCGTATAAGCTATTAAGCCATACTCCGAACCGAGCTGCTGCGCCCGTTCTTCGAGCACATCGGCTATCGCGACAGGGCGGGCTCTTTCCGAGCTTTGCAGCGCCCTCAGATGGGTATGCGCGATTTGACCGGCTCCGATTACAGCTATTGAATACGTTGTTGTCATGTTTGCCTCACCTTGAGTTCGCATCGATCACTTTCTGAGCTTCTTCCTCCGCCATGCGAAGCGCGGTATTCATATCGGTAGTGCCCTTGATGATCGACTCGATATATTTGGTATGAATCGCCGAAATGGCGGCATCGCTCTTATTCGTAATCGGGAACGGTGCGTATTTGTTGTAGATGACCGCTTTCCAGTTTTTACCCGCCGGTTTTGCTTCGGACGCGAAGTTTTTGATGAACGGCTCGGTGATTTTGGGAACGAGGTACCCTTTCTTGGCGAGTGGCAGCAAGTTTTCGTCCGATACCAGGTAGGCGAGCACTTCCATCGCCGCTTTTTTGTTGCGCGTCTGCTTCGTCAATCCCCAGATCGTCGAATTCATCGGGCTCCCCGTATTCGGAGCTTCTTTGAACGACGGCAGCGACACCATATCCCAGTTGATCGTCTCCTCCTGCATTTCCTTCGTGACGAGGGCGATACCAGCATTAAACAGCAAAATCCCCGTTTTGCCTTCGATCAGTCTGGTCGTGCTGCCGGAAAACGCCCGGTTGTCTCTGCGGTACGCTTCGTTCAGCGCCGGGTTTCCGTAGACGATCTGGAAGTACGATTTCCAGCGTTCATCCGTATTGATCGTCGGTTTATTCGTTTTCGGATCGACGAGCGAGATGCCGAGCTGATTCCAGGACGTCATCACGCCGAGATGGCCGGTAAATCCGTAGTAGTTCACTCCACTCTCGCTTCTTGTCAGCTTGGCGGCCACCTCCATCACTTCGGTCCACGTCATGCCGTCCTTCAAGTAAGGCACCCCGAACTTGTCGAAGATCGATTTGTTGTAAAACAGCAAGTGATTGATCGCCGATCCGCCGGGAATTCCGTACATGCCTCCGTTCGATATAGTCCGGATGTACTGGATCAGCTGCGGCTCGAATTCGTTCAAGTTGATGTTGTACTCTTTAATATAAGGGCTCATGTCCACTTCAAGCTTCATATTCACGACATCGCTGTAGAACCCGGTGCCCGCCCGGCCGACGATATCGATCGGCACGCCTGTCGTGATGAGATCTTCAATCGTCTTGCCTTTTTGCGATTGATCGATGTGGTTGATCGTATAGTTCGGAAACTTCTTCCGCAACCCCTCCAAATATTCGGCGGTTATCGTAGCGTCAGGCGTGACCAAGTTGATTTCTGCCGGACCGCTCGGTTCCGGTTCCACCGGTTTTGCCGCCTCGCTCGGCTCCGGATTATTCGAAGACGAGCAACCGGCCAGCATAGCCGCAATCGAAAGAGACGCAACTACCAAATGCAATTTCCTGTTCATGAGAACACGACCTCCGCTTTTTGTTTTCAATTCGAAAAATACCCGCTAATTGAAACGCTTTCAAAACTGAACCTCCAACCTCCGCCCCCGTTCTGGTTTCCATTATCGTAATCCTTCTTTTTGTTGTAATTTTTATAATCACCAATTTAAAAACTACACAACATCGTTATATCACTGGATTTAAGGCAGTGTCAACGATTATAAAAAAACTACATACCCAATTATTTTGTTTAAATAAAAACCAGAGCATGCAAAGTCGCTCCCGGCAAACCAGGCATGGTCAGAGCTTCTTTCAAAATCTGATTCTGATGGTATGCGCACCTGCTCTGGAAGACGAATTCGCAGCAAAAAAAGCCCAACCCCACCCGATGATGTGGAGTTGAGCCTTTTGATCCGTATAATACCGGAATCTGACCGCACCTTTCTATTGAGCCTCGTCCGGGAAAAGAAAACGTCATTCTCTCGACAATACGCGGGCGATCTCCTCGCATAATTCGTCCTCGTTGATCATGTTGGCGAAGTACTGCTTCAACTGCCGGAACACGAGCGCCAGCTCCCGGCTGGTCAAATTCAAATCCATATGCGTTCGGAGGGAGAACATCATCTCCCGGTATAACCCGTACCGGGCCGGACGCCGCACCGCGCTACCCGCATCGGTCGGCGACAGCGAACGCAGCCCCGGTATGCTCGTCGTATGCTGCTGAATCGTCTTCTGCCCCTGCTCCCCCGTCAGAAAATCAACGAACAGCTCGGCTTCCTCCATATGAGGGGAAGCGGCGTTGATGCCGACCGCCGACGAGATGATCAGTGAACACGGCTCATGGATGTAAGGAACGGGAGCGATGTCGAGATCAACGTCCGATTGAACGAACAAATTCAGGCCCATATAACTGACCAAAGTCATAGACAAGCGGCCTTCCAAAAACGGCTTGACGAAATCCTGGTTGCTTTCGGATAAAAAGGACGGGAACAGCTTCTTGTTTTGCATAAGCTGTTTCATCAGCTTGATGCTTTCGAGCAGCCCGGTTCCTTTAATCGATTTGAGCCGTGTACCTTCCCACTCGAACCGTTCTCCGCTTTGCAGCAAAAACATAGGCCAGCGGTTAATGTCCGGTACATGAAAGCAAAATCCGTAACGGCCTTCCACCTCGGATAATTTCTCACCTGCGCGGATGAGATCGTCCCACGTCCAGCTTCCATCCGGCTCCGCCAATCCGGATTCGCGAAAATGAGCTTTGTTGTACATAAGGACAATCGGCGAGTAAACGACCGGCTTGAAAAAGAGCTGATCCTCATGCACAAATTGTTTCGTCAGCAGCGGATGCACGTCTTCGTTAGGAGTCAGCGGCTTCAAATAACGGAGAAGCTCTCTCTCCACGATTTGTCTGAAATGCAGCTCGCCGATCACGAAGATATCGGTCTTGGGCAGAGCATTGCCTGCGGGATACTCCGTCACCTCAACGGTGATCCAGGGATATTTCTGCTGGAACATGTCGAGCAGCCGCTGTAAATCGCAATTTCGCCAGGTGACGTGAATGCACGCGAGCCGAAGCGTTACCCGCCGGGAATGAACCGACTTCACGCGATTGCCGACCTTCGGAATTTTTTCGATGAGCCCTTCCTCGACGAGCAGCTCCAGCCCTTTGCGCACCGAGATATTGCCAAACTGAAACCGCGAAGCGAGCATTTTCTCGGAGGGCAAAAAATCGCCGACCTGGTAGTGCCCCCCGGTAATTTCGCTTCGTAACGTCTGAACCATATTTTCCAGCTGTATGCGGAATTGTTCATTGGATGTTCTGCCTCGCATCGTCCCACACCTCATTACGAATGACACTAGCTATGGGCATCATTGTAGCATAACGGGGCCTGAATATCATCAAATACTAAACTAGTACCTATACAGCTCTAGTTTTTTCTGCTATTTTTAAGTAAATAAAAATCACTTAAACATTAGTTGACGGCCCAACCTGCTTTCTACAGTATCGACCCGTTTCTCCACAGCGCGCCGGACTTCCGGTGCAGTGCCCTGCCGCCCGTCTTCGGCTTGGTATATGGGCTCCTAATAAATTGCTGCCGCCTTCGGTCGGATGTTATGCCGCTTGAACCGGACCGTTTGAACTTGTTCCGGATTTTTGTAAAAGCGCATACATTTTGTAATTTATTAGTAGTTTATATAAATAGGTGAATCGTGAGGTGATATCACAGCAAATCCGCACACGAAGCAGCCGATCCGGATGTATCGACAGCAGCTTTATCTGAGACTCTTATGAAGGAGGAACGCATGTGACACGCAAAGGCAGTTTGATCGCTCTGGCTTTCCTTTTGCTCTGGCCGCTTGCCCTGTACAACCCGTCGCCGGCCGCCGCAGACGTCAGCGGCTCTGCGCCCATCCCGACTTATTCGCACAAATGGCTCGTCGTGCCGTACGGCGGCGCTCCCGCGATAGACGGATCATTATCGCCGGGAGAATGGGACTCGTTTCCGATTAACGATTTTTCCACCGTATTCGAACAGAAGCCGTCGGCCTCGGACAGCTCGTTTGCCGTCTCCTACGACGCTAACTATCTGTACATCGGGGGATCGTTCGACAAAGTTGTGAAAGCGATTACAGAAAGGCTCGAAATTGTCCTTGCCAAAGGCTCGGACGGTGAAGCGCATTATGTGCTGCCTGTGCCGATTACACCGACCACCCCCATCACGGTAACCGACTGGAACATGGGACGCCAGCTGTCGAAGACGTCTCCTCAACGTTTTACGGTTGGCAATGCCACAACCTCGGTTAACGATACGGCTACGCGCACCGTAGTCGAGATTGCCGTGCCCTGGAGCTCGCTTGCCTCCTCCATGCCGGCCGGCGGCGAGGAGTGGCGCTTGAACATCGTCCATATCTACCACATCGGAACGTCGCCGTTAGCCGCATGGGCGCCGCTCGAGACGTCCAATTTCATCGACCAGGGCGGCACGAAAACCGTCAAAGCCAACCTCGTCGACGAAGGACGCTTCGGCTCGCTGTACTTCGGCCAAGTGCCGGCCGGCACGGCGGAGCAAGGAAGCGGCGTCCAACTGGATTATGTATCGCCGACGCGCAAACGTCTTTCCTTCGACCGCATCGACTCGTCGCTTAGCGAGCTGCAGCTCGAATGGAAGGGCCCGGCCGGAAGCTGGCAGCCGCTGGCAATCGACTCGCGCAGCTACGCCGGTGGACGCGATACGCTCGTATTCGACCATCCCGACACCGACGCTTTCGGCCAGTACCAGTTGCGCCTGCACCGTTACGAACCGGGCCAGCCGGGCGGCGGCAAGCTCTCCCACATCGTCACCGACCGGGAAAGCATCATTCGCGCCGGCATCCAAGCCCAGCTGGACTTGTATCCGACACCAACGGTGCAATCTGTCACCTATGCCCCCCCTTCCCAACAAGTGCTCGATTTGATCGACCTCATCCCGCCGAGCAACGGCTTCCGCTTTACCGGATTGCCGGAAATGCCCGAACTGCACCCTGACGCGTTATACACCTTGTCTGCCGATAAAAAAAGCTTGATCTCGACCAAAACGTCGACCGTCTATCCGAACCCCTCCTATCCGGAAACCGGTTCGATTACCGTGTCCACCCGCAGCGGCGGTACCGTTACCTACCCGTATTATGAGGACAGCAGCGGCAAACGGTACTTCTTAACGGCTCACCTCTGGTATTTGCAGAAAGCGTACGTTCTCGGCCAGCTTCAGCAGCTGTCCAAAACGGACCCGATGGGCGCCGCGCACGTGCTGAACGCGCTCCTGCAAGCGTTCGATCAATATGTGCCGACGACCGACTATATATGGGAAAACTACCCGATCAACCTGACGTCGGGCCCTCCGTTCAACTACTGGGGCGGTTTGTGGGGCAGATGGTCCGTATCCGATCTGAACAGCCTGAGCCCGGTCAGCGTCGCGTTCGGCAACGTCCGGAAAACGGATGCGCTGGCGCAGCTCAGCTCGATCCACGGCTATGATCTGGAGCAGCGTTTGCTGGACGAGCTGTTCATCCCGTCGATCGATTTCGTGCTTAGTTTTCCGAAGGCGCTTGGCAATATGAACTACGCGCAATGGCTCGGTCTGATCGATGCGGGCAAAGCGCTGAACGAACCGGACTATTTGCATATGGCGTTCGAATGGATGCAGGCTTACACCGAGATGGAGTTTTTATCCGACGGCTTCTGGAAAGAGGTTACCGTGTCGTACCACAAGCAGTCGATCGACGGTCTGGACCGGGCGGTCGACGCCTTGAACGGCTACAGCGATCCGGACGGTTATTTGTCGCCGCGCACTGGACGCCGTTTCGATCAATTAAACATGGCCGACGATTACCCGATTATCGACAAGGCGCTGCGCAACAACGACCTGCTCGTCTATCCGAACGGCCATGTGCTGCCGGTAATGGATACGTGGGCCAACGAAAAATCGGCCAAGCCGATAACGGCCGAAGGCTCCTTCCTGCTGCCTGCGACCAAAATCGCCCGCACCGCGTCGGGAAGCGACGCCGGCCAGACGCAAGTGTGGCTGCAATTTGTGCCGAAATACGGGCACAATCATTACGATCCGTTGAACCTGAACTATTATGCGCTCGGTCAGGAGTTATTGCCGGACTTGGGCTATACGTACACGAAAGACCGCTATTTTACGTTATCGACCATCGGACACAATACCGTCGTCGTCAACAGCTCGAATATGGCGATCAACAACAATTCGCGGAACGGGGGCAATATCGAGCTATTCGCGCCGCTGGGCGACGCGCAGGTCGTACGCGCCGAACAAAGCGCGGGTTATAACGCCGCGTCCGAGTACCGCCGCGAGCCGTGGCATATTACGTTCCCCGGCGCGCCGAACGGCGAAGGCTACTTGCTCGACCTGTTCCGCGTAGAGGGCGGCACCCGCCACGAATATACGCTGAACGGCGATGCGAACCGCGATGCGCAGTTCGTCACCGATCTGGAGCTTGAACCTTACGGAGACTATCTGCTGCCGGCAGGCGTTACCGTAGTCGAGCCAACCGGCTTCAATGAGAGCGGCAGCGCTCAAGGCCATTACTACGGTTATATCTCGATTAACGATGTCGAAAAAGCCGTATTGCCGGAAAACGCCGGTACGTTCCGGGTCACGCTGCAAACGTCGGAGAACGGGACGGATAAGGCGCGGATGAACATCATCGGCGTGCTCGACGACGGCAGCAACGAGCTGTATTTGGCCCGCTCCCCGTCGATCCGCTCCACCCGTCTGTCGGGCAAAGCGCTCGATACGAACGACGAGGCTGTCAAATACGACATGCCGAAGCTCGTCCTGCGCCGTGACGGCACTCAGCTGCAAAGCACCTTTATTACGGCGATGGAACCTTATGCGGCTTCGGCGGCGCCGAAAATCCGGACCGTCGACCGGCTGCAGCTGGATTCCGCGCCGAACGGCGCCGTTGCCGTACAAGTGACCTACGACAACGTGACCGACATTATCATCAGCAACACCGGCTCTCCGGATACGCCAATCGTATTCGACGATATCGTGATGAAAGGGAAAACCGGCTTCATCCGGATGATCGATCAGCAGGTGACACAAATGGTTGTCGTCGGCGGCACTGCGCTGACGAAAGGCTCGATTACCGTAAATGGTGACGGAACCGTACAGGGCGCGATCACCGCGACGAAGCGCAAGGCGGCGGGCGACGGCTTCGACGGCCTCGTGACGTCAACCGTCATTCCGGCCGGTGTTGCCGCTTCCCTGTCCGGCAAGTACGTCGTGGTGAAGCATCCCGACCAATCGACCGAGTCGTTCCTGATTCGTGAAGTGACGACAGGCTCCGGCGGCTCAACGATCGTGTTCGAAGAGCACGATCCCGGCTTTACGATTGCGGGCGACGGCAGCTCGCGCCAGCTGTTCATCCCTCATGCAAGCTGGACGGGTACGCATACGTTCCAGATCGATACGGTTGCGGGTTATGAGGCTGATCCGGTATCGGCCGTTACGCTGACTTCGGACAAAACCTACTACTTGCCCGGCGAACCGGTGCAGCTTGCCATTGCCGGCACAACCCGCAGCGGCAGTCCGTTCGGCGGCGTCTTCCATGAGGTTCGTTACAAGAGCAGCGACGAATCGGTATTTGCCGTCGGCTCGGACGGAACGGTGTCCGCCGTCGGAAGCGGCATAGCGAATATTACCGCCGTCGTCGACTGGAACGGCCGCACGTATACCGACCGGATCACGCTCGTGTCCCAGTCGAGCGGTTCCGAAACGTTCTCGTTCAACAACTTGCCGATCACGTCGCAAACGGTGCCGACGCTTTATGTAGCCGGCTCGGATACGGTCCAGCTGGAGGCGAATACACCAGGCGAATCGATTACGTTCGCCTTTGACGCGGCGAAAAGCGATACGTACGACATCCGGTTCACCCCGTTCGTCGCGCGCAGCTACGGGCAGTACGATGTGGCCGTAGACGGCAGCCCGCTCGGCTCGTACGAGTTTTACGCTTCCACCGGCGCGGCGATCAGCACGTTCGAACTGCTGGGCACCCGCTATCTTACCGAGGGCACGCATACGATTACGTTTACGAATACCGGCAAGCATGCCAGCTCGACCAATTACAAGATGGGCGTCCGCCAGCTTAAGCTGCAGGAAAGCAGACTGCATCCGCCGGCATTAACGACTCCTGGCACCCCGCTGCGGATCAGCGATGCCGTAACTCTTTCGTTTGCGGATTCGTCCGCCTGGCGCAGTGAAGTGGACGGTGTATACGTTGGCGATACGCTGCTGACGCCGGGTCAGTACACGTTATCGGCAGGCAGCCTGACGCTTGCTCCGTCCGCTTTTGACGAGCCGGGATCGAAGCTTGTGCGCATTACCGCGGACGGCTATCGCGAGGCGGCTCACATGGTCAAGCTGTACGACAGGGCAGATTTGGCCGGATTGTCGCTGGACACCGCACCGCTCGTCCCAACCTTCCGTCCGGACCGCTACCGGTATGAAGCGGGTGTCGCCAACTCGTCCGCGAGCGCTTCCGTGACGGCGGCGGCGATCGACGGCAGCTCGACGATCACCTCGGGCAGCTCGTCCGCTACCGGCACGCTGACCGTGCCCCTGACGCTTGCAGCCGGCGCCAACGCCGTCTCGCTGCAAAATGCGAAGGGCGGCTCCACTAGCACGTATACCGTGGACGTCTTCCGCGCTTACGAGCCGGACGCTCTGCCGTTTACGGTGACGGGCGTCGTGTACGAGCAGCGGACGATTCCGGTCGCAGGCGCCGTTGTCACGATTCCGGGCACGACCTTGACGGCAACGACCGACGTGTACGGACAATTCCAGCTGCATGGGGTCGGACCCGGTCAGCGCCGTCTGGCGGTCAGCCACCCGGCGAAAGGCTCCGTATTGTCGCCGCTAGCGCAGATCGAGAGCTCGACGAACACCGTGACGGCAAACGTGTATTATCCGTTTGTGGATATAGTCCCGCCGACCGTCAGCCTGACCGGCCCGGCGCTGCTTACCGTCGGTTCGTCGGTTTACGCCCAAGCGGATGAACCAGCCACGCTGTACATCGTGCCGGAGACGACTCCCGCAACGGCAGAGGCGATCCGCGGGTCGGTTACAAGCGGTGCCGGCAAGCAGGCGAACGTCGCCGAGAACGTATCGACAGAACTGTCGACGCTCGGACTCGAATACGGCCGCTACCGGGTATATGCGATCGACGAAGGCCACAATGTAAGCACGAACAGCTATGCCGTCACGCTGCTTCCGGTCATGTCGGGTTATATCGACCATACCAACAGCCTGTTTACGTATCATGGAACTTGGACATCCTACTCCTCCTCCAGCTATCATGGAGGTACGATGGTGCTCAACCGTATCGCCGGCAGTTATGCGGAAATTCCGTTCTACGGCTCCCGGGCGGCCTGGATCGGCTCGCGCAATGCGGCGTATGGACTTGCCGACGTGTATATTGACGATGTCTTTCAGGAAACGGTGAATTTGTACAATCCGACCTTGATCTCCAAACAAACACTGTACGACACCGGCGTTCTTACACCGGGCATTCACACGATGAAAATCGTCGTAAAAGGCCAGCGGATCAGTCCGGCCACCAACGACCACGTCTCTGTGGACGCACTGCACATTATTGATCCGGGTCATTCGGCGCCGGTCGTCAGCGGCGTATCCGCCGCCAGCCTGCAAGCGGGCACCGGCCTGACGGCGACGAGTTCGGACAACGGCACGCTTTATTTGGTTCCAAGTTCGACGCAAGCCACTTGGGCGAAAATCGATCAAGCGACGCAGCGGACCGGACTGAACAAGTACGGCGTCAAGGTAGCGGCGCAAGCCAACGTTCCGGCTACGCTGGACACGACGAATCTGGCGCAGGACCGCTATGTCGTCTATGCCGTCTCGGACATCGGCATCGTGTCCGCAGCTTCCGCGGCCATCGACATCGTGGCGACGACGTCCACGCTCATTGACGATACCAATCCGCTTATCACGTATTACGGCAACATAACGGCCAATTCCAGCTCCAGCTATTACGGAGGAACGGAGCGGATCGGCCGGGAAGCCGGCGCTTATTTCGAAACCGAATTTTACGGCAACCGGGCGATTGTGTACGGCACGCTCGCCTCGAACGGCGGCTTGGTCGACATTTATTTGGATGATCAATATGTGATGACGTACGACTATTACCGAGCCGGCACCGGTGTTACCCAGTCGCAAATTTGGGATACCGGTACGTTGACGCCCGGACTTCATAAAGTGAAGTTCGTCGTCACCGGCAACAAACATCCGTCGTCGCAGAACATCTGGCTGCGCTTTGACTATATGCGCACCTACGCGCCGTAACGCAACCGAATCGGGAAGGCAACGCAAAAACCTGCGGGTCCGCTTAGGCGGAACCGCAGGTTTTTGGCATTCGATCACTCTTCTGCTGTCGACTTGCGAATAACATCAATTAATCGTGCTGCCAGTTCCTCCACGGTTCGATCATCCGCGGCGACCGTATAGTCCGCATACTTGCGGTACAACCGATCTCTCTCCTCGTACAGCTCCAGCAACGTTTTTCCGTTATCCATGACGACTCCGCGTTTCTGGATGTCCAGATGGGCAAGTCGTTTCGCAACAGCCGGGTAGGAAATTTCCATAAATACGATATCTGCTATCGATTTTAAAAATTCCATTGCCTTCTCGGAGTAAACGACGCTTCCTCCGGTCGCAATGACGGAGTTTGCACACGACAGGGAACAAACCGCGTCCGATTCTAACATCATGAATTGTTCCCTGCCTTCGTCTTCAAGGAGCCGCCATAACGGCTTCCCGTTAATCTCTTGAATAATCGAATCCGTGTCGATTAAAGGCCTATTCAGCGCTTCTGCAACGATGACGCCAATTGTACTTTTCCCGCATGCCGGCATTCCTATGAGGGCGATATTGCTTTTGTTGCGAATTTCACTCATTCGATCACCTTCCCAATGGTTGAAACGGTACATTCTCGATGAGTATCATTTCGCTACCCCCTTTTGAAACTCCTGTTTTTGGGAGAAGTCACTCGCCTGATCCCTGCACTGCAACTATCACTAAGCTTCAGCCATACATATGCAAATCCTGCAGGCGAATCAGCACTTTGCCGTAACGGCCGCTCTGACGCACGGTCACCCGGCCGGACGGATACGTACGCTCCAAATAGTCGGCCGCCGTTTTCCGGTTCCGCTCGTCGGCAGGCACACCGTGACTGCGAAGCAGATTCATTATTTCCTGCAGCGCCGCTTCTGCGGGGACTTCCGTCGTTTTCGTTTCCCGTGTAATCAGCGACTCGTAGGCATAACCTTTGAGATAGAGCAGATGCAGCAAATACCCCAGCTCCGTATACTTCGCCCCAAAAGGCTTGCCGGTAATCAGCGGCCAGATTTCATTCACCAGACTATGCTCGGTGGAACCCGCCGGCATGCTGATGTAACAAAACTTTCGCGCGCATTGAAGCACCTTTTCCACACTTTCCCAATCGTGGAGGACCGGACACATCGAGACAAACACGAGATCGAAAGCATCGCTCCAGCCTCTCGCCTGCACGTTAATCTCTTCAAACGGCTCGGGTACGATCTGTACCTGATCTTCGGGGAAACCGGCTATATTTTCTTTCAGCAGCTCGACCAGTGGAAGCGATGACTCGACGGCGGTTACCCGGGCCCCCCGCTCCGCAAACGGTACCGTAAACACGCCCGAAGCGGCGCCTACGTCCAGCACCGGAACATTTTCGAATCGCACTCCTTGCCCTTCAAGCCAGCCGATAATTCTGGCGGCCCGCTTTCTTCCCTCCGCGTCAAACGATTGCTCGTTGAAAGACTTCGCCTTCTGATCAAAAGCCCGGGCCGGTTCGATCCCCGCCTTTTTCATCCTGGTTATGACAGTATCCCCGCGGTCCTTCCATGCTTTTTCCCATATCGCTTCCTGGTAAAAGTCGTTCATATCCGTCCCTCTCTCCTATGCCAAAATTAAAATCTCCGATGTGGAACCTATTCATCCGTTACGCCTCCAAGCCTCCGTGTTCAGCTCGTTGTTCATCGCCCCGGCGGCAGCTGCGCCCATAGCGGCGGCGGCTATCGCCTGATGCATGCGGGATACCGCATCTCCGGCGCCGTAGACGCCCGGAACGCTCGTTCTCCCCATCTCGTCGACAGCAACTGTACCCGTTTCAGTCATGCGGCACCCGATCGCCTGCGGCAAGTCCGATCCCGCAACCAGATCCGGTTTAAAAAAGATTCCTCTGCACGGAATCGCCGTCCCGTCTTCAAGATCAACTTGTCGTACGATACCGTCGCTGGAATCGATATGCCGTATCGGCGAATCGAACAAGGGGACCTGGTGCCGCCGAAGCTCCTCGCGCTGTTCATTCGTCAATTGATCGGGGCCGTTCGTGCAAATCGTAAACCGGTTCGTCCATCCGGATATCAACGGAGCGAAATGCATAAGCTCAGCTCCCTTGTTAATGACAACAAGCGGCTCGTCCCTTAACTCCCAGCCGTCGCAGTACGGGCAGACGAAAGCGCTTTTCCCGTAAATGTCCGCCAGCCCGGGGATATCCAGCGGACGATCCTTCATTCCGATTGCAAACAGCAGCTTTTTGCTTGTATAGGTGTTTCCTTCCGCAGTCGCAATTTGAAAATGGCCGTCCGTTCCCGTAACCGACACAACCATATCCGCCGCGAAAGATACGGAGGGATAGGCGCCGATCTCTTCCTTCGCCAATCGCCGAAATTCGCCCGGACTCACCCCGTCGCGGGTAAGAAACCCGTGAGTTTCGCGGGTCACGGCATTGCGGGGACGACTGTCGTCGAACACGGCCACCCGTTTTCTCGCTCTCCCCAGCACGAGGGACGCGCTCAACCCGGCTGGTCCTCCGCCTATAATCGCTACGTCAAGAAGTTCTGCTTTTTTCACCATTAGACACCTCCGTGGATCTACAATATCCATAATTAAAATGCAAGAAGTGCATCACTTCTTGACCGTGATCACTTCTTGTTTCCTTCCAAGTTGAAATGTCTCTTGAACGCCTCATCCAATAGCGACTGAATCGTATGCTCCTGCAAGTATTGGTGCAGATGCTGCTGCGCTCCCAGCATGACCTTCTCCACCAAACATTCGCCGTTGCCCCGACGTTCCCGAACCGGCTCGGCCGTCCCGTCGTCGGCTAACAACCGATGCTGCTGCGATTTCGAATTCGAGCATTCGAACAGCTGCTCTCTGCCTTCCATCACTTGAATCACATCGAGAAACGTAATCTGTCCGGCCGGCCGCGCAAGCTCGTAACCGCCGTTCACTCCCGGTACGGCGCGTACGATGCCGTCCTGTCTCAGCTTGGACATAATTTTGGATAAATAGCTTTCCGATACGCCGAGTGTCGCGGACAATTCCTTGATTCCGACATTGGCATGACGTTCCGGGTGACCCAGATGAAGCAGGGCGTGCAAGGCGTAATCGGTGCTTTTCGAGTACTGCACGTTTCGGACCTCCTTCCCCCTATCCATCCTATTGTGGACCTGTGATATCCATAATAAACAATCGGACTCGGAATTGCAACTGATTTCGATTCAGCGGACGTTCATGGGGACAGATTAATCTTAAAATATTACGACCGGTACACGACCATAATGTGTTCCAATAGTAAAGCGGGTCCCGCTTAGAAACGGAACCCGCCTGAAAGACTGCTTCGAAGGCCAGCGTTTGAGCGGCTTAATTTCATCATTCGACTTGGAACTTATGACTTCGCTTTTACTCCATTCGTGAGCGGACGGTTCCATTCGTACGGGTTTGAACCTCTCATGACTAAAGTCACGAGATTCTTGGGTAGTCCCTTCTAACGAAGAGAAGTTCACCAAGCTAACCCTGTCGTTCCGACAGTTCGTGTAAGGATTACACAGCAAGAAGTCTTTTGCC
>NZ_JBYUPU010000062.1:0-32646 GCF_058135425.1 Paenibacillus sp. MAH-35
GTATTATATATAATCTATATTATAGCATAGTTTCCCTATAGCACAATATTTTTTTGCCAAAACAAGTATGAACCTCCCCGCCTATCTTCTCAGCAGAAGGTCCTCCTCCACCTCCTGAAAATAACGCCCCTCCGCTGCTCCCTAAGCCCGAACCGCCCGCAACAAAAAGGCCGTCCCGGAAGGTGCGGCTTGCAGCCTCCGGGACAGCCTATACGAATCCTGATCCTGATTCCAGACCATACAGCGCCTGCATATGCGCTGCGGGGCAACCGTTGCATTGCAATGCCGACATTACATTACAATGATTACAGTACAATGCCGACCTTGCCGCCCTCCACCTGCACTTTGTAGCTTCTCGTGCGTACCTTCTCGCTGAATACCGATTTGCCGGTCTTGATCTCGAACTCCCAGCCGTGCCACGGACAGCGCACCAGTTCCCCCTTGCGGCCATACTCGTACTCGTAGACGAGGGACGGCAGCGTCGTGCCGCATATCGGGCCTTTGCATAAAGGAGCGCCTTCGTGCGGGCACCGGTTATGCAGAGCGAACAGCTCGCCGCCGACACGGTATACGCCGATCGACCGGCCCTCCACCTCCACGATAATCCGTTTGCCTTCCTCGATCTCGGCTTCGTCAGCCACGTAGTAAACTGCCATCGTAGTCGCTCCCCCTGTCTACAGCTTGTACAACCGCTTTGCGTTGTCATAGTAAATTTTTTGCCGCGCCTCTGGGCGGAGCCGCTTCAATATTTCCGTCGGCACATCGTTGTCCCAGTGCGGATAATCGCTCGAGAACATCAGGAAGTTTTCGGCGTCGATCATATCGAAGATGGCGAGCAGATCTTTCGGATCGTCCGGCTCCTCGATCGGCTGCGTCGAGAACAGACAGTGGTCGCGGATATATTCGCTCGGCATCCGTTTCAGCCACGGCACCGAGGAGCGAAGCCCTTTGTAGTTTTTGTCCAGACGCCACATCAGGTGCGGCAGCCAGGCGATGCCGCCCTCCAGCATCACAAACTTCAGATTCGGAAATTTCTCAAATACCCCTTCGCAGACGAGACTGATCAGGTGCGCCATATAGTTTTGGGACAGCGCCGTGTGCCACTCCAGGTACCGCGTCGGATAACCGGACGGCGTAGGCGCATGCGTCCCTCCGGCGCCTTCCGTCCCCGGATGGATCGCTACGGGCAGCCCGTGACGCTCGGCCGCCTCATAGATCGGATGGAACTGGCGCTGGCCGAGCGGAGCCCGCTGGCCGCTTCCCATAATGACACCCACCATCCGCGGATGATCGGCCATCCGGTCGATTTCGCGGGCAGCGAGCAGCGGATCGTGCGCGGATACTAGAATCGAACCGCGAAACTCGGGATATTTCAGCCAGCGCTCGGCAAGAAAATCGTTGTACGCGGAGGCGATCACCGCCCCGTGATCGGGATCGTGCATCGCGGATACGCCCATCAGATCCCCGGTGAGGATCGCAACTTCAATCTGATATGGCACCAGCAGGTCCTGAATCAGAAATTCCGGGTCGGAAGCAGACGGACCTCCGGAAGGCGGCCTGCAGTCCTGCCGGTTCACACCGAGCGGATTATAGTAGCCGTGGCCGGGGAGACCCAGCCCCGAGCTCTCGACCCGGGACCTCCAAGGCTCCGGCAAATAGGGAAGAAGATCCCTCGGGCTCTTTAACGAGTTATGGACGTCGACGTCAATTACTTTTTGATTTGGATTCATTGCGGATTCACCCTGCCCTTTCACAGTCGGTTCGGCTTGTTTGGGAATGTGTCGTTCGTGTCGTTCGCCGCTTTCATATTTTTATTGTAAATCGCTTCATATTGAATTACGATTGGTGATCATAGCATTTTTTTAGTGATTCTTCGTTTTTGGAATGGCAAAGGAGGAAGCTTAGCGGATGGAGATCTATAATATCGCTTTTCAGCAAGCCGTTAACGGCAATTGGGGGGTGCCGGAATCCACGGTGAAGCATCATGTGCTCTTCCTTATCGTTAGGGGCTCCGCGACGTACCGTTTCGGGGACGAGACGGTTCACATCCGCAAAGGCGAAGGGTTGTTTTTCCCGAAGGGCTCGTTGCGTTCGGCCGTATCGGACGGAGAAGAGCCGATTCAACTGTATTCAGCACACTTTAGGGATACTCTTCCCGAAGATCTCGCTCTGCTGCAAAACGGGATATTCCAGCTGATCCGTCCGCTCCATTACGACTATCTGAAGCAGCGGTTCTCGATGCTGAATGAATGCTGGATCGGTAAAATGCCGTACTACGAGCTGATCGCGCGCGGCATCCTGTCGGAGATACTCGGGATCGTTCAGCGCGAGCTGACCGGCGGCGCCCACTCGGCTTCCCGCCGCAACCTGGCGCATCGCATCCAGCAGCACATCGTCCAGCATTACACCAAACCGCTTCGGATAAGCGAGCTGGCGGAAACGGTGAACCGGTCGCCGACCTACGTCTCCACCGTGTTCAAGGAAGTAACCGGACGCACGCCGATCGAATACATGCACGAGGTACGCATCTCCGCCGCCCGCGAGCTGCTGCTTACCGACAACATGACGATCGGGGAAATCTCCGAATCGCTCGGCTATTGCGATCAGACGTACTTCAACTACATGTACAAAAAAATCGTCGGCCATCCGCCCTCCCATACATTGAAAATTCAGAATCCGCTGTAGAGACGAGACGCGCTGGGCTTGCCTCCGCCTCGGGCAGCGCCTCCCTGGTGTGCACAGAGAAGGCTGCGGGATTTATTGAAAAGGGGCTGTCCCGAAGGTGTCAAAACAGGGGGAGGGTCCCCCTTTCAAACGAAAAGACCTCAAATTCCACTGTAACGTGGGGACTGAGGTCCTTTTTCCCGAGAAAAATCGGTTCTAGGCGAGGCCCGAAAAATCGCAGTACGGCTTTGGAGACAGCCCCTTCTCTGACGTGCAAACCCATACGCCAGCGCGCGGGAGGGAACGGGAATTTCGGCTCAAACCGCACGTTGTTGAGGTTTTGCGGGAACAACCCGCCTTTTATTAAAGCCCGTCCCCCTCTTTCCTGCGAGCAGGCCGTATTCGGCTTCGCTGACACGGATTGCGGACTGGCTTTAACACAAATAGGAGTCTTTGGCGAGACTGTCGATTCATTGTGTAGAAGTGTTAGCAAGACCGTTCCAAGTGAAAAGTTACCTTCTTCTGCTCAGACAGGTTGTCCGGAATCCCTTGATTGAATAAGGATTGTAAGGTAGGGGATTCCAGACAAAACTCGCCAGAAGGTAATCTTTTCCCTTGTTCGATTCAGCCTCGCCAGTTCCGCTTCGCTGTCCGTTTTCACCCTCATCGGCCGCGCTTGAGGGAGGGGCGTCCCCGGCTGTCGTACCGGAACATCCGGTCAGCGCTCCCAACAGCAATACAAGCGGAACGATCAGGCAAATCCATCTGTTCATAGGGCTCCTCCGGCGTAAGTTTCGTTTTTCGTGTACAGATGTTTCATCAGCTCTCGGTTTTTCTGCGCAAACAAGTCGTTGTGCGAAGATACCATTCCGTACGCATTGGCGTCAGACGAGATGTGTTGCTTCGCTTTGTTCACCGCGTTCGCGGCGTCCTGGAACGCTCCGGCAATCAGGTGCAGCTTCCCTTCATGGTGCAGCACGTCACCAGCCGCATAAAGGCCCAGCACCGACGTCTCGCTCATGGAGGAGCCGCCGACGATCGCCAATATGACGGTCTTGCTGTAATGCATCCGGCTCGAAGCGGCATGCAGAACGAAGCCTTCTTCTTTTTGGGAGATAGTCGTTACTCACACCTCGAGCACTACCTCCGGCTGAGAGGATGCTTTTCGGCTGAATGACCAGCCGGTAAACGCTGTCTATGTTGTACGAATGATCGGCGAACAGTTCCGTCAGGCTCTCCACATCCGTTCGGTTGCGCATATGGCCGCTCCTTCCGTTATTCTGAACAATCCGGCTTCTGCGAACTGCCGGTTTTCATGGCACAATTGCATTTTACGATGCTCCACCGTTCCGCCTTGTCAATCTGTAAAAGCTTCCGCCGTTATCCGTTCAACAAAAAGAACCACTGCCTGCAGACGCATCGTTCCCCGCCTGCCGCAATGGCACCTTTCATTTTCTTTGAACCACACCGCCGCTATTCATTGACACATGCGGCTTTCCCTTCGTTCTCTCATGCCTCCATCCGGTTAACCGGCCATCGCCTTGCATGCCAATGCGCAGGAGTAGCACGCTTCGGCGCAGCGCTGACAAGGGTCGTGATCATGCTTTCTGCATTCTTGAGCGCAAGCTTCGCATACCTCCGCACAAATCATACAGATTTGCTTCGCATACGAGCTGTTCAACGACATCGCCTGGGCGGCGAAGGCGCAAATCTCCGCGCATTCCCGGCTGAGGCGTATGCTTGCCTTCAACATGCCGGCATGGTCTTCCTCCAGGCAAGCCTGGTAACAATGATTGCAGGCCATCACAGCTTGCAGGCATTCTTCCATACAACTCTGTATTTGTTCGGTTGACATTAGCGGAACCTCCCATCGGCCGTATACTGTTTCTTACCCCGACGAGTCTGGTTGAAACCACCATGCGCTCCGCAATTTTCGACTAAACCGCCGCCTCCAGCCATTTCCTTATCACTTCGGCCAGCTTGTCCCGGCCTGCTTCGACATCGCTCCTGCCGGCAAACTTGACGATGGCCCGATCATTCGCCGCCCAATCGAGCAACCCGGTATCGTCCTGGATCAACCGTTTATTCTCCGCATGCCGCTTCGCCTTCGCCCCGCAATGAAACACCAGTCTGAACATTTCTTTTCCATGAAGCTGAAACGTGATTCGGTCTTCGCCGTTCATACAAAAGCTAGGAGCATTCCACTTGATATGCTCCGTCAGCCGGTCGTCCGCCCCCAGAATGATCGTCCGGACGTCTTCGATCTCCGGCTTCAGCGGATGTTCGAGCTCATTCAGGAAGAGCAGGACCTGCTCGCTGCCGGTTAATTTGGCCGTTTTCTTCAGATTCGCTGCCATATACGCGTACGCTCCTTACCGATCTGCCGCCGGGCCCGGGACGTCCCGTTCCCCCAATTTCGGCCGGCGATCCTGCCGGTCGCGCTCATATGCAGCTTGTCGCTCGTTATGAGAAAGGGCGGCAGTCATCGTTTATTGGTATACCGTCGTTAGTTCCATTTTAAGCCAAACTGCTCTTTTCGTATATGCCTAGTTACGTATATATAAGATCCCGGCTGGCGGCCGGCGTATCACAGCCTGTATTGCCCGGTCGCATCAATAAAGGGGCGGATGCCTGTCCAGTCGTCCTTCCAGAAGTCGAAACGGATGTAAGCTTCATTTCCGTTGTGAAAACCGGTTCGGTCGAAAGGAATATTCGTCAGGCGGTCGATTTCCGTCTGCAGCGCTGCCCCGCCTTCGCCGTCTCTGCGCACAATCAGACCTCGGACCCGGTCGTCCGCGAGCAGCGTCAGGAAGTTGCGGTGTTGTTTGCCGGCGAGCTTGTACTCGATACAGTCTCCGCGCTTCGGAACGGATATGAGGATGTTGGGCTTCCATGCCTCGTGGTTCAGAATGTAACGGTGAATCTCGCCGGCCATCCGGCGTTCGCGTTCCGTCATAAATCTTCTCAGGATATCTTCCGCTTCGAGCTGATCCTTGGCGATGCAGTTCGTCTGGCTGAAGTCGAGAAACTGCCCGATCAAAAAGCCGGAAAGCGCGTCCCCACTGCTCTCGTACGTGAGCTTCGCCTGCTTCAGAAACCCGAAAATCTGCTCCCAAGTCCGGACGATCGGATCGGACGCGAGCTGATCCGAATGGGCCAGCAGCTTCTTATGGCCGTCCAGCTGACTGCGGTACAACCGGTCGTCCTTTATTTTCACTTCAAGAACGAGCGCCAGTTCCGGCGAGACTATCGCTCCGTCCGCTATCGTATACGAATGGGGCTCGCCTTCCGTACTGACGTCCGCCTCCCTGGCGATGGCAAGCACGGCTCCCAGCGTCGAACGCTGCCGAAAGGTGGAAGCCGCCTGAATATGATATTCCGGCTTCTTGGAGGGCAGTGTTACCCCGAGTTCGCGGCAAAACGATCGGAATAAAGAAACGTCCGCATGCTCCAGCACGTTCAGGAACGCTTTCGTCACGTTATTCTCCAGCTGAAGAACCGGAGATTCGCCTGACCGGCCGCTCGTCTGGCCGCGAAAATAATGAAAAATATTGTTGTAGATGCTCACGTGCTTCCCCCATTCCAGCTCATTCAGAAAATTATAACGAAAGAAACCCGATAAATCATCCGTTTGCGGCCAAACGCGCACGAAAAATGCGCCTCCTCAGACGGGAAGGCGCATCGTTTGCCATTGCGATAAAGGGGGTACCGGGATGTGACCCGGACCCGGAATCGAGCTAGCCCCGCGGGAAGGGGAGTGCGCTAAGGCGCAAGCCGCTTCCGCTAGCCGGCTGCGATAGCAGGAAGGCACAAGCCGATTGTGAATGCTAAACCGCTTACCCTTCCCGCTGCTGGTGCTGCTGGTGTTGCTACTGCTTCCCTTTCTCAGCTTCGACCAATTTGTTCACCGCTTCCTCCGTCTGCTTCAGCGCTGTATTGACGTCCATCCCGCCGTTCAGATATTGTCTGAATACCGTGACGGCCGCGCTTTCCGCTTTGCTGCGATAGATCGAGGCGACCGGGTACGGGACCGGCTTGCTTTTGAAGATCGAAGGCAGGTCTTTGTTTTTCAGAGCCGGGTTCTCGCTGCCGAGCGCATCCTTCACCTTCTCGCTCCGGAGCGGAGACAGTCTGCCTTTCTGGGACAAGGCGAGCTGCACCTCTTCTGAAGACATCAGATCGATGACCTTGGCGACGTCATCCTTGTACTTGCTCGGTTTGGTGCCGACCGCAACATACACGCTTGCATTGCCGTACGTGTTCGGCTGCTCGGGATAGCTCGGGTATTGGGCGACGTCCCAGTTCAGTCCTTCCTTCTCCGCACTCGCCAGCTGGTTCAATATATTCAGATCAAGCAGGATCGCGAGCGTTTTGCTTTTCATAAACTGATCCTTAGGCGATTCCGCTATATAGCCGTTGCCCGGGATGTCGTAGATCGACTTCGCCAGCTCGAATACTCTTCTCCATTTGTCGGTATTGATAATCGCTTTGTCCGTCTTCGGATCGATGACCGCAATCGATAAAGGCTGCGACATCCAGATGATCGTAGATCCGGGATCGAGGCCGCGGTATTGGGTTCCGCCTTCTTTACGCGTCAATTTCCGGGCCGTATCGAGCAGTTGATTCCAGTTCATCCCGTTCGTCGGGTACGCGACCCCGAATTTATCGAAAATGTCTTTGTTATAATACATGGCGTGGTAGTTGACGTTGACGGGCAAGCCGTACAGCTCGCCTTTGTCCGAAGCGTTTTTGACATCGTTTATATACGTGGCCTCGAACCGGCCCAGATCGACTCCGTTCGTTTGGAACTGAGGCGTCATATCGTATACGAGCTCTTTGTCCCGGTACGAAGCCAGATTGCCGTTGAAGGTGATGATAATATCGGGGGGAGTTCCGGCCGCCAGCAGCGCATCGATCGTCGTCCCCTGGCTCTCCGGGTTGTAGTTGATCGTGATGTGCGGATACTTCTTCTTCAAGTGCTCGTTTACGATCGCCTGGAATTCCTGGTCGACGACGGCTCCCGTTCCTTGAACCGCCAGCTGCAGCGTGATCGGATCTTTGTTGACCTCCGGTTTAACCTGCTGTCCCTGCTCGCCGCCTTCCTTGCCCCCGCATCCGGCCGCCGCCGTCAATACGGCGATAGCCAATACACTTGCCGAAACCACTCTCTTTTTCATTCGAGCCCCTCCCTGATCATGGTAAGTGCCACGCGTGTGTTTCTAATTTCATAGTAAAGAATTTTGTAAGCGCTTTACATGCACATAATGATCAAACAGCTTATACTTTATTTCAAGCAGGGCGGCAAAGGGGCAGCGGCTCCCGGCGGGGCGGGAGGTTGGAGCGAATTCCTTCCGATCCCCGTGCGACTACCGGCGCACGGGGACCCAGTCACACGACGGCTAACCAACCCTTGCTTACGCGCAGGCTTTGGGCCCGCGGTGCAGGGTGAAGGAACACATCCCACCACTTGCGCGAAGGCGTTGGGCCACGGGGCAGGGGGATGGTGTAAAGCGTTTTGGCTCATTCTGCGAAATATTCCTGCTTCTCTACAGGGAATCATTTAAACTTCGACTATTTTCAGAAAGAATCCTGCATCTGTGTAGGAATTTGCTCCGGGCGATGCATGCAAAAAGGTTCAATTTCGCAGAAATTTGGCCTTTCTGGCACTTTTTTGAGATAAGCTCCTCAACGACAAAACGAAGCCTTCTTCACGTGGATCGACTCTGTGTAAGCGGAGGTTTCTCTGAAAGACTATTTTACTTATCACTTTAACGCTTTGGCCATGTCAAACATTCTAATGTTGAATAAGCTTCTAAACGAACCCTCTCCATCATGCTCGCCCCTCTAAGCTGGAGTCTGCCTTGCAGGCAGAACATGCGCTTTCTTGCTGATACGAAATGCGTTCAGGTAGCGGCCGTCACAAAATAAAAGTCTTTGGTGAGACTGTCGATTCATTGTGTAGAAGTGTTAGCAGGCCGTTCCAAGTGAAAAGTTACCTTCTTCTGCTCAGACAGGTTGTCCGGAATCCCTTGATTGAATAAGGATGGTAAGGTAGGGGATTCCAGACAAAACTCGCCAGAAGGTAATCTTTTCCCTTTCCACTTGGTTGTCCACATTGAATCGACAGCCTCTTAGCAAACGTTAATAGCCTCGTTATCCAACACCGAAGGGGCTGCCCCCAAAGTGTCATGTAACAGGGAGCGGCCCGATTTCTAAACGAAAGGACCTCACTTCCACGGTAATGTGGAGGCTGAGGTCCTTTCCTTTTTCTCGAGGAATATCGGTTGGAAGCGGGGCGCGAAAAATCGCAACACGACTTGGGAGACAGCCACCCAATCCCCATTAGCAACAGCATTACCATCAGCACTAGCACCAGTACTAGCATCAGCATCAGCACAAGCACTAGCACCCTAGTACAAGCATCCCCGTCATCATCTCTGAGTCAGACGGCCGCCGAGATTATCAACTTCGCGAGAGCTTCAGCAGCTCGTACAGCGCCGTAACGAATTCGCCGCGGGTCACGTCCTCCTGACCACCCTCCTCGAGCGGACTGCGGTAATCGACTCCGAGCGCGCGGCGGGCGGCCGCGATCCACCGTACCGCCATCGGCCGCGACAAGTTCGGCCTTGCCGCCCAGTACGTCCGGTACGGCTCTTCCTCCTCCAGCTTGCGCGGCCCGATATCCGTGCCGGCCGGTGCGATCCGGTCCGTCGCAGGAAGCGCGGGCAGTCGGGCGCCGCCCGGCAGCGCTCTGGCCAGGTTCAGCCACATGGAGGCGTCGGCCAAGGTGCAGCTCTCGTCCGGGTGCGCTTCGTAGCTGGTGAAAAACGACTTCGTTCCGAAATATTGCAGCGCCGCGTGCGCCGGGTTATTCGCCTTCACATCGCGGAAATACGTAATCAGCTGGTTCGCTTCGATCAATTCGTCCTGCAGCTTGTCGATGCAGATCTGCTGTACGCCGGTCCCGAGCGTCTGGCTCATCGAAGCGGCGGCTCCGGCGGCGAAGCCGAGCTGCAGCCAGAACGGCTCCATCCGGATCGTTCCGAAGCCCATATGCGTAGCCGATACAGCGACCGGAACGAGCAGATTCGTTACCTGCTCCGGCACCATCACGCCGAACGGAATCTGATACACTTCGGTCAGCTTGCCGAAGCCGAGGAACCCTTCCAGCGACCGATTTTGCCCGATCGGCTCCCGCTTGCGGGTCGCATGGGAATCGATCGCATAGTCGCCGGTCGCTATACTGTCGTAATGCACGGGCGACCGGTTCAACCCCGGCGCGAGTCTGGCATCGTTTTCCGTAAACACGTACCGTCCGACGATCCTCCGTGCTTCCCGCACATAGATCTGCGGAGGAAAATGGCCGGTCTCCGGAAATTCGTCCGCCGCATACCCCCATTTCCGCGCCTCCGCCCGGAACGTCTCCGGCAGCTCTCCGTCCTCCTGAAGAAACCAGAGCAGCCCCTGGATGTATTCCCGATGGCGAGTCGCGATCCGCTCCCGCTCCGAACGGTTTCCTTCCGGGTAGCCGAGATTTTCGCCCGGCAGATCCGTCGAGCACGAACAGTTATGGTGATTGTTCGTATCCGTTTTGCCGTTGGGGATACGCGACAGCTTGATTATATCGCCGAATGTTTTCAGCCGGCCTGCCGCAATATCGCCGAGCAAACTGGTATATTCGTTGCGGTCGTAATGAGCCGGTTTGGTAAACGGTACCCGGTTATCCGGATTGTCCGTCATACAGAGCCGGAAATTGTACGCTTGAAGCAGCTCGTCGCCTTCCCCCGTACTGCCGGGAAGAATCTCCTTCGTGCTGTATTCGCAATACAGCTTGCCGGCCAGCTCCTCGTTCCATTCGTCGCGGGATTCGCGTCCGACCCGGTACGGCACACCGGCCATGGCCGCCATATCCCCCTCATACGTGGCGTCGATAAACTGATGCGCGCGGTACGCCGTTTTCTCGCCCGACCGCACGTCCTCGGCCTCCATACCTGCAATCCGGCCGCCTTCCATCTGGACGGAGAGAAGCTGCCGTTCAACTAGTACGGTAATCCCGGGCTCATTTCCAAGCAGCGTATGCATCACTTTACGCGCTACGGAAGGCTCGAATCTCAAGCCTCCGCAGCAATCCTTCACCTGCTGCGACTGCTCGCCGTATACGGATACGTAGTGCTCATGCACCAGCGTCAGAAATTCGCCGAACACCGATCCGGACGTATCCACCGAACGGATGTCGGTCTCGCCCAGACCGCTCGTCATCAAACCGCCGACGAAAGCGGAAGGTTCGATCAGAAGCACGCGCTTCCCGCGCCGCGCCGAGGCGATGGCTGCGCCGATACCGGCAGGCGTCCCTCCATAGACGATCGTATCCGCCTGAGTGTGTAAAGGTTGCACAGTAAACTCTCCTCTATGTTCCCATATTGTTCGATCTCGTTCTCTCGTTTCGTTTCACTTCTTCGCCCGATTGTCTCTGTCCGTTTGCTGGGTGCCGTTGAATCAGGTTCCGTCTGTAACCCATTATAAGCTACTGACCCGCCGCTTCCAGTTTCATTTTAGTTTAATCAAAAACCGGGCAGCAGCAAGGCATCCGGCGATTATTGAAGGGAATTTCATAATTTGGAGGATCGTATCCAAACGAAAGGACCTCCACTTCCACGGTAAAGTGGAGGCTGAGGTCCTTGGGTTCAAGGATAACCGGTTCAAAGCGGGGCACAGCTAATCGCAAAACGCCTTTAAAGACAGCCCGCGGCCCCGCCATTGCTGCAACTAAACGATTCAGCTCCACGCTGCCGCTTGCCGGCCGTCAGCCTTCCGTTGGCAGCTTCGTCCAATCCAGCATAACGCCCATAGCCGAACTCCGGTTTTTGGCCAATAGATCGTAAGCGGCAGCCGCTTCCAGTGGCGAATAGCGATGCGTGATTAATCCGCACACCTCCATCCGGCGCTGGAGCAAATAACGGATAAACAAGCCGGCCATCTCGGAATGGGTCCAGGACCGGTACGTCATAGTGCCGTGAATGCCCAGGATGGACACGGAATTCGATACGACGTTATGACCCATCTCCTGCCGCGAAGGCGTCGCCGTATCCCCCAGCAATATTACGCGTCCCAAAGGTTTGACGAGCTTGGTGGCCCGGGCCAGAACCGCCGGATGACCGGTTACGTCAAAGACGGCGTCCAGCATCCGGCCTTCGGTTGCATGGCGGATCTCATCTTGTGCTTCACCCGCATCCATAGCGAGCAGATGAAGGCCCGGACGTTCCTGAATCAGCTTCAGGCGGTCCTTCGCCGGGTCGATGGCGAAAAGCTGCTGCACTCCGGAAAGAGCCAAATATTGCGTAACAAGTTGTCCCAATAGGCCGAGCCCGATCACGCCGACCGTCTCCCCGAGTTGCAGCTCCGCTCTTCTTACGCCGAGCTGCGTCGTCTTGGCGAGATTGATCCACGCTCCCTGCTCGTCGCTGATCCCATCCGGAAGCGGGCATACCCGCCCGGCGTCCGTTTTAAAGTATTGGGCGTGCGCATTCTCGACAAACACCCGGTCGCCCTTCTGTATGCCGCGAACTTCCGTTCCAGCGTCAAGCACTTCCGCCACCATCGAATATCCGGGACGAAACGGATATCGGACCCAGCCCGCCCAGTTCGTATCCGCGTCGAATACGCCTTTGAGACATTGCATCTCCGTGCCTGTACTGATCAGCGAACAACGTGCGGCGCACAAAAGCTGCGAAGGCCCGAGCGAAGTTTCGAGCGTTTCCTTGCGGACCTCTACCTTTTCCTTGTCTGCGAATACGATGTTTATGGTGTCCATCCTGGAACCTCCTCAAGTCGGAATAAATTCCTCTTGGGAGTATTGTATAACCGGGAGGTGCAGACAACGTAGAGCATGCCTTTGTTGAAGTTTAACACTTTTACAGGTTGAACAGCCTTTTGTATTGCCCCGGGGATATGCCGGTATATTTCTTAAACAACCGGGTAAACGTCTGAATATCGTTAAAGCCGAGAATCCGGCTGATTTCGGTAATATTCATCTCGCGCATTTCCAGAAGCTTCTTCGCCTTGGCGATCTTGATTTCACGCTGGAGCAGAATCGGCGATGTGCCGAACATTTCTTTGAAGCGGTTGCTGACATAAGTCGGATTCATATGTAAATCTGCGGCCAGCTCCTTTAACGAAAGCGTTGCTTCGGGGCGGGTGACGATCTTCAGCAGGATGGACAAAAAACTGTGGGACGGCTGCGGGGATTCCCCCGGATCAACGGCTCCTACTGCGTTATCCAGAAGTAGATAAAGCAGCTCCAGCGATTTGGCCTTGTGCAAAATGATGTTGGGCAGGCGTCCTTCCCTCGCCGTGGAGCACATAAATTCATCGAATACCGCTTCGAACCGCTCATGATTCCGCAGCGTATACAGATAAGGAATTTGCAGAAACGGCAGCACATCGATCCGATTATGAATCTTGTACGTAAAGTGCCACCATAAAAACTCGGTCTCCTCTTCGCTGTCCATGTACTGGTCGTGCTCCAGAAAGGTAGGGATGAAAATGACAGTCCCCGGGGTGATCTCATAGATTCGATCCCGGACCCGCAGCTTGGCCGAGCCGCTTTTCACATAGGTCATCATGTAATAGTGCTCGAACACGCGATTACGATAATTCATCGCACGGAGCCGGTGGATATCGAATTGAAGCACGTTCAGCTCCGCCGTTTCCAGCAAGGACGAGATGATGGTATCCTTCATCATGGACGGTCACATCCTCATGAATCGAAGTAATGACGGGAACAAGGCCCCTGACTATTCCGGCAGTTGGTTTCGCAGGAAATAGAAAGACGGCCTTGTAACTGCTCAATCCATATGCTCTCTTACAGCTTCTCCGGGCGGGAGTGCCCAAGGAATGCTGAATCGTTTCATAACCAGTCCGTACATGCCTCCTCCCGCTCCTGCAGCTCTCGAAACAACACGCCGGCATGATATCCATCGCATACGGCATGGTGAAGCTGTGCCGATAAGGGGATCATTATTTTCCCGTCTTGCGGGAAATATTTCCCCATCGTAAAAATAGGCAGCAAATAGGTTCCCTCGTTATAGATGTTCAAGTTAAAGCCCGTGAAGCTGACCCAGGGAATACTGGAGATCGGGAACGTATTCGGCGGCTCGTTTGGTTTTGCGGCCAATCCTTTGACGTTTCCATACTTATTGCTGTCGTCCAGATAGCGGTTGTAAAATGCATGAAAATCGTCGCAGTACGAAGTCCATATGGACGAAAAGGTTTTATCGTCGTCATGGAAAATCGTATAGCCGGGAGACATCCGGTCCCAATAGCCTAACCGGCCTTCGGCATCGAAACAGGTGCGAAACTCGAGGTGGCGGTTCACCACGGCGGTGATCATGTGCAGCAGGGCCGGGTACAGCTTCATCCCCTTTAGCCTGACTTCGGCCAGCAGCCTCGTAACGTCAAGGTTTGCCGTCATGCTGTACGTGCATCGGACACGGTCTAAATAATGTTCAAAGTAAGGTTTCCGGCTCCATGTATCCAAATCAATCCGAGTGAAATTCATCGTATCGTCCCTCCTAGAATAGTGGTTTGCTATTTTAGGAGGCTACATCCACTGCTTTAATCATAGCCTCATCCCAATCCTCGTATGTTTTAACGGACGATCCCGTCCCTTACATTTTATCTTTTTTTGGATACAAAGAACATACCAAACGTTTATTGATAAGATAATGCCTGTTTGCCAAGGGCAACCCAGGTGTCTATAAAGGTTTGTTTCTCAACCGGATAAGCTTTGTTGCCCGACAACGGATCGTTTACGTAAAAATGAGTGGAATTGAATCCGACCAGGACAACGGCATGCAAATCCAACGGAGTGCGAATTTCCTCGCCTTCGTGGCTCCATGCTTCCCAGCGGTCCGGCAATTTATAGTCGCCGGTAGTCCATACAACAACGGGTTTCCGATCGCGGAGCTGCTTTACAATATCTTCGATCGGTTTATCGGTCAGATTGATGGTCCGCTCCGGAAGGTATTGTTTCATCAGCGTCTCGAGCGGCCCTGCATAAACGGCATAACCCATACGTTTCCCTGTTATATCGCCGACAAAACCATGGTCGGGGTTGCCCCACTGCGTAATGTCGCCGGATTTGGTTTTCGTTACGGGATCTTCATCCTTGGGGAGCTCGTCGGCCAACTTCATTTTGTCCGCTTCGATTCCGGCATATCGGAGCAGCATAGTCAGGCTTGTTACTTCACATCCGTACTTAAGCTCAGGATTTTGCGAAATAATGGGGACATCCAAAATGACTTCTTGTTCGGCCGGTTGGGCTGGTACATTGCCGTTATTTGCGATTTCCGCAGGTTGCGGTTTTTCATATGAACTCGACGAAATCGGCGAATGATTCTCAACCTGGCGGTCGGTCTTGGCTGAACAGCTAATCAAGATCAGCAGCATAAGCGTACTAATGAACGTTTTCATTATTAACCCACCCTTAACCCATTACTGACCCGTCAATTGCAAAATCCAGCTCTTCATGTCCACGATCCGGAGCGATTTCGGTTTCGAATCCGTTCCGGCCACGATCAACGGGACGACAGAGTCGGCTTCATGCAGGGAGCCATGTGCTCCGCCGCCGCGATAGGAAGAGGAGCTTTCGCCCGCAAGCTCGTATCCCGGTTTTACGGTAACTACGATATACCGGCCTTCATGAGAGTGAAGCGCCCCGTACAGTCGGGCCAGTACATCAGGGTACTTTCCATATTGGATGCCGGTTCCGTTAAGCGATATATCCGCAAGCGAGGGCTCGCCTGTGAGCGACCATGCTTGACCATATTCATCGTGATTAGCCCCTCCCGGCCGGTAGGTTAAGACGCTGCCAGCCCTTCCTCCGGCCGTAAGCATTACGGAATCGTCCTGCTTCGCTGCTATAATGTCAAACTTGTCTTCGGCTTGCAGCTCTCCAATCAGATCCGTAAGCTTCAAATCGGGTGACAAGGCATAAATGTACGCCATTCGCTCATTAGCGGCGATGACGATCTGATCGTCTTGTCCAACAGGCTTGCCGAGCTTGGCAATCCGGTAATCTTTCAGAAGCGAGCGCAAATCCACTCTAAATAAGTCCCGATCCTTCTGTACATCGCTTTGAGCGCTATCTCCCAAAATAATCCAAACCGTATTACGAACCGCTTCCTCCCACAATCCATAAGCATTAAATACGGTTTGCAGCGAACGGTCGGCCTGTTCGATGCCTTTAAGCTCCTTGGCGCCTTTTCGGTGAACGATGTTGTCATTCTCCGGAAAATAGGCTATCGTCGCTTCCGGAAGTTTCCTTTCTTTTACAAGGTAGGCGATATCCCGGGCGCTGAACTCGTCGTTCATGCCGTATTTTTCCCATATCTCCGTGTGGTTGGCGTTGGCCGGGTTTAGCTGGGCGAGTGCGGCGTAAGAAAACAGCGGAGGAGCAGTTATTTTGTAATGAACGGGCAAACGGGATGTATTCGCCATCGATTCAGGTATACGGACATCTCGCTCCGACCTTCCCCTGTAGATGAGCGCGTTAATCGAAGCCGACTGTTTGCCGGAATCGGCCAATTCCTCGTGTACGGTTTTGACATTTTTGCTTAATTGAAGTTGATTCAAGTGATAGACGCTATCCTCCAAAACTTGCAACTGATCAATTTTCAATGCTTCTTTGGGACCATTGCCGTAAAAAACCATCCGTTTCTCGCGATCACTATACCATACGAGCCCAGGGACACGATGCCCGTCTGCATACACTCCTGTTAGCAAGCTGCTGTCGATCGTAACGGACATAGTAGGAAAGGAGCTGATAACGTTGGGAAAGTAATGCCCGTTGTCTATAAGGTATTTCAAGGCCGGCGCCTTGCCTTGGGCAAGCGCATCCTGCAGCGGCTTGTCCATTAAGGAGTCGATGATGATGGCGACGACGGGCTTGGCGGTCGCCGATTTTATTTGCAACTCCGATTTCGAGTGAAACTCCGCGTTTGATCCCGATTTCGCCCGGCAACCGGTAAGAAATAAGGTAAAACATAAGCCGATTGTCAGCACAACGGCAATTTTTTTGCCTGCTTCCATCTTACCGCCCTCTTTCCTTTGTTTCGCAGCGCCCATTGTGCAAGTCAAAGTTTACAGCGTATAGCGTGCTTCCGTTTATTGTCTTTTATGCGAAATATACGAACAGTTAAGGCATAAATGGAGAAAATCCGGCCCTATTCCCAACGACATTCGGATCGAATCGTGCATGCTGTACAACAAAAAAACAGCCCGACTCCACCAGGAAGACAGACTGTTAAAGGCTACGTTCGCATCTTCGTATTCCGAATCAAAAAGTCGTAGTCTTCGCCGGCGAGCAGTTCTCCCCCGCACAGCTCGAGTGCAGCTTCAAGGTCGGCGTCGTCTACTCCATACACTTTCAGCATCAGTTCCCTCTTCCCGCACCAGTTGTACCCAATCCGCCATCGCTTCACCCCAGCCAAGTCAAGACCCGGTCTCTCAGCTCCTGAGGAGGCTCCAGTCCCAGCACTTTACGGTACGTATGCTCGAATACCGAGTACTGTCTGACAATCTTCTCCTTATCGCCTCTCATCGCATAAAGCCCCATCAAGGTCCGGTTCATCTCCTCATGCACCGGGTACAACGATACGTACGTTTCCAGCCGCTGCTCCGCCTTCAACCATTCCTGCTTGGCGAGGTCCTCGGTAATCAGATAACGAACGAGCGCCGTATACTTTTTGAAATAGGCTTCCTCGAGAGGCACTTTCCACAGGTACGGCTTCCCGTCGAGCAAAGGCCCTTTGTACAGGGCGCACAGCCGTTCCGCTTGCTCCGCGTCTTTAGGGTCGCCCGTCCAAGCGTCGTATTCTTTCTCGAAGGCGAACACATCGTATAGCGCATGCCCCGTATCCAGCAGGTACCCTTCGTTAGACTTCTGTATGTCCATACCGATCCCGTTCTCTTTCAACAGTTTCTTCAACCGGTAGATCGTGTTGTGCAGATTATGGGATACCCGCTCCTCTTTCATATCCGGCCACAACATATCGGCGAGCTGCCACTTGCTCTGTTCCTTGCCCGGATGACACAGGAAGTAGGCGAACAGCTCCTCCGTCATACGTGTCGGAAAACGAACCGGAGCTCCCTCCGGACTCCGGACATCCAGTCCCCCAAAGCATTTGATCGCAGAAGTCCAAGACCTGTGCCCGTTCAGGACGACGGGACGATGCAGCTTCAGGAGACGCTCCGCGACCCGTTCGATTGCCGCCGGCGTTACAGGCTTCAAAATATAATCCAGCGCGTATACATCGAACGCTTCCAGCGCGTAGTGCTTGTAGGCGGTTGTAAATACGATTTTGGTCCGCTCCGATAACCTGCTGATGTTTTGCGCAAGCTCGAGCCCGTTCATCCTCGGCATCTCCACGTCCAGAAACGCGACGTCCGGCTTGAGGCGGGGCAGATGGTCCAGCGCCTCCAGCGGACTAACGAACGTTCCTGTGATCGTAAAATAGGGGTTGCGGCCGATGATGACCTTCATCAAGTCCAGAATCGGCTTTTCGTCTTCGACAATAAAAACTTGAAACAGAGCTATTCCTCCTCTCTCAGTAAGTAAGCCCGTCCTTAACTGGCCGGCAGATACATCATTACTTTAGTTCCGAGTCCCGGCTCGGAGCGGATCGTCAGCGCGGCGCCCGGTATCGTATCCAGACGTTTGCGGATATTGGAGATGCCGATGCCGCCGGTTGTTCGCTCCCCCGCGGACAAGGGATTCCGCATATCGTCCGGAAATCCGACCCCGTCGTCTTCGATCGTTACTTGAATATATCCCTCTCCTTCGCGAATCGCAAGCGTTACCTTCCCGGGTCCTTCTTTCTCGAACAGCCCGTGCCTGATCGCATTTTCCACGAACGGCTGGATGCATAAGGAAGGAATTTCGATGCGGTTCAGTTTCGGGTCGGAGGTGCAGACAAAGTCGAACCGCTCCCCGAATCGGGCTTTTTCAATCTCCACGTACGCCTCGATCAGCTCCAGCTCCCGATATAGAGGGACGAACAAGGTAGAACGGTCCATGTCCAGAATGTACCGCAAATATTGGCTGAGCATAGTTAGCAAATAGGCCGCTTTTTCTCCATCCGTGTAGCAAAAGGAGATTACGCTGCTGAGCGCGTTGTACAAAAAGTGCGGTTTGATTTGTGCCTGATGAAACGCGTGCTCGTTGCGAATCGCCTCCTGAATCGAAGTTTTCATCGCGATCAGCGTCTGAATGCGGGCGATCAGCGTCTCCCCGTCAAACGGCTTGGTTACATAATCGTTGGCTCCTGCCCTGAAGCCAAGCGCAATATCCTGCGTAGTATCCTTGGCGGTCGCAAACAGGATAGGCAGATCCAGAATCGAATAGTGTGTGCGCAGCGTCTGGCACAGTTCAATGCCGGACGTTCCCGGCATCATTACATCCAGAATGACGAGATCGACATCCGGATGCTGTTTCATTTTGTCCATCGCCTCTTTGGCCGAGAACGCGACAACCACATTGTAACGATGCCGCTTCAAAATGGTAAGCAAGCTGTGGATATTGGAAGCCTCGTCGTCAACGATCAGTATCGTATCCCCCTGCTGGTTTACAATATCCAGCGGAGCATCGTCGAAAGCAACCCGCCGCAGCTCTTCATAAGCGGATGCCGCTTCGCGGTACACCGGTATCCGTTTTACGGCAGGCAGCGTGAAAACGATGCTCGTCCCCCGGCCAACCTCCGACCAGGCCACCCGAATGTCCCCGCCCATTCGTTCGACCAGCTTGCGGCTGATGTACAGGCCGACGCCCATACCGGTATAACCGTCCTGCGGAAGCAATCCGTCCAGTTGTTCGAAATATTCGAAGATCGCATCACGCCGTTCCGGCGGAATACCGGTACCCGTATCTTCGACATGTAGATAAACCGCCTCATTCTCCACGGTCGCGGTGATCTCGATCGTCCCTTGGTCCGTATGCTTGATCGCATTATGGACCAGGTTGTATAACACTTGGCGCAGCCGGTTCTCATCGGCCAAAACCCATACGTCGGAGTCGACCTGATTGACCAGCCGGACGGCTTTGCCGGCAAGTTCGAATTGCAGCACGTCGCATACGATTTGCGCGGCAACCTTCACGTCCACTACCGTTTGCTGCAAGCGCAGCTCCCCGTGCTTCAAGCGGGTCACGTCAATCAAATCGTGGATCAGCATCGACAGCTTCATGGACGTATCCTTGATCAGCCACAAGTTTTGCTTTTGCTTCGCGGTCAAATTGTTCTCCTCGTCGTCCAGCAAATAGGAGGTCATATTCATAATGCCGTGAAGCGGAGTTTTGATTTCATGGGACGTATTAGTCAGAAATTCGTCCTTCAACTGATTGGATATCGTCAGCTGATGCGTCAGGCTTTCCGTTTTGGCATAAGCGTTCGAGAAACGTACAGCAAGCAATATATTCATGAAGATGATGAAGCTGATGACGCCGAATTTCCCCGCCAGATCCGTAGGAACGAGATTTTCCGCATACAGGCTTCCATCGACAAGAAAGAGGAGGAGCGACACGATCCCGCCGATAAATAGCGCCTGCTCCCTGCGCTCGGACGAGAGCCCTCCGCTTTTGCCGTACAAATAAATCATTCGGCCGATGATGCACAGAATCGCGATACCGAGGTATACATAAAACAAATATTTCGCTTGGATGTGTTCGTGGTAGGGCAGCACGACAACCGCGGCTACGTATACGGCAAGCGGAGCCAGTACTGCCTTCCTCCTCCGGGGCGACATCAGACGAGGGTCCACCGTGCAGAAAAATAAAATAATGACCGCCGCGCTGAGAAATTCGCTTACATCCAGCAGCTTGTAGGCGATTTCGAACGGGAGATCCGGCAGCGTCCGTTGCAAAATCTTCTCGCCGAACAGCGATTTCTGCACGACCAGGATCAGCATATAGAAACCGCTGAGCAAGTACGACCGTTCTCTTCGTCCGATAAAATAAAGACTGAGATGGTAGGAGCCGAACATGCCCAGAATGAGGATCATCGCAACGTCGGTGCCGAGCTGGATTCCGTTCATCTTGGTCATTGCGTGGTGCAGCCCGAACGGGATCGAATTCACGATGCCTCCGGTGACAAAAACGTGGTTCGACACCTGGATCACGATTTCAACTTCGCGGGAACCGGTATGGAAAAATGTAGTATACGGCGTATTGCCCGGACGGTATTCGTCAATCCCGGCTGCTGGCAGACCGCTCTCTCCTTCCGGTTTGCCGTTGATGAACAGCCGGTGGGACATGCGGACGCTTCTCATTTTCAGTCCGAAAACTTCGTCCGTTACGGGAACTATTACTTTCAGCCGATACGTGCCGTACCCTTTGCGGGTCATGCCGCCATCCGCCAGCTTTCCTTTCCACGTGCCGGGCACCGATAAATAAGCGGCCTCCGGGCGTGTGCCTTGGCGAAAATCCGAAGGCTCCAGCAGCTGATCTTCATAAAACTCCCATTCTCCGTCCAGACGGACAAGCCCTGAGCCGCGAAAATCCCAATCCGATAAATCCAATACCCCCTGCTTGGCAGGCGGCGAGCTTGGATTCGGTATGGATTGGGAATACACTCCGATAAACAGAACGATCGAAATCGCAAAGATCGAGCCGATCCCAACGAGCTTCCGGTAAAACTCTCTACTCAACGGTTGTTCCCCTCTTCTTGGAAGTCGACAGACAACCTCTACTATACCACGCCGATCTCCCAAAAAAATCACAAAAGCGCAGTAAAAAACCTCCAGATCCGCTTGTATGCTGCGGGGCCGGAGGTTCTTCTCCAAATCTTATTCGGTTGTAACGGAGGAGCGTTACCGGTATCCGGACGGATCTGCCGGCTTGCCTGCCTGCTGCACTTCAACGATATACCGCCAGCAGTCCGGCTTCGAACCGTCCAGATCGCAAAAATCGTATTCCTGCGCAAGCTGGCCGCTGGACACGGAACGACCGTTCCATCGGTGCACCGAGGGGTCTTTCGCCAAAGCCGCAACGGCGCGCCCGACGAAACGCGGCGTCTCGGAGATCACGAAGTGAGGCTCCTTGGCCAAGGCGTCCGTCCAGTTTTCTTCCTTCACGCCGAAATGGTCCAGCATCAGCTCCGAACGCATCCACCCCGGAGTGACCGCTACCGCCGTACAACCGTGGGGAGCCAGCTCTTGGGCCAGCGAGCGGGCGATCCGGATGACGGACGTCTTGGCCAGGTCGTAAAACATCGATAGCCGGTAGTTGCTGTCATTGTATTCGGCCGTTCCGTCGGTTACTTCAATCACCAGTCCGTTCTTGCTGCGGATTAACAAAGGCAGCGCATAATGGCTAGTAATCAGGTGCGTGTCGATCGCAAGCCGCAGCATGCGAAGCCCTCCCTCCAGGGAGTGCTCCCATAGCGGGACGTTCCACTGAACCAGATTTTCGCCTCCCCATATATCGTTTACGAGGATGTCCAGTCGGCCCTGCTCACTCTCGATGCGGTCGGTCAACACCCGGACCTGGCCGGGATCGAGATGATCCGTCTGAACGGCAATGCCATGTCCGCCGGCTTGGGTTACAAGCTCAGCCGTTTCTTCAATCGTTTCGGGACGGTTGTATTCGGAGCGCCGGGAGCGCGTCGTACGGCCTGTTACGTAGACCGTTGCTCCGGCCGCTCCCAGTTCGACAGCGATCCCCCGGCCGGCCCCGCGGGTCGCCCCCGCCACCAAGGCTACTTTTCCGCTTAAATCTTTCATCGTCTCTCCCCCTCGGTCTCTTGTTCTCTTCTTCATTATACCGCAATAAATATGACAACCTCTGTCATATTGGATTCTCTTTTTTGCTGTTTTCCTTTTTTTTCAAGGCGGGAGATACACGATTCGAAAGGATTCGACTGCGGAGCATGGAACTTTATTATAGGCCCTTTTTTATTGCGGCCTTTCCCCATCTAGCCGTTAACACCTATTAATAAGGAGTATATCTAATTTGCCGAAATTTCCAAACCGAAATACCAAATGGATATATATAGCGATCGCCGGTGTCTTTTTTATGATCCTGACCGGCATGCGCCTAATATGGATCGCGTCGTTTCATAACCCGGATCAGCCCCATGCCGTTCACGGCCAGCTCGATTTGCGAAACTGGGAGGACTGGGACAGCCGTACCCTTACCCTGGACGGCGAGTGGGAATTTTACCCGCATACGTGGCTGATCGCCGGCGAGCGGGGAGCGGCGCCAGGCCAACCGGATTGGATACGGGTTCCAGGCGGCTGGAACGATTCCTTGCAGCCGGGAAGCAACACGCCGTACGGCTATGCGACCTATCGGCTGCGCATCCTGGTCAGCCCGGAACAGGACCGGAACTATAGCATTCGGATTCCCAGCGTGCGAAGCTCATCCGCGTTGTATGTGAACGGCCGGCTGCTGTCCGCCTCGGGTCAGCCGGGGGAAAGCGCAGAGACGTATGTCGCGCATAACGTGCCTTACTCCTCCTCCTTCACGGCGAACGGCGACAGCGTAATCGAGGTTGTCATCCAGGCGGCCAATTACAAAGATCCCCGGGGGAGCGGGATCGTCCGTTCCATCAAGTTCGGGACGGAGGAGCGGATGGCCCGGGAGACGCTGCTCTCGATCAGCATGCAGCAGATTGCGGCCGTCGTTTTTCTGATCCATGCCGTCTATGCACTCATCCTGTATCTGGTAGGACGCCGGGACCGGAGATTGATCGCCTTCTCCCTGCTGCTGGTCAGCGCGATGTTCATGTATTTGCTGGGCAGCGACGAGAAACTGCTGTCGTATTGGTTCCCGATCAACTATGAATTCAGCTTTAAGCTGGTCCATTTTGCCATGATTACAGCCGCGTTTGCGCTGCTTCAGTGCATCAAGCACCAGTTGACGGCCTTTTGGCGCAAATGGGTCCCTTGGCTCTCCGCTTTTTGCTGTGCAGCCGCCTTGTTGTCGCTCCTCCTGCCGGCCAGGTATGTGGTGACGATTCAGTTCATATATTCGCTTGGCATCGGGGTCTCGATGCTGCTCACGATCTTGTCCATGCTCCGCACCTCCATCAAGGAACCGAAAGATAACGTATTGCTGCTGCTGTCCGTCATCGCGTTCATGAGCAACCTCCTCTGGTGGGGGATTTTGATGACGACCGGCATTAAAGTCGTTTATTACCCGTTTGACCTGATCGCTTCGATCGCTTGTTTCGCTTCGGTCTGGTTCAGACACTATTTTCAGGTGCATGCGGAAACCGAGCAGCTCGCGGCCAAACTGCAGAGGGCGGATAAACGGAAGGACGAATTTTTGGCCAATACGTCCCACGAGCTGCGCAATCCGCTACATAGCATCCTGAACTTGTCGCATGTGGTATTGGAACGAGAGCAGCAGTCGCTGAACGGGAAAAGCGTCAAAGATCTGAAGACCGTCCTGACCGTGGGGCGCCGGATGTCCATAATGCTTAACGATCTGCTCGATGCCATGAGCCTTCAAGAATCGGGTCCCCGGCTGCAGCTCCGGAGCTTCACGCTGCAGCCGATCGTCACCGGCGTCACGGACATGCTTCACCCGATGACGGAAGGCAAGCCCGTACGGATCGTTAACGAAATTCCCGAGCATTTCCCGAACGTGTACGCCGACGAAAACCGGGTGATCCAAATCGTGTTTAATCTGCTGCACAATGCGTTGAAATTTACGAACGAAGGCGAAGTAACGATTCGGGGGGAGGTCAAACACGGAAAAGCCCGCATCGCGATCGCCGATACCGGCATCGGGATGGATGAGGAAACGCGGCAGCGGGTGTTCGAGCCTTACGAGCAGGCGGACTCCGCCAAGACGATGATCGAGGGCGGATTTGGCCTCGGCCTCAGTATCAGCAAGCAGTTGGTCGAGCTGCATGGCGGAACGCTGCGAGTCCGCTCCGCACCCGGACAAGGTTCGGAATTCGTGTTTACGCTGCAGCTGGCGGGACAGGCCGAATCGTTGGACGTTAAGGCGAAGGAGTCGACAGAATCGGCTGTACCGGCAGTTGCGGTCGCCGCCCCTTCTTCCCCGCCGCTTTGGATGGATAAGACGCTGACGGGAGCGGCCGGCGCGGGCGATCGGCCTCATCTGCTGGTCGTAGACGACGACCCGGTAAATCTGGAAGTGGTTGAGACGATTTTATCGTCGGACCGTTATGCCATAACGTCGGTGACAAGCGGCAAGCAGGCGCTGGCTGCATTGGATGCCAAAGAATGGGACCTGGTCTTAACGGACGTCATGATGCCTCATATGTCCGGGTATGAGTTGACCCGTGTCATTCGCGGCCGTTTCTCCGTCACCGACCTTCCCGTTCTGCTCCTTACCGCCAGAAGCCGGCCCGAAGACATTCGATACGGGTTTCAAGCAGGGGCCAACGACTATGTGACGAAGCCGGTCGATGCGCTCGAATTAAGAGCGAGAGTACAAATGTTAACGGAAGTGAAGCAGTCTATGCGCGAGCGGATTCGGATGGAGACTGCCTGGCTGCAGGCGCAAATTCAGCCCCATTTCATCTTTAATACATTAAATTCGATTTCGGCGCTCAGTTCGATCGATTTGAAACGGATGCGCGACATGCTCGAAGCATTCGGCGATGTCATCAGAAGCAAAATTAAATTCCGGGATGAGCTGGTCCCGATCGGAGAAGAACTGAACATCGTCCGCGCTTATTTGCATATTGAAAAGGAACGGTTTGACGACAGATTGCAGGTTCAATGGGAGATAGGCGAATGCGGACGGCTGATGATCCCCTTGCTTACGATCCAGCCTCTGGTAGAAAACGCAGTCAGACACGGAGTGATGAAGCGGACCCGCGGCGGAACGATTACGATCCGTCTCACCGACACCGGCACTCACGCGAAGATCGTCATCGCGGACGACGGTGTCGGGATCGAGGAGGAGATTATGCAGCGGTTATCCGGCCATCCGTCCGAGCCCGACCGGGGAATCGGTCTATCCAATACCGATCTTCGTTTAAAACGCTACTATGGCAAAGGACTTGATATCCAAAGCGCTCCGGATCGCGGGACTACCGTATCGTTCTCGATCCCGTACCTGCCGGCCGGACTCCGCAAACGGAACCGCTAGACCACGCTGCAAGGATCAGGTTGCGTGCGATCGTTGCCAGCGATTGGCGCAACCCTCAAGCTTATGCTCCTAAATCATCATTTCTCAAGGAAAGGTGGATACCGGATGGTTGTAAAATTGGTGATCTCTTTGATTATTTTCGCCGTATTAAACGGGATATTGGTGTGGGAGCTTCTCTGGTCTGCCGAACCTATGAGCGGAAAAGTGCGGAAACGGTTTTTCGCGGCGGTCAACGCTGCTGCGCTGCTAGCTTCACTGGCCGTTTTCATTTGGTTCGAGCTGTAGGGCGACCCGTGGCTGCCTCCGGGCGCGCATCCGCCGCCAAGAGACAGTACCCTGATCCGTTCGCCGCTTATTACGAGAAAGGAGCCTTCAAGAGATGGATATCCGGCAGCTGCGATATTTTATTGCGATCGTGGAGGAAGGGAGAATCTCGGCCGCCGCCGAAAAACTGCATATGTCCCAGCCGCCGTTAAGCCAGCAGTTAAAAGCGATGGAAGAAGAGCTCGGCGTGCAACTGGTAGAGAGAAGCGGCAAAAATTTCGAAGTGACCGAAGCCGGGAAATCGTTGTATAAGTATGCGCTGCAGCTGACCCAGCTCATGGAAGAAGCGAAAACGGAAGTAAAGGAAGTGGGTAATGGGGTAAACGGAAAGTTGAAAATCGGCATCAATACGTTTTCGGTTGCGGGACTATCCGGGATGCTCCACCGATTCCAGAAGCAATACCCTAAGGTCACTTATAAAATTCAGCAGAACGAATCGGCTCATCTGTGCAATCTGGTCAAGGAACGGAGCATCGAGCTTGCGATCATCCGGCTGCCGCTTGAGCTGTCTCCTTTTTCCGTGCTTCATCTGTTTGCCGAGCCGTTTTACTTTATTACGTCTTCCCAATCGGCACAGTGGCCGGGTGACGAGGTGTCGCTAGCCGATCTGGGTGACGTTCCGTTGATCCTGCCGAGCACCGAAGGATTAGGCGTTTATTATTTAATCGTGGAGGCGTTCTCCCGGTTCCGTCTGAACCCGAACCTTATGGGCGAATGTTCCGATATTACGCTGCTGATGGATTTGGTTTCGTCCGGTTTTTGCTGCTCGATCGTTCCGGAGACGATGCTTGCCCGGCATCCGGGCTACCCGGTCCGCGCTCGCCGAATCTCCCCGGCTGCGGAGCTGTATTCTCCGGTCGGCGTCATCCGGCTGAAAAACCACCGTTTGTCCAAAGCCGCTCACAATTTTGTTGAGCTGTTAAAAAGCGAAACGGCTGGCCAAGCAATGGGCAAATAATCGGCTCCGACCCGGTTGGTGCGTGGGAGGGAATGGGACCATCGGTCCAGCCCGGTCCCCCTTCGCTTAGTACGGCGAACAACTCGAACCTTCTAGTCGATTGAAACGACGGAAGCTTCTCTCGAATGAGAAGCTCCCGTCCTGTTTGTTTGCTGCGCCGGGGAGCTGCAGCTCCTCGTGACATCTTTATCCGGCGTCTAACGCCCCGGAGACGACCTCTCCTCCGAACAGCACCGCTGCCCGCTTTGCTCTTCGCGCTACCGCTTCCGCGGAGCAGCTCGCCTGCACCAGCACCGCGTCGGCCGCATCGCCGATTACAGGCCACACCCGTTTGCCTTCTGCATCGAGAGGTATTATGCCTCCCGTGATAAAACCCAGCGCTTCGCCGAGCGAGCGCTCATCGACGAACCGGTACAGCTCCGCAAGCCTGCCCGCCTTCTCCAGACAGTCCCCGGTGCCGAACGGCGACCAATGGTCGGTAATGCTGTCGTTGCCCAGCTCAACCCGGACTCCCTTCACTCGCATCATCGGAATCGGCATGATCAAACTGCCGATCGGCACCGTCGAGGTGACGGAAATGCCAAGGCTTGCAAAACGTTCCGCCAGCTCGGCGGCGGGTCCGGCTTCGCCCGCAAAACCGAACGCATGGCTAACCGTTACCCGGCCCTGCCAGCCGGCCTGTTCCGTCTGCTCGGCGAGCCTGTGCATCGTCCTTATTCCGGTCTCACCGCGGTCATGAATATGAATATCAACGCCCGCATCCGCCTCAACCGCGATATCCATCATCGTCTGCAGCGATTTCTCGATATTTTCGTCCACCGTTGCCGGGTCGACCGCACCGACATGAGTGGCGCCATGCCGCATCGCCTCCCGGACGAGCTGGACCGCATCCGAGCGAAGCAGCCCGTGCTGCGGGAAGGCGACTATCTCGGAGGTCAGCTTGCCGGAATACGTCTGAAGCGCACGCATGGCAGCCTCCAGGTTTCTTAAGCCGACGACCGGGTCGACATTGCAGTGCGTCCGGACATGAGTGGAGCCATAGCCAAGCAGCAGCGCGAGCATATTCTCCGCCCGCTCCTGTGCGGTAGGCAGCAGCTTCGGCAAGAGCTCCCGCTCCTCCTCGATTCTGCCGAATATGCCCGTCACCGGTTTTACCGCTTTCCACGGCCCGCTATAGTAGGTTTTGTCGATATGAATGTGCATTTCCTTGAAAGCGGGAAGCATCAAGAGCCCTCCCGCATCACGCAGCGGAAGCCCGTCGCCCGGCAGACTGTCCGCAGCCGAAGCGATGGCCGTCATCCGGCCGTTCTCGATGCGAATGCTGCACATATCCGTTTCGGTTCCGGTAATCTCTCCCTCTTCGTAACGGTAGCCGCTTTCCAAACGAACGTTGACGAGCCAATAAGCCGAATGATTCATGCTCCACCCTCCAATGATCCATATACGATGCTTCCTTTGAACATCACGGCCGGACGTTTCGCTCTTCGGGCTACAGCCTCCGCCGAGCATTCCGCTTCGGCGAACACGAAGCTCGCTTCGTCGCCGGGCTTGGGCCACACTTGCCGTCCTTCCCGGTCAAGCGGCGTTCGGCCTCCCGTAATCCAGCCGAGCGTCTCCCCCAATGCCTGCTCCGTATTTCGTCCAAACCGTTCCGCCAGCCGCCCCGCTCTTTCGAGAATGTCACCGTTGCCGAACGGCGACCATGAATCGAATATATTGTCGCAGCCGATCGCAACCGGCACTTGATTGGCATGCAGGAACGGTATCGGCGGCATCGTCCGGCCCAGCGGCACGCTCGTGATGATCGTCATGCCGTTCTCGGCGAGCAGTTGCGCCAGCTCGTCCGCTTCCCGGCCTTCCATTTCGCCCAAGGCGAACGCATGGCTGACCGACACCCGGCCCCGCCAGCCGGCTTCCTCCGTCAACTGCGCCAATCTCCGGATCGTGTCCAGCCCGACCCGACCGCCGTCGTGCAAATGCAGATCGACATCAGCATCCGCTTCCACCGCCAGCTCCATCATCGTCTGCAGCGATTTCTCCATTTCGCCATCCACCGTATGCGGATCGACGCCTCCGACCAGCCTGCAGCCCCGGCGCAGCGCCTCTCTCACAAGTCCGGCGCTTTGCGTGTGCAGCAGTCCGTGCTGAGGAAACGCGACGATTTCGTACGACAATTTGCCGTTGAACGAGGCCAGTGCCTCCTGTACGGCTTCCAGATGGCTGAGCCCAACCTCCGGATATAAATCGACATGCGTGCGGACATGCGTCGACCCCGCCTGCAGAAGGATGCCGAGCAAAGTCTCGGCCCGTTCCTTCATCGTAGTGGCCAGCTGCGGCAACGCAGCTTTCTCAATCTCGAATCGTTCAAATAAGGTCGGGGCCGGACGAACCGGGCGCCAGCGGTCGCCGAGCAGCGTCTTGTCCAGGTGACAATGCTTCTCTACGAAAGAAGGCAGAGCGAGCCGCCCCTGCACATCCAGATGAGGCAGCCCCTGTTTCCCTTTCCTTTCCCCCGGCTTCTGTCCATACGGCACATCGCTTGCTAGTACCCGATCCGAAATGATTCCCTTCTCAATCTTCAGGTGATACAGATCTGTCGTTGTTCCCGTAATCGCACCGTCCTCCATCTTATAACCGGTCTCCAAACGGACATTCGTCAGCCAAAACGTCCCGTTCACGCGCTTTTCCCTCCCCGAATGTATTTATTCTTGTGACGGATTACCGTCCATTTGCCATTTGCACCTTATTCCATCAGTCCGAGTCTATCCGTATGCTACCACTGATTGTTGTATAGCGAAAATATTAATAATATTATCTTTCTATAGGTTTTACATATGGAATCACATTTTTTGAGACAAACCTTGCGAAATGATCTCTTGATCGGTTAGAATACTGAATAAACGTTCAGTATAATTCGACGACTGTACACGGCCAGCCAGGAAAGAGGTGCGGTATGGATGAATAAAAAGAAGCTGCAAAGCGAGCAAACCAAAAAGAAAATAGCCGAGAAGGCCAGAACCTTGTTCGTGCAAAAAGGCTACAAGGCTACATCGATTGAAGATATCGTGAAAGCGACCGGCTGCAGCGCAGGCAACATTTATTATCATTTCAAGAGTAAAGAAGGACTGATTTTATATCTGATCGAGGAATGGAACCGGGAATGGGAAGAAACATGGCTGGCCAAAGAACCGCTCTACCCGACTACAGCCGATAAATTATACGGAATGGCTGAACATTTGGCGATCGACCAATTGAATCATCCGCTGACCAAAGCGGTTGACGAGTTTTTCAACAATGCCGAGAAAGCTTCGGATGTGGAAGAGCGTATTAACGCCATGGTCCAAGGTTATCTTAACTTTAATCGGCAGCTGCTCCAACGAGGAGTCGACAACGGCGAATTCCAGATCACAAATGTGGCGGCTCTCGCGATTATTTTGGACAGTTTGACGTTCGGATTAAGTCAACATTCCCGGCATATGGACCGGGATGAGGCGCTGGCGGCTTACCGGCTTGCAATGGACGTGTTTTTGCACGGCGTTGCCAAGCCATCCCGCTAGTCCTTTTTTTCACCATAATCTAGAATGAATATTCAGTATGTTTGCTTTTATATCGTTTGGAGGAATTAATCATGTCTTTGCTGTTAAAAAATCGGGGGGCCGTTCTGGTCCTGATGTTGAATCTATTTCTAGTCTTTACGGGGATCGGCCTCGTCATACCGATCCTGCCTATGTTTATGGACGAGCTCGGCATAACCGGGAGCACGGTCGGCTTGCTGGTAGCGGCCTTCTCGCTAACGCAGCTTCTGTTCTCGCCTCAGGCCGGGCGGCTGGCCGATTCGTTCGGCAGAAAACGGATGATCGTCATCGGCATGTTCGTGTTCGCGGTGTCGGAAGGGCTGTTCGGAATCGCAAGCGACCCGGTGCTGCTGTTCGTCTCGCGGATGCTCGGCGGCGTCAGCGCCGCCTTGATTATGCCGGCCGTCATGGCTTACGCCGCGGACGTCACGACGAAGGAGCAGCGCGCCGCCGGGATGGGCTATATTAACGCGGCGATTACGACAGGTTTCGTTATCGGTCCGGGCATTGGCGGGTATATCGCCGAATTCGGGATTCGCACCCCCTTTTATACCGCCGCCGTGGCCGGACTGATCGCCGCCGTCATCACGCTCCTTATTTTGCCTGAGTCGCTGCCGGCCAAGGAAGGGGCTGCCGATTCGGCGTCCGCAGAGAAACAACGGAGAAGCCTTCTCTCGCAATTGCTGCACTCCTACCGCGAGCCTTACTTTTTAAGCCTGGTTATCGTCTTTGTCATGTCGTTCGGACTGGCCAACTTCGAGACGGTTTTCGGATTGTTCGTCGATCATAAATTCGGGTTCGGGCCTAAAGATATCGCCTTTATCATCACGTTCGGCTCCATCGCCGGCGCCGTCGTTCAGGTGACCGCGTTCAGCTGGATCCTGAACCGTTTCGGGGAGAAACGCGTCATTTCGGTTTGCTTGTTTTTTGCCGGTTTGTTTATTTTGCTCACGCTGTTCGTCCATAAGTTTTGGCTCATTTTCGCCGTTACGTTTATCGTCTTCCTGGCGATCGACATCTTGCGTCCGGCCATCAGCACCCAGATGTCCATGATGGCCAAAGATCAGCAGGGCTACGTGGCCGGTCTCAACTCGGCCTTCACCAGTCTCGGCAATATCGCCGGACCGATCGTCGCCGGATTTTTGTTCGATGTGGATATCAACTATCCGTATGCGCTGGCCTGTATGGTTCTGCTGATCTGCTTCGGCATGTCGCTAAGAGCCGGCAAACGCAAGCTGCAGGACGCCCCTGCGTCTTCGTGACGGATTGCAACTTGACGGTACAGCCTTCGGCCGATAGAAGAAGCTGCAGATCACTCTTATTGTGTCATTCAAGCGGGTTACAGACAAAATAAAAGCTGCAAACGAGGCTGTCGATTCATTGTGTAGAAGTGTAAGCAGGCCGTTCCAAGTGAAAAGTTACCTTCTTCTGCTCAAACAGGTTGTCCGGAATCCCTTGATTGAATAAGGATTGTAAGGTAGGGGATTCCAGACAAAACTCGCCAGAAGGTAATCTTTTCCCTTTCCACTTGGGTTGTCCACAGTGAATCGACAGCCTCGCAAACCACTCTTAACCGTAAACACAACCAATACATGCTTCTCTCCGCACTAGCTCAGCTTATGCGGGTGAAGCATTTTTGTCTTGGCAAAATGACAACGCTTCTCAAGCGGAAATCCGGCGACACATTCGTCCTCGGCGATCAGCGGCACCCCGGGCTGATGCACGATACCGGTGCGGCTATACGGCGACGGCGGTCGCGGGCCGCGCTGTTCGAGGCGTCGTTGGCCGATACGGAGCCGTTGTACGGACGGTGTGAATGCAGCGAACGATACCGGCGCCCTGTCGCTACAGAGGGCTGGTTACCCAGCCCCCTCATCAAGCGATACAAGCTTGTTTTCCGGAGTAGGCTCTCTGATGGTTTCCCTTTTCCATTGGACAATCTTCAGGTGAACCTTCCCGGCAATCATTGACAGAAGCATGCAGAAACTTTATTATGTGAATATAAA
>NZ_JBYUPU010000063.1:0-31523 GCF_058135425.1 Paenibacillus sp. MAH-35
TAACACGCCTACCATCTTACAATAGGAGATTTTCTTTGTTTTGGCCATGAAAACAAAACATAAATTAACAAAATTAGTAAATACAAGATAGTTCTTTTTTTATGTTAGTTTCTTTGCAACGCTAGTGCTCCTAACCACCCCTATTTTGCCAAAACCGCCGTTTCCGCGCCCAATACGAGCTGCTAGAAGCTCTTATTCCGCCGCGCTTCCCCCGATTCCACGCTTTCCCCACGTAATAAGAGCCTCTGCCGCTTCTATGAGCGCCGAAACTTTCGTTTCGGCGCTCATAGAAGCGGCAGAGGCTCTTATTACTTTACTTCCTTTTACGCATTCACTCGCCATTGCTGCGGTTCCCGACTATCTGCAGCAGCCGCCCTCGTAACGCTCCGTCCGCTAACTTACGGAGCCGTCTCCAGAAACTTGGCCTGCGGCATCTTCTCCACCGCGCTGCGCATCGCGTATTCGTTCTCGAATAGCGCTACGTAATTGTCCTTCTTATCCTTCACCAGCAGCGAGTTGATCCGGAATTTCGAAGGGTCGAGCTTCTCGTCGATCACCCAGCGGGCGAACTGGTAAGGCAGCCGCTGCAGCAAAATATCGACCCCGTATTCGGCCCGCATCCGGTGCTCCATTACTTCGAACTGGAGCTGGCCGACGACGCCGAGGATCATCTCGTCGAAGCCGCTCGTCGTATGGAATACTTGAATCGTACCTTCCTCCGTCAACTGGTCGATCCCTTTCAGGAACTGCTTTTGCTTCAGCGCGTTTTTGATCGTCACCTTGCTGAACATCTCCGGAGAGAACGTCGGCATCTCGTCAAACATCAACTCCGGCACTTGGGCAAGCGTATCCCCGATCCGGAAAATCCCCGGGTCGAACAGCCCGATAATATCGCCGGGAAACGCCTCTTCGACGATATCGCGCTCCTGCGCCAGAAACTGCTGCGGCTGCGACAGCTTGATGTCTTTGCCGACCCGGACGTGCTTCACCGACATCCCGCGCTCGAACTTGCCGGAGCATATGCGCAGGAAGGCAATCCGGTCGCGATGCGCTGGGTTCATGTTCGCCTGGATCTTGAACACATATCCCGAGAATTTCTCAAAAGTAGGCTCCACGACTCCCTGGTTGCTGTTGCGGGACACCGGCTGCGGAGCAAGCTGAAGGAAATTTTCCAGAAACGTCTGCACACCGAAATTGTTAATCGCACTGCCGAAAAAGACCGGAGTCAGCTCGCCCCTGCTCACTTGCTCCAAATCGAATTCGTCGCCGGCGATATCGAGCAGCTGCAGCTGCTCCTGCAATTGCTCATACAAATAGTCGCCTGCAATCTCCCGGACGAGCGGATCGTCGTAGCCGCTCACTTCGCGCACTTCAATATCGTTATGATCGCCGTTCCGGAACAGTTCCAGCCGTTTTTTTACACGGTCGTACACGCCGCAGAACTGTTTGCCCGAGCCGATCGGCCAGTTAAGCGGATAGGAGCGGATACCCAGCAGCTGCTCGATCTCTTCCATCAGCTCGAACGGATCGCGGCCTTCGCGGTCCAGCTTGTTCATAAACGTAAAGATCGGAATTCCGCGCTTGCGGCATACCTGGAACAGCTTCTTCGTCTGCGTCTCGACCCCTTTGGCGGAGTCAATCAGCATAACCGCGCTGTCGGCGGCGGTTAACGTCCGGTACGTGTCCTCGCTGAAGTCCTGGTGACCGGGAGTATCCAGAATGTTGATCTTGTGACCGAGATAATCGAACTGCATCACGCTTGACGTTACGGAAATACCGCGCTGTTTCTCGATTTCCATCCAGTCCGAGGTGGCATGACGGCTCGCTTTGCGTCCTTTGACCGTACCGGCCAGCCGGATGGCGCCTCCGAACAGGAGCAGCTTCTCCGTGAGCGTCGTTTTCCCCGCATCGGGGTGAGAAATGATGGCGAACGTACGGCGTTTGCTAACCTCGGTCCGCATATCTGTCGTTATTGGATTCATAGTAATCTTGTCGTTCCCTTCTTCTAGTTCCGGCCTTCTACTTTGGCGCGTTCCAGCGGAATCGTCCAATCGGCTGCCGTTATGAACGATTTTTGGCTGAATTCCCTGCCGCGAAGCACGACCCGGTCTTCATATACTTGCACGTACAGTCCTTGCGTTTTGTCTTTCGCTTCTTGCTGGAAGCTCCGGTTCGAAGTCCGCCCGACCGAAGAATTGACGAACCAGTGGAACGACTCCTTCGAATAGTGTGACGATCCGTTCTCGAAATCCTGATGCGTATGGCCGGAAAAAACGAATACGTTCGGATACGGCTTTAGGATCTCCCGGAACGCCTTGGCGCGAATGACCCGGTGCGTTCCTCCGTCCTGGCCTTCCGGCGGCAACGGCTGGTGAATCATAACGAAGATCGGTTTGTTGTCCTTCGTCTCCTTCAGCTTGGCCCGGAGCCATTCCAGCTGCTCATCCGAATACCAGGCCCCTTCCCCGACGTCCGGCTGTTCCTGGACATACGTCTCTTGTGACATCATGATCAGATGGTAGCCGTGAATCGTCACATCCGAGTACGGCTTGGAGAGATTAAACATTTTCTGAAAGCGCGCTCTCGACTCCGCGTCGGTCTGCCCGTTCGGCATCGTCTCTCTGGCAAATCCGCCGTTTTTGTCGATCCAGATCCGGTAGTAGTCGTGATTCCCCATATTGCCGTAAATCGGGGGCAGCTTATAGTCCTTTAAAATCGCTTCCAGCGCATTATATTCGGCGTCCGTCCCGTAATCGGTCAAATCACCGGTAAACACGATCGCCTCCACCTTGGACTCCAGCTTGGTGACGTCGTCGAGCGCCTGCTTCAGCTTCTGAGACGTAGCCGGGTCGTACAGCGAGATGTGCAAATCGCTAAAAAGAAAAAACGAAAGCAGCGGTTCCGCTGAAATGACCGGCTTCACGTCTTGCGCGGGCGCCGGTTCCGATTTGGGCATCGGGACGACGATGTCCGCTACCGCGGGCGGTGCAGAGGGCTGCGTGCCGACACGGGTTAACAGCTGAAACAAAGCGTAAAACGAACCCGCAATCACAGCAAAAGCCGCGAACAGCCATTTCATAAATCCGCGTCTGGACATGGTCTCACTTCCATTTTTCCAAGATGAACACCGCTATTATTCATTATATAGAAAAAGGGCTGTCTTCGTCTACGCGGAAGGTCTCGGCTCGCAATCGAAAAAAAGACCTTCGGGGGTGTCCGAAGGTCGCAGCGGTCCGGGTTGTCCGCCATTCCGCAGCCGGCTTAGGAACGAAGCGCCGTTGCAGGCCAGCCGGCGGCAGCCTGCCGCTCCCCCGTACAGCGAAGCCGGCAAAGCGGCGGCGGTCCGGATATGCAAATCCACTTTACTTGCCGGCAATCGGAGTCGCCCAGACGACCTCGCCTTCATGCTGGCCGTTAACCGGCCACCACTTGAAGCCGTCGCGCGCCAGCAGCTGCTGCGCCCCTTCAGGTCCCCAGGAGCCCGCAGCATAATATTGAAGATCGGTGCTTTGCTCGCGCCAGGCGGATTCGATCTGATCGACGAATTTCCAGGCGAGCGACACTTCGTCCCATCTTGTAAAATAGGTCGAGTCGCCGCGCGCGGCATCGAACAGAAGCCGTTCGTAAGCCTCAGGCGTATTGATGCCGACCTCGCAGCTTTGGCAGAAATCCATGGCGATCGGTACGATCCCCCACTGGGAACCCGGCCGCTTCGCATTCATTTTTAAATAAATGCCTTCCGTCGGGTTGACCCGGAATACGAGCAGGTTCGGCTCGAGCTTCGTTTTGCTGGAGAAGTAGACGTTCTCCGGCATGTTCTTGAACTCGACGACAACCTCGGTCGTTTTCACCGGCAGCCGCTTGCCCGTACGAATATAAAACGGTACGCCGGCCCAGCGGAAGTTGTCGACGAACACTTTGGCCGCAAAATACGTCTCCGTCACGGAGTCGGAAGGCACGCCTTCCTCGTTCCGGTAAGCCGGGAGCGGCTTGCCCTTCAGCTCGCCGGCCGAATATTGGCCGCGGACTACATGTTCTTTCACTTCGTCCGCATTTTTGAAGATGCGCAATGAGCGGAGCACCTTAACCTTCTCGTCCCGGATATCTTCGGGCTCCATCCGGCTGGGCGGCTCCATCGCCATCATCGTGATCATCTGCAGCATATGGTTTTGGCCCATATCCCGCAGCGCTCCGGCATGATCGTAGTAACCTCCGCGCTCCTCGACCCCTACCGTTTCACTGAGCGTAATCTGGATATTCGCTATGTACTTGTTGTTCCACAGCGGCTCGAACAAGGCGTTCGCGAACCGGACCACCTCGATGTTCTGCACCATCTCTTTGCCCAAATAGTGGTCGATCCGGTATATTTCGTCCTCTTCGAACACTTGGCGGATTTGCTCGTTCAGCTTCTGCGCCGAAGGAAGATCGTACCCGAAAGGTTTCTCGATAACGAGACGGTGCCAGCCGCTGGAATCGAGCAGCCCGCCTTCCTTCAGGTTATTGCTGACGCTGCCGAACAGCTCTGGAGCAAGCGCCAAATAAAACAGACGGTTGCCGCCGATATCATACTGGTCGTCGAGCAGATCGGCCAGCTTTCTCAGCTCTGCGAACGCCTCCGGCTTGTTGATGTCGAGCGACATGTAATGGAAATGTCCGGCGAACTCGTCCCACTGCTTGTCCTCCTCAGACTTGTAACGCGCGAATTCGCGAATCGACCCGCTTACGTCGTCCCTGAACTGCTCGTTCGTACGCGGACGTCTCGCCAGGCCGATGACGGCAAACCGCTTGGACAGCTTCCCCTCGCGATACAAGCTGTAAATAGCCGGAAACAGCTTTCTCCGCGCCAAATCTCCGGTAGCTCCAAAGATAAAAAAGAGCGTGCGATCCGCTCCAATATCGCCCAATTCCCCAATATTCATCGTTCATCATTCTTTCTTCGCGAAATTCGGTCCAAAAACCGGACCGTTATGTATAGTAGTTTAGCATATCGGCACAGCACAATCCACGTCTTGAAAGCAAACCGTCCGCCGCCCCCAAGCGCTCTCCCGGTCTGATTCGTCCAGGCGCATGGACGGCCTTTCGAAAAGCCCGTTCCTCAGGAACCCCAAAAATAGGCTGTCGTACGATGGGCGTCTGTCCATACACGAATGCAGCCGGTGAATAGCCTAATAACGAGAATAAAACCCAAGGAGGCAGATGTACGATGAATCGAATTTATCCGGTAGACGAAGCGACTTGCACTCATTTTGTCGGCATGCCGGTCTGCGCGGTGCTCCAGGACGGCTCCCGGCACTATGGCGTGATCAGCCGAATCTCGGGGGGCCAGCTGATTCTGAACGAATCGCCCGAAGCGTCCACAGAAGGGGCCAAGATCAGAAGCGCCAAAGGCAAAGGCGGCTCTTCCGGCAAAGCGGGAGCAAGCAAGACGGTCAAAAACAGCCGTTCGGAGTCAGGCGGCGACAAAGCCCGCCTTTCCGCCTTTCCTTTTGCCGGACCTTATCCGGGGGCCTTCCCGTTTGCTCCTTTCGGCAACCGGATTGCGCTCGATCTGGCTGCCATCGCGCTGTTGTTTCTCCTGTTTATCTAGTACAAGGTCATTGTTCATTAAGAGTTTTGGCGCGATCGGCCTCCCGGGTTGATTTCCGGAGGGTTCAATCTGCCTTGTTGCCGGCAAGGCCGCTCAACGGCCGCAGCCCCCGTTCCATCGGAGCGGGGGCTGTTCTATGAAGGCGAGCCTACCATGTTTTGACCATCTTATAGCATTGAATAGCCGGAAAATATCCCGCTTCGGCGTATCCGTGACGCGTATAAAAAAGTCTGGCGTTCGCATTTGCGTCGTTCACATACAAGCTGAGCTGCCGGTAACCTTTGCGCCGGGCATGCCGCTCCGACTCGGCAAGCAGCGCCTTGCCCCAGCCTTGGCCCCGTCTCGCCGGAGCGACGGCGAGCATATCGAGATACAACTCCCTGCCGGCCGTCCTTACCGAAGCGAATCCGGCCGCTCCGCTCCTTCTCGGCACGGCGACATACGTTACGTTGCCGGCCAGACGCCGGCGAATCTCCGCAGCGCTCCAGCGTAAACCCGGAAACGACAGCAGCGTATACGGAAACAGCTCCTGCTTGACCAGTTGCAATATAGTCCGGTCGTCCCGGCGCGGATTGCGAGTCCGGATCATCCCTGATCATCCCTTTGCCCTGCTGGCTAGCCCATCCGGTCCGAAACCCACCGGGCAAGCTTATAGGACAGTGTATGAACCCGGGAAGCCGATGGTGCTCCGTCATCCGGCTATCGTTTCCACTTATTCGTCATCAACCAGGTGAACCCTATGGTAGCCGCCAAAAACAAGGCGAGCACAATTACCTGCGTACCGCTCATGTCCGTTCCCCCAAGTATCATCCGGCGGTGATGTCCGCCTTGCTACCGTTATTGTACCGGGATCGGGAAGTTACGTCAAAAGAGCTTCGCTTCCTTGATCCGTACGCCTTTAGGGAGCACCGCCTCGACCCGCGCCCTGACCTCCTGCCGCTCATACAGCTCTCCGCTTAATATGGAGACGATACCGGAATCGTCGCGTGAGCGGATCAGCCGGCCGATGCCTTGCCTCAGTCGAAGAAGCATGTACGGCATATCCACTTCTTCGAAAGGCGCAGCCGATTCTTTGCGTTTTGCCATATACACCGGATCTTCGGGAGGATAAGGCAGCGACCAGATGATCACGCTCGACAAAGACGGACCGGGCACATCCAGTCCCTCCCATAAGCTGACTGCCGCGAGGACGCTTTGTTCGTCGTTTTGGAACGAAGAGATGAGATGACTGATCTCCCCGTCTCCTTCGAACCCGATCCGCATATTCCGGATGGCCGGATACGCCGGAACCGCCTGCTTGAATCGGAGCAGCTCGTCCTTGGTAGGGAACAGCAGCAGCGTTCTTCCCCCCGTACGCTCCAGAAGTCCCGCGGCCGCTTCCATCTTTCGCTCAAAAGTATCTTCGCCCGGGCCAATGGGAGCGAGCAGCTCCATCCGGTTCTTGTAATCGTAAGGAGAGTCCGCCTGGAACGATAAGCAGTTCCCGATTCCGAGACTGTCGGCCAAAAAGCGGAAAGAACCGTCGACGGATAGCGTAGCCGAAGAAAACACAATCGGCATGCCTGAGGAGAAGACCCGTTCCTGCAGCACTTCCTTGACCGTTCTCGGCATGACGACCAGTGTCGGTCCGTCCTGACCATCGGTCACCCAGCATAACAGCTTGCTCTCCTGCTCGAACAGGCGCAGGGCGATCTGCATCGTCTCCAGATGCTCCTCCACGATGCGCAGCTGGTATTCGTTCAACGTATACAATCCGCTCTCGAATACGAGCTCCTCCTCGATGGCCGACAACGCCTGGCGAAGCCGGTTCACTTTCGACACGAGCTGCTCGTCCAGAATAACCGGCTTCCGGTCGGACCCGGGGATCGTCTGGCTGCGGCTCTCCAGCGCCGCAAACATCGTTTCGCTGCGGACGATGGCCTCTTCGATCACCAGGGCCAGCTCCTCCCGGACCTGCCCTTCCAGCAGCCGGGTTATGATCGCTTCGAACACCGAATGTTTCAGCCGGTAAGTTAACGCTTTTTGGGCGGCTGCCTCAAGCAGATGGCCTTCGTCGAACACGACCGCGCAATGATCGGGCAGCAGCGGCAGCTGGCCCTCCCGTTTCCGTCCCTCGTACGTCCATACGTGCTCCATATAAAAGTCGTGCGAGCAGATGATCAGCTCCTCCGACTGTCTGTAATAGTTCCGCGACAGCGTCTGGCCGCACCGGTGCCGCTTGTCGCATACGAAGCAATCCTGGAACGGGTCCCAGTTCATTTTGCTCCACTGTTCGTCGCTTAGCTGCGGATAGTTTTTCCGGTCCCCGTAGGCGTGGAAGCTCTGCATCGGCTCATGGCTGCGGACAAAGCCGGGCAATCCTTCATACAATTCCTCGTACATGTCCGCCTCCGGGTCCCGGAATCGGGCTTCGTCCAGCTTGACGAGACATGCATACTGGTCCGGCGACTTCCCCAGTCTGGCGTCGATAGCCAGATTCAGATGACGGGTAAGCTTGGCGATATCCCCTTCGGGCTTGACAAGCTGCTCGATCAGGGATTCGTCGGCGCAGGCGATCACGACCGGTTTTCTCTTATAACGGGCGTAACAGATCGAGTACAGCAAATAAACCAGCGTCTTGCCCGTCCCCACTCCCGCTTCCGCAAACATCGTCTGTTTCTCGGCAAAAGCGCGTTCCAGCTGGAACGCCATATAGATTTGTTCGTCACGCACCTCGAAGCCGGACTCCGGCAATATGTCATAAAATACATCAGCCATCCAATCGCTAACCTGTGCGATGAAAGGCCGGGAATGATCGTACTCGAAAGGGTATTGCTTCACGCTTTGTTGACCTCCAGCCGGACTAATATAGAGGATGTCCTCCGATTTACCTATTACAGTCTACACGACAATTTCGGAAAGAACCATTTAATTTTTTAGGAAACGTGCAAAGGAAGGCGCGAAAAAAAGAACCGTCCATCAACTTTTGACGGTTCTTTGACGTGCAAACCCATACGCCAGTGCGTGGAAGGGAATGGGCACCTTCCTTCCTTCGCTCCAGCGGCTCGCCCTCAGTCGTGTTGTCTTTTTGCGGCGGTATGAATAACGAACCGCATTCGTTATTAGAGCCGAATGCGGACGTTTGAATTTGTAACGAACTCTGTATCGTTATTCCCGCAGATCGGATCGTTTTTTTCCACTTTCGGTCCGATAACGATGCCCGGATTCGTTACGTCTGGAATAACGTTGTTTTTCAGCGATAAGCACAATACGATTCGTTAGTCATCGGACCTGAGTATACGTTCTTTTACGCCAAGGAAGGAAACCCCTTCATTCACTTTAGCACGGTAAAGAACTTAAACTTTTTGGCAGAGAACAAAAACTGTAACGGACACAGCGGTCGTTATCATGGTGAATTTCGATTCATTTGATATCTAACGGACATGGATACAACTATATGGTGAGAAATGTTACTTTTAGAGGGGGTTCGGAGTAAATAAGCGCTGTGGTGACCGTTACATTGAAATAAACTGTTTTTTAGCGAAATAGCCTCCACCATGTCCGTTAGAGTATGGTTTAGCTTACATTCCGGGCTCATCTTCGTTTTAATACGGTGAAGAACACAAACGTTCTGATCTCTAAGGATAAACGCCTATCGGCGTCTTGAGGCTGACATTTACCGAGATTTAGAGCCGCTCCCGCGATACACTTTCCGATAAATAGAAAAAGAAACTGCCCCGTTTGCCGATGGCTGTTTTCTGTTTCTGTTTTCTGTTTCTGTTTTCTGTTTTCTGTTTCCTCTGTAACCGCTCTTACGAGGATTACGTGCAAACGCACCCGCGTCGTCCATTCCTTTTCTCCAATGAAAATGCCGTCTCCCTCCGACCAGCGGAAAAAAACGGCGATACGAAGCGTATGATTTTATGCGTGCGGGAACATCCCTGGAACTTTTCAGCCCTGACTGGGGCGATCGACTCCGACTATTACGCGCGTCCACCGGCGGCCAGCTGCTGCAGGAAGCCGATCGTCTCGACGATATCCCGATTTTTCTCGTCTTCGCCAACCCCGCCTTCCCGCTCGATGATCCATTCTCCCCGGAAGCCGTGCTGCTGCAGCCCTTCGTACAGCTTCGGGAAATCGACCTTGCCTTTGCCAACCGCAACCTGCGCTCCAAGGTCGTGTCCATTGACCGGATAAAAGCCGTCTTTCACATGAATGTTGCGGACATACGGACCGAACACATCGAGCGCGTCGACCGGGTTTCCTTTCCCGTACAGGATCAGATTGGCCGGATCGAGATTAATGCCGAGGTTTCCCGTCCCGATCCGCTCGATCGTGCGAAGCAGCACCACCGGCGTCTCCTGTCCCGTCTCGAACCAGAATCCGATCCCTTTGTCCGCACAGTATTCGGCTACCTCGCGGATCGCCTCGACAACCGGAGCGTAGGACGGGTCGGTCCCGTTCTCCGGGATAAAGCCGCAGTGCGTAATAATCGCCGGCGCGCCGATCCATACGGCAAAATCCGCCCATCGCTTCAGCGCCTCCACACGGGCGGCCCGGTGCTCCTCGGGTACCAGCCCCAGCGTAACCGGACCTTCCCTGAAGTTCCAGACCATCCTGCCGGGAAATCCCGCCCACATGGCGCACACGCGTACTCCAGACTCCTCCGATTCGCGTACGATCCGCTCCGCGATGGACGGCACCGCAAGGGACGGGTCCCAGCTCACGAGCTGGCAAGTGCGCAAGCCGAACTGCCGGACGGATTCGAAGCCGTTTCCTTCCTTGCTCAGACTCGTAATGATCCCGATATCCATATTCTTCCTCCTCCGGCTACGACGTCTGCCCGCTGGCAAGCGCGCTTAACTGCCCAAGCAGCTTCGCGATGTCTGCCGAGCTGTTGTACAGATGAATCGATGCCCGGAGACGGCCGTCTCCGCCCCACAAGTAGGTTCCCTGCTTGCTCAGCGACTCTGCGAACGCCTCGCCTTCCGGGCATACGAACGATATATTGCCCGCACGCTGCTCGGGTTCCCCGGGCGTCATCGTTTCATAGCCGAGCCTTTTCAGCTCGCGTATAAGCGTCCCACCGAGCTCGAGGAGATGCTGCTCGATCCGTTCAATCCCTAACGACAGAAGTAGGTCGGTCGTAAATTTCATCGCGTACAAAGTCGGGTAGCTGGGATAGCCTCCCTCGAACCTGCGGGCATCGGGGAAAAAACGGAACGATTCGAACCGGGTGTCGCTGAACATATCCTCCACGCTCCGCCAGCCTACGTAGGCCGGTTCGAACCGGGACGTCCGCTCGGGATTCACCGCGAGTATTCCGGCTCCGTGTCCGGCCAGCAGCCACTTGTAAGAGCTGGCCACGATGAAATCGGCATCGTTGATATTAACCGGGATCGCACCGAGCGACTGCGTCGCGTCGACGAGCAGCAAAGCGTTCGTCTTTTTCAGCTCGTTGTACACTTGACGATAATCGATCCGGGCTCCAGACAAATAGCTGACGTGGCTCGTCACGACCATACGGGTTTTCTCATCCACCGGAGACAGTAAATCCTCGGCAGTTACGGTCCACTCGCGGCTCGGGACGACCCGGACCTCTACTCCGTTCGCCTTTAGCCTAAGCCACGGCAAAATACCGGAGGGAAACTCCAGATCATGAACGACGACGTTTTCGCCCGCCTTCAGCCCGCACGAAGAGGCGATCATGGAGATGGCCTCGGACGTATTGGATAGAAGTGCGATCTGCTCCGCGCTGCCTCCGAGCATCTGGGCGAGATTGCGCTTGCAGGCGTGCTCGATGTCGCTGTTCCGCTGCCGTCCTTCCGGACCTTCCGCCCGGTTCGTATAATACGTCTTCACCGCCTCCACCATCCCCCGGTGGGGAGGGGACTCCGCGCCGCCGTAAAACCAGGTGCGGCTGTCCAAGCCGATAAATTCGGATGGTTTGATCAAAGATTCCATAATCGTTGCTCCACCTTTCGTCTTCGGATCGTTTTGTTACAAATTCGGTGGAATATCCAATCTCCGAAAGCAATCATGCGCCTTCTCGACATGGCGGTACGCTTCCTTCATGACGGGAGCGCCGTGACCCGCATACAACGTATCGATGCCGAGCCCGTGCAGCTTCGCCGTCGTAGCCGCATATTCTTGAATCGAGCAGTCCCAGGTGGACTGAATGACAACTTTACCGCCAGCAAAAATGACGTCTCCGGCAAAAATCGCTTTGCTCCCGCCTTCGTCCCATATGTAGCTGACATGACCGCGGGAATGGCCCGGCGTATCCAGGACGGTGAGCTCGATCTCTCCGACCTGGATACGGTCCCCTTCGGTCACCGCGCGCGCTACCGGGCAAGCGGGAAACCGGTAAAACTGCGGATAGATGCCGACCTCCATCGCGGCCAGCAGACTGTTCTTCTCCATGTCGCCGCTCTCCAGCCAGGGTGCCGCTTCCGCTGCGGCGATCACCTCAACGCCGTATCGGTTATAAAAGTGCCGGGCACCGGCCGCATGATCGCCGTGAGCATGCGTAAGCAGCAGCTTCTTGATCCGCTCGGGGGCGATGCCCGCCGCCGCGATGTTCGCTTCGATCCGCTCCGGTTCGACGCCACCTCCGGCGTCGATCAGCGCGCACTCGGAGCCTCCGTCCAGGAGATAGACGTTGCAGTCGATCAGATGAGTCATTTGCAGGCCGTGACGCCCGCTTCCGACCATGTGGACATGGGGGGTGATTTTCATGGGAACCTCCTGAGAGCTTTTGCGCTAGCAAAAGCTGGCTTCGTAAGCATTCACCGAACCTTTGCTTAAGCAAAGGTTGACTTCGTAAGCATATACTGAGCTTTTGCGAAATCAAAAGCTGGCTTCATATTCAACCTTTAACCGCTCCCAAACGCCCGAACGTCCGGGCGAGCTGCAAATAAAATTCCGCGGCTTGCTCCACGTCCGATATCGGTACCCACTCGTGATTCGTATGCGCCTCGGCGATCGAACCGGGACCGTACACGATCGAGGGAATTCCCCGCAGCTCCTGGAGCTTGCTGGCATCGCAGCCGTACGTAACGCCCTGCAGCCGGTCGCTCAGGCCAACGCCTGAAGCCGCCTCCCGGGCCGCCTGGACGATCGGCGCTTCCTGAGGGGTATCGAGCGCCCAATCAAGCAGCAGCCGCTCTACGGTCAGCTTGACGCCTTCAGAGGCCAATTCGCGCTCCAGACGCTCGATCAGCTCATGCTCGACGATCTCCGGCCGTTCCCCCGGAATGAGACGCCGGTCGATTTCAATGACACAGCGGTCCGGTACGATATTGATTTGCGTTCCGCCCCGGATCGTGCCGACCACAATCGTCGGACTGCCGCACAGCGGATGAACCCGTGCGGCCAGCTCCGGTTCCAGCCGTTCATGGATGAAGCGGATGACCCGCATCATCTGGATAATGGCGCTGTCTCCCTCTGCGGGCATCGAGCTGTGGGCCGCTTTCCCGTGCGTAGTCAGCGCGACGCGCACACAGCCTTTGTTCGCTACCGTTATGCCGAGCTTCGTCGGTTCCCCGACGACGGCTCCGGCAACCGGTATATCCAGCTCCAGGAAGGCAAGAAGCCCCCGGTAAGCATGTTCCTCATCCACCGATGCGCACAGGACCAGATCGCCTCCGGCCAGCCCGGGCTGCGCGGCGCAGCGTTCCATGGCGTACAGCATCCCCGCCAAAGATCCTTTCGTATCGCACGCTCCCCGGCCATACAGCCGCCCGTCCCGGTACACCGGCTCCAGCGCGTTCTCCATCGCTCCCAGCGTTACGGTGTCCATGTGAGCCTCGAACAGCAGCGTTTGGTCCGGCTTGCCTACTCGCAGCTCAATGATCAGATTATCCCGACCCGGAAATACGGTCTGCCTCGTCACCTTCAGCCCGGCCGCGGCGCACCGGCGCTCGATGTAGTCCGCCATATCGCCCTCGCCGCGTCCTCCCGGGTCGAAATGGGGATTGACGCTTTGAATCCGGATCATATCTTCAAGAATGCGTAAGGCCGGGTGTCTCTCGTTCAAATCTTCAACCGCCATAATGGTCTCCCTTCGCCGTCAGCAAAGAACAGATTCCCGTGATCCCGTCCGTGCAGCATGCTTTCGATCGGCTGGCGATTTCGGACGGCAGTTACTCAAACGGAAAATCTCCTCTTGTGAAATATTATATATAATATATACTATATCGTCAATTCCTGTTTTTTACTGTTTATTTCCATTTCAAGCTGCACCTTGACCATGCTGGCATGGCCAGATTCCTGCTTAGACGCATGAACCTTCCTTCGATGAAGCGGCAGCCCGTAGTAAAGTGAAATACTTTAAACGTTAAAAAAAGCGCCCGGTCTGTCGCATCAGGACAGGGCGCTTTCGGTTTGGACAAATAACCATCGTGCTGAACAAGTAAATTTCATCGCGGCGGATGCCATTACAGCCACAGCTTCTGATCAAATTCGGGCTGCGGCCCTTTCTGCTCGGATAATTGGACGAAATCGCGGTACGACCGGAAAATATGCTTGCGCATCGTCAGCTCCGCCTGATCCGGGTCCCGCTTCTTCAGCGCCTCGATCAGCTCCAGATGCTGATCCACTTCCTTCTGCTTCGTCGACTTCGTGCCGAGCAGCCGGTTGACGAGCGAGATCTGGAAGGAGATCGACTGGTACATCGAGATGACCCGCGAATGGCCCGACATGTCGATAATCGTTTTGTGGATATGCGTCGAGTCGTGCAGCAGGAAAGGCACGCTGTCGTCGTTCAGCTTTTGTTTCATCTGCTCGTAAAACGATTCCAGCTCGGCGATCTGCTCGTCGGTCGCATGCTGGGTCGCCAGCCGGATCGCCAGTCCTTCAAGCATCGAGCGCACCGAGTAAATTTCGAAGACATCCTTCATATCCAGCGTGCGGACCATCGGCCCTTTGTTCGGAACGATCGTAATGATCCCTTCTCCGTGCAGGTGCCGGATCGCTTCCCGGACCGGCGTCTGGCTGACTCCCAGCTCGCGCGCCAGCTTCGTCTCCACAATCCGGTCGCCCGGGTTCAGCTCGCCGGTAATGATCTGCTGCTTAATATATTTGACTAACTCTTCGCTGATGTTTTGCTTTTGAATAATTAGAGGCTGTGTTTGCACCGGTTGATCCATACGTAACTCCGTCCTTCGTTATCCGTCTTTTAGTTCGCCTATCATTCATTATATATACAATAGTATATAATATACATTTTTATGTCAACTTTTGCTATAGGCGAATAGCCCTCACCGGAGATGAGAGCTTCTTTCTTCATCCGCAATCGTACAGCGTAACCAGCCGGAAGTCACTCCGCCAGTCCGTGCTTAAAGGCGTAAATCGCCGCTTGTGTCCGGTCGTCGACGCCCAGCTTGGCCAATATGTTCGTTACGTGGAACTTCACCGTCTTAATTCCGATAAACAGCTCGTCTGCCACTTCCTGATTGGACTTGCCCGACGCGATCAGCCGCAGCACTTCCATCTCGCGGTCCGTCAGCTCATGGTGAGGCTCGGAAGCCGGCTTCGGCTGGCGGAACCGGTTCATCATCTTGGCCGCCACCTGCTGCTCCAGCACGGACTGGCCCTTCACCGCCGCCCGGATCGCCTGGGCGATCTCCGAAGCCCGGGACGTCTTCAGCAAATAGCTGAACGCGCCTGCCTCGATAACCGGGTACATCTTCTCGTCGTCCAGGAAGCTGGTCAGCACGATGACTTTGATATGGGGTATCTGCTCCAGCAGCTTCCGTGTTGTCTCAATGCCGTCCATGCCGTCCATGACCAGATCCATAAGCACGACATCCGGATCGTACTCCTGGGCGAGCCGGATTCCTTCCAGACCGTTGCTCGCTTCGCCGACCACCTCGATTCCGTCTTCGGTTCCGAGCACCGCGGCGAGGCCGATGCGCACCATCTCGTGATCATCCACCAATAGGACTTTGATTATCTCCATCGGACGTTTCTCCTCCTTCTTCGGTCAAGATCGGCACGCGAATTTCGATCCGGGTTCCTTTGCCCGGAGCGGTAACGAACTGGATCGACCCGCCAATCTCGTTGACCCGTTCCTTCATCGATTGAATTCCGTAAGAAGCGTGCTTCGTCTCATCCAGCTCGAACCCGACCCCGTTATCGCGAATCGACAGCCTGACGCTGTCCAGCGGGCGATGAAGCTTCAGCTCCATCTGATTCGCCTTCGAATGCCGGAGCGTGTTGGAGAGCGCCTCTTGCACGATCCGGAACAGATGATCCTCGATCCCTTTCGGCAGCCGTATCCCGTCGTCCATATCCCAGGCGATATCGATCGGCACCTTCGCTTGAAGCTCCTGCAGCAGATCCATCAGCCCTTGGGACAGACGCTTGCCTTCCAGATGCACCGGCCGCAGATGGAGCAGCAGCGCCCTCATCTCCGACTGGGCGACGGACGACATCTCTTCGATCAGCGCGATTTGCCGCTTCGCCCGCTCAAAATCTTTGTCAAGCGTCCGGCCGACGGCCGTCGCCGTCATCGAAATCGCGAACAGCTGCTGGCTTACCGCATCGTGCAGCTCCCGCGCGAGCCGCTGTCGTTCCTCCACCACCGCCGACAGCCGGGCTTTCTCAGCCAATTCGGCATTGTTCGTCGACAACCGCTGGAGGGACGACACCTGCTCCTCCCACCTCGTACTGATCCGGCCGAGCTGTTCCCCGATCCGGCCGATCTCGTCCTGACCGAGATCCGGGACCGGTTTGCTGAGGTTCCCCTTTTCCAGATGAAGCATCGCGTCCTGAAGCATCTCCAGACGGCGCTTCGTCCGGCTGCTCGACCAATACCCGTAGGCCCCGCCCAGAACGGCAACAATACCGATCAGAAGCAGGCTGATCGTAATGCCCTCTTTCCAATCGGTGAACGGCCTTATATAACCGTAATAATTCAGAACGTATACGACCGTTCCGAACAAAAAAAGGCTGAGAAGGATCGACTCGCCCATGCTGCGCCATATCATATTGGTTAATTTCTTGTTCAAGTGCGATCCTCCCCCGGCTACACCATTTTGATATCTATATCCCCTACGATATAGGAAACGAGAAGTTTCACTTTTTGATCGGAAGTGTCGTAATTCGGCGATTGCCAGATCACTTTGTTGACCAGTCCCGTCTCCCTCTCGGGGCCGACGTTGATCTGTCCGACCAGCACGGAGGCGTTGACGCTGACTCCCACAAATTCCGGCACGATAATATCGACGTCCCCGAACACGCCTTGGAGAATGACCGTCGTTTCTTTCTGGTCCAGCATGACGAGGGACATATCCATGTAAATCTCGCCGACGACGTTCCACATACTCGTATCCTTCAGCTCCCACGGTTCTTTGTCCCGCTTGAAGCTTTCCAGAAACGTTTGTCTCTGAACATAGGAATCGTCCCGGTGCGACTGCTTCGACTTCATATAAAACAGTCCGAGCGAGATCAGCACGACCGACAGGATAAAGGTAAAGTGTCCGGTAAACATCAGGATGACGCCAACGGCGAGCAGTACGTATCCGGTCTTGTCCGGAGAAGATCTTATTTTATAAATGCCAAGGGCGATGAACAACAGGGCGGCAATGGTAAAAAAACTGACGTAATGCTCGACCAAGATGAACAGCCCGGCTGCGATGAGCACGATTGCCGTGTTGCGGTTGCGATTTCCCATTGCCGCACCTCCTTTGCGTATCGTCTAGTGCCCCAGCGGTACAAGGGAAAAGCCATAGCGCGATAGTCGTTTCGCCTATGGCTTTGCTCCTTGAATAGAATAGCATAATTCGTTTGCCGCTTCAAAAGTTATTCTGCGGCAGGCGTACCTACGGACAGCTTTTCCTTCAGGCGGGCCATCTGCTCATCGATTTTCAGCTGTTTCGCAGCGTCGATCGTTTGCACCGATTGGAGCGCGGATGCCGGCACATAAGGCGTACGGGCGATCTCGGCTTCAACTTCAAGCTGGATGATTTTCTCTTCCATCCGATGGAAGCCGCGGGCCGCGCTGCCGGAATCGATCGAATTCGTTACCGTAGCTTGCGACATTTGCTTTTTCGCTTTGGCAAGCTCCGCACGGCTGGCCAGTTCGTTGCGCTTATTGCGCATTTTGTAGTACTCGTCCTTCATCTGGTGCAGCTGAGCCATCAGCTCGTCGGCTTGACCTTTGGACTGGGTATGCATTTCGGTATACTCGACGACTTTTTGATCGTAATACAGCTTCTCTTCCAACGCTTGACGGGCTTGAGCCTCGTGACCGTTCTTCAGAGCATCGGCCGCTCTCGCTTCGCGATCGGCGCTCAGTCTTGCCGATTCGTTCAAGCGCTCCCGCAGCTTGCGTTCGTTGGCGATTTGACGGGCAACCGTCACTTCCGCCTGAGCGATCTCCTCCTCCATGTCGCGAATATACTGGTTGAGCATCACGACCGGGTCCTCCACCTTATCCAGCAGCTCATTCATCGATGCCTTCGTCATATCCTTAATCCGTTTGAAAACTCCCATTGTTTACACGTCTCCCTTCTCGTATTTAGCCAGTTTAGCTTTCAATTCTTGAATTTCGTTCCACATCGCTTTGCTTTCGATGTCTTTCATCATGTGATCCAGATTCGGGTTCGATTCCGGTGCAGGCGCTGCATTCGGTCTAGGTGCTGCCGTATAAGCCGGCGCCTGCTGGAATCCGTAACCGCCCTGAGGAGCGGAGTAAGCTTGAGAACCTGCGCCGTATGGGTTCCAGGAGCCCATATGCGGCGTCTCGAACGCCGGCTCCTTCGGAATGACCAGTGCCGCGATAATATAAATCGGGATCAGCACCCCGCCGGTGAAAAAGGTCGTTACTACGATGACCAGACGAAGCAGCGTCGCATCCACGTTCATCATCTCGGCCATGCCGCCGCATATGCCGAACAACTTCTTATCCCGTTGGGAACGGTACAGCTTCTTCATTTTAACCAACCTTCCTTCTCCAGCTTGTTTTTCAGCTGGGACAGCTCACGCTCCAGCGCCTGCTGCATCTGGCTGCCTGCGTGGGCCATTTCCCGGCCAAGCTGCCGGACGTCGCGCAAGGACTTGGTTTCCAGCTCCAGATCGGAGATGCGTTCCTCCAGCCGGTGAAAGGTGCGGCCGCTGATTCCCGGGTATCCGCCGCGCAGCGATTCGTTCATATGCCTCTGCAGCCGGATCGACTCGAGACGCGCCATGTAATATTGTCGCTTGCTTAATACTTCGTCGAAATCCCGCTTGAGCTGATCCAGTTGCTCTTCCAGCTCTACGATGGACAGCTTGCTTTGCTCGTACAGTTCCTTGAACTGCTCGTACTTCTCTTCCTGCAAAATCTTTTCTTGCAGCGCCATTTTGGCTACATGATCTTCGCCGGCTTTCAAGGCGATCATCGCTTGCTGCTCACGCTTGTCCCTGAGCTGCTCCGCCGACATCGCCTGCTGGCGAAGCGAACCCGCATGGGCCATCAGTTGGCGGTGAACTTTCTCGGACTGCATGATTTGTTCTTTCTGGGCGGTCAAATATTGATCGATCAGCTTGACCGGATCCTCCGCCTGCTCCAACCGCTCATTCAGCGTGGCGACGGTGATGTCTCTCATCCGCCTCATCAGGCTCATTGCTCCATCCTCCTTTATCTCCTCGAATCTATGTGTAAGGTAGCGGCATCGGGATTAGTAGGTTCTTTGGTTTCGTTTCAGAAGCGTTATACCGAAGTAGATCAGCCCTACCGCGAATAGGATCGCGAACAGCCAGGAAAATTTGCCGACCAGGGCGAACAGGCCGATGATAAAGATGACCCATCCGAAAAACTTGCTGCCGTTGCGGATTCCGTAGTACCCGAGTCCCAGAAGCGCGATCGGGAACAAATAACCCATTAGGAAGCCCAGTCCGAAGCCGATCTTAGCCAGCAGTATCAGGGCGCCGCAGGCGATCAGCAGAACCGCTAAGCCGCCGTTGCCTTTCAGTTTCATTCATGTTCACCGCCTTTCGTTTGTTTCTCTCTCGCTTATGTCTTTATTTTAGGCGAATCGCAGTCTAGTCAAAACGGACCCGCGACGGTTTTTGACACTGGACCTTGGTCGGGCGCCTGGGACCGTCTCAAGGTACCGTCGTTTACGCCCCGCGATGGGGCCGTCTGGCCGCGCCAATACGCGAAAACCCGGGAACGGCGCGCGTTTCCCGGGTTTGGCGGACTTGCATAGATCAGTTAATGTTGGGTGAAAGTATAGGGGAACCAGCTAAGATGGAGAACGTGAAAACGATGGGAAGGATGGGGTCTGGCTGAACAGGCTGCTGCTAGGCGCTCTGGCGTTATGGTTGTGTACACACGCGCATGCCGCTTCCCCGATAGCGGCTGCGAAACCGCTGATCGCTGCGGAACGAGACCGCCCCGAAGCCGGCGGCGGCTCCCGGGCAGAGTTGTTCGATGTATCGCGCGGCGAGGTTGCTCTCAGCGTACCCGCAACTACAGATCTTTGCCGTGCGGCGGAATCATGGATCGCGGATGTCCGCGGATTGTCGACGAGCCTGCATTTGCTTCCCAAGCGGGGTTATATCATAAGAATCCGTTGTTGTCCTCCGCTAGAAACGAACATCTCCTTCTTCGACGGCCCGATCCCGGAGCTGTATCTGATGTGGGACCCGTCCTCCAAGTCCGCAGTCTCGAAACTGCTGCTGCTTGAACCGGACGGCCGTCCGAAAGTATTCCTACTCGGAGCCGATATCGGCCCATTTATGGAGAGATGGATTCGGAATGCCCGGCGCTAGAAGAAGGACGGATTAATAATAATCCGGCAAATACGTCGCCCCTGTCGGCACGACCCGCTCCCAGCGAAGCGCTTCTTCGGCGCTTCCGCCCAATCGCCCCGTCCTCGCCATAAAGGCCGGACGCTTATAACCCATCAGCATCGCCGTCATCGTCCCGATTCCGCACTCGGCATACGGAGCGGAGCCGGCGTCTCCGCCGGTTTCCTTCTCTGCAGTCGCCCGGCCCGACCCGTCGATCTTTACGATAAAGGTTGCGTCGTTCCATGGGGCGTCTGCATCGTTCAGCCGGATACGCAGCTCTTGCCCGCTCCCCGTAGCTTCGAACGGATACTGCTCTATGAACGATTGGAAATCAACGATCCGGGCCATGAAATACGGAACCGTCTCCTGCACAATCCTCGGATCGGCCAGCAGAAACGGCAGCTCGTCGTCCGCAGGCGCCTTCAGCTTCACTTTTTCACACATCGAATCGTGATTGGCGATAAAACGCCACATCCCTTTCCGCGCATCGTCGTTCACATACACCAATTCCCCGATGTCCATCATGCGGTTTTTGACTGTATACAGCATATATCCGGTCGGCTCGCCGCTTTCGTCGAAATAAACGGCCGCCTGCCCGCCCTTCTGCTTGAATACGGTATGCTTCCACCAGCCTTCATCGCGCACAAGCATGCCGTTATAGCTGCGGGCGTACCGGTCGTATACCCGGTTCAGCAGCTCCCAGTTCCGGTCCGACCGTTCGACGCGGCCTTTGTAGAAATCTTCGCGCGGCAGCTGAGCGGATGTCAGCTCATATTTTTTGTAGTCGGTGTACAGCTCCCAGCCGTATTTGCGGTAAAACGATACGGAAAACGGACTTAGGCAGGATAACGTTTGACCGTCCTCCTTCATCGCCTCCAAGCCGCGCCTCAGCAGCTGCGAGACCATCCCTTTCCGTCTGTATTCCGGCCAGGTCGCGACGCTCGCCACCCCTCCCATCCGGAAGGGCCGGCCGTGCACGTAAACGTGCAAATCATGAATATAAATTTTCGCGGCCAGCTTGTCCTCTATAAAATATCCCCAAGTCCGGTCCGGATTCATCCGGGTTTTGCGGTGCTCCCGCTCCTCGTCGCTCACTTCGTATTGAAAAGCAAAACAGGAAAGCGTGATGCTTTCATCCAGCTCATCGCGGTTCAACGTGCGGATACCATCCATATAAGGACACCCTTTCGAAGAAAGTCAATATGATGATCGTTGCTGCCCCTATTTTACCAGTCTGCGGGGATTAAGAACAGCTATCCCGTGCAAACTGCGGGACAATCGGCCGGTCCGGGCAGCCGGATGCCCCGGTGTTACCGGCTAAAAAAACGGTTTGCGGCCGGGCGTCTATCCAGACCAAGCGGACTTGAGCGGAATACCGTAATAGCATCAGCTCGAAAGGAGGATGCGTATGGGTGCTGTCGGAGGATTGTTTACATCAACTGGCGTGATCCTGGTTCTCTACATCCTGCTCGTTATCGTTCTTCGCGCGGGATGGTGCTGAACGACACTTGAAGATGCATCCTGACCGGACCGGAGATTGAAGCTCTCCGGTCTCTCCCATTATGTGTTAAAATATAGTCATGTATCCAATATGACACTTTATCGGGGAATTCGATGAACAAAAGGCTGAAACCGTTACTTGCGGCACTCGCGCTGCTCCTGCTCACTCTTATCATCTATACTCCGTCATCCAGCTCGCGCACGTTTCCGAAGCAGCCGGTAGCCGAGCAAGGCATACTGAACGCCTCGTTATGGAACTTCAGTCAATACGGCACGTTTCGCCTGGACGGCGAATGGGAAGTATATTGGAACCAATTTCTTGAACCGGAACATTTTCAATCGCCTCAGCTTCGGGAGCCCGAATATTATCCGGTCCCCAAATCATGGGAGGCCCGGAGCGGAGCCGACTTCGCCACGTTCCGGCTTATCGTTCAGCTGCCGCAGGACAGCGGGATCACTGCGCTGCGTATACCGCCCGTCGCTTCCGCCTACAAGCTGTGGATTAACGGACAAGCTGCCGCGGAGAGCGGCATCGCAAGCACCAGCAGCTCCGGCACCGTACCGGAAGAATCGGTGCGAACCGTATACTTCCAGTCTTCCGGCGCAAATGCGGAAATCTTATTTCAGATCTCTAACTTCGTCCAGCGCAAAGGCGGAATATGGGCATCCATCGAGATCGGCACCGACCGGCAAATCGCCGGCTTAACGAATCTGCGCAACAGCTTCGACGCCTTTATATTCGGGTGTCTGCTGCTCGCCGGCATTTATCATATCAGCTTGTACTGGTTCCGCAAAAAAAATAAGCTTGCCTTGTATTTCGGCCTGTACTGCTTCCTCACAAGCTTGCGGCTGCTGGTCGTCGGGGAAGTGCTGCTCGCCCTCCTGGCCCCCGATTTTCCTTGGGAGCTGTCGCGCAAGATCGAATACATAGGCATGGTGGCGTGCGTCCCGGTATTCCTCCGCTTCTTGTATCATTCTTACCCGGCGGAAGTATCGGAGCGCTGGATTCGGCTGATGGATCTATTCGCGGTCACGGCCGCAGTGACGATTGCGGTGTTCCCGGCAATCGTCTATACGTACATTCTGTTTCTGTTCCAGGCTTACGTGCTCAGCTCGGTGCTGTATATGATGTACGTGCTTCTGCAAGCGATCAGGCAAAACCGGAAAGGAGCGATTCCGTTCAGTACGGCGGGAGCGGTATATGCGCTCACCGTTATGAACGATCTGCTGTATTACAACGGCCTGCTCCATACCGGCAGCCTGTCCGCATACGGTTTGTTCATCTTTGTCATCGTCCAGACGTACATGCTGTCGCGCGCATTCTCGGACGCGTTCGCCAAGGTGGAGGAATTGAGTCGCAAGCTGTTGTCCGCCGACCGGCTGAAGGATGAATTTCTGACCCATACGTCCCAGGAGCTACGCGTCCCGCTCGGTACGATCGTCGGGCTGGCCGAATCGATGCTGGAGCATTCGGCAGCGGGCATGAGCCCGGTGCAGCGCTCCAACCTGTCGGTTATCGCGGGCAGCGGCAGGCGGCTGACGGCAATGGTCAACGACCTGCTGGACTTTTATCAGCTTCGCGACCGGGAGACGATGCCGATCCGCAAAAAGCCGGTCGATTTGCAGCAGATGACCCAGGTGGTGCTGTCCGCCAGCAAACCGCTGCTAATCGGTCAGAACGTCGTTCTGCGTAACGATATAGGGCCCGATATTCCTTATGTAGTCGCCGACGAAGCCCATCTTCAGCAGATGCTCGTCCATCTGATCTCGTTCTCGGTGAAGCAGTCGCAATCCGGCGTCATTGCCGTCTCCGCCCGCGAAGCCGGGGAACGGGTCGAGATCTGCGTATCGAATGCCGGGGTGATGTTATCCCGCGAGGAGCTGTTCGATCTGCGCGAAGCGATCCGGTCCGAGCGGCTGCATGCCGGAGGCTCGGAGATCAGTCTGGCGACGACGCGCCAGCTCGTCCAGATGCACGGAGGCGATCTCCAGGTAGAGTCTGAGAATAACGCCGGCATGACTTTTACATTCACCTTGCCGTCCAGCCGGGCGTACACGATGCCGATCGAGGAGATCGACCAGAATTTGCAGGCGATCGGACATTTGCTCGAGCAGATGGTCCAAGCGGGCGAGACCAAGTCACGGGCGCCTCATATCCTCATCGTTGACGACGAGCCTGTTAACCTGCAAGTGCTGTACAATCAGCTGTCGCTCGAGCCTTATGCGATCAGCACGGCGACCTCCGGCTTGCAGGCGATCCGGACGATCAGCGAGACCAGCTCGGTGGATCTGATCATCTTGGATGCGTTTATGCCGAAAATGTCCGGGTTTGAAGTGTGCAGAACGATCCGCCGGCATTATTCGCTGATGGATCTGCCTATTATGATGCTGTACTCCGAGAAAAAGCCGGAATTCGTCTACGAAGGATTCGACGCCGGAATTAACGATTATATGATGAAGCCGATCGATAAAAAAGAGCTGCTTACCCGGGTAAAAACGCTGCTTACGCTCAAGCAGGCGATCCGGGAAGCCAACCAGCATACGGACGAGCTCGAAAAGCTGAACAAGCAATTAACCGAGCTGAACAATAACCTGGAAGAGAAAATCGCCGAACGGACCTTATCCCTGCAGCAGTCCAAGCAGCAGCTGGAGGAAATGAACGAGGATCTGGAGCGCATCGAACGGTCGCGCATCCGGCTCCTGACCAACATCTCGCACGATTTGCGCACACCGATTACTTCGATCCAAGGATATGTCGAGGCGATGCTCGACGGCATCGTGACCGAACCGGAGCAGATGAGCAAATATTTGCGGCTCATTCATTCCAAATCGCTTACGCTCAACCGGCTGATACAGGACTTGTTCGAGCTGGCGCAGCTGGAATCGAGACAGGCGGCGTTTCGGATGCGTGAAGTGCCTGCGCAGGACTTGCTCCGGCAAATCAAAGAGAAATTCGAGCTTGATGTGAGCGCTCACGGTATCCGTTTCGAAGTTAAGGACACGCTCGACCGGCCGGTCGTCTTGAATGTGGACGCAGACCGGCTTGACCAGGTGTTTGCCAACCTGATTTTCAATGCGCTCAAATATACGCCTCGCGACGGTCTGATCCAGATCATCTTCGAGAAAAAAAACGGCCGCGCCTTCAAAGACGAGCTGATCGTCCAAGTGTGCGACAGCGGAACCGGCGTAGCGAAGGAAGATCTGCCCTATATTTTCGACCGGTTCTACAAAGGAACGCCCCGGAACAACGCCGGCAAAGGGAGCGGTCTGGGGCTCGCCATCGCGAAAGAAATCGTCGAATATCACGGGGGACGCATTTGGGCGGACAGCGATACCGGGCAGGGCTGCACGGTCAGCTTTACGCTGCCGATCTTTTATTGATGCGGTAAGTCCAAACGGTCACCCGCAATAAGCACTTGCGACGCTCGCTGCTGAACATGCTGACTCGTCCAAGGAGATGACCCTCCTTACCCTTTAGTTCGGTAATGAACTTAAACATCCGACATATCGGAAAAAAGGACCTCATCCTCCACGTTACAGTGGAATGCGAGGTCCTTTTGTATGGAGATCGGGATGGCGAGCACTGAAGGAAGAGGCCCTTTCTCTATACGCTGTACACGCACCGCTCTCCGCTTCGGGGAATGGTCCCTGCTCCGGCCGTTCCGGGGTTCCAGCCCAGTTGCTGCCCTTCCCTGTTCATCGGGTATACAATCCCGCCGCTTGCCCCTTCCTACCCTACGAGTGACTTAATATGGAGCTGCCGGTGCATTCGCAAGTCGATGTAATCGTGACCGGCAAGAACGGACGGATGAATGGGGTCGCCGGGGTGCACGTTCAGGATGCGCGCCTGCCGGCCGTCCGTAAGCACGACGTCGCTGCCCACAGACATATCCATCATCCGATGAACGAACAGATTGCATATGACCGGATCGAGCTTGCCGAAGCCGTCCGTTATCATCTGCTGCATCACTTCGTAAAACGGGGACGCTTCTTTATACGCCCGCTTCGAAGTCATCGCGTGAAAGACGTCCGCGACGGCTACGATTTTACTGAAGTAAGCGATTTCACTTCCATTGATGCCGTACGGGTATCCTCTGCCATCCTCCCGCTCGTGATGCTGCAGGGCGGCGAGCGCTACATCCGGGTGAAGACCCGGCGTATTGCTAATAATGTCATGGCCGAATATCGTATGCATTTTCATTAACTCGTATTCCTTGTCAGTAAACCGCCCGGGCTTGTTCAACAGATCGTCATCGATATGGATTTTGCCCACATCGTGCAGCGTCGCCGCCGTTGTCAGCAGACCAAGCATCTCGTCTTCGAGCTGGAGCCACTTGCCCAGCATCGTGGAGATTACGCCCACACCGATATTATGTCTGTATGTATAGTCGTCCTTCGCCTGGAGTCCCGACAGCACGTTATATAAGCTTGGATACTCCGCGGCCTGGGAGATCGTCGGAAGAATGCTCCTTTGCACTTCCTCCATCGGAACTTTGCCCGTTCGGCGCATATAATGGAACACTTCGCGAATTTCTTGCGTCGCCTGGTTAATAAGCGGCTCATTCGTCACTAAGGGACGCTCCGGTTCGCTTATGGGCTCAAGCTCCAGCCGGTCCAGCCCGATATAATGGCGGCCCAGAAAGTCCATCTGCTCGTTCTCTAGAACGGTTCCAGCCGGAATCAGTACTAAGCCGTTACCTAGAATCAGATCCTTCTTCAGCTTGCGGCCGACTAGATCCTCAAGTCTCATTGCCGGATTCACCTACCATGGCCCTCTGGCCCTAACTTTGCAAGTTACGACCGCAGCGCACTACTGCCGAAGACTAACAACTTATCCATCATTATACCACTTTTCAATATTGTTGGACATTACTGGCAATCTAAAGTTTACTTCATGAATAGATCAATTCGAAGTAAAAAACTAAAACGGCTTCAAGAACAACTGCCTTTTGCGAGCCAGTTTCTTCTCCTGTATGTGATCCTGCCGAATTCTGTAACGATAAAGAAAAACTCCCGTATCGGGATACGAGAGTCATTCGTGATGAATATGATGAAGCGTCTGCTCAAAGATTTGTTCGATATGAGCGTCATCCAGCGAATAATACACCGTCTTGCCTGCCTTGCGCCGCTTCACGATCCGCATGTTCCGCAAATACCGGAGCTGATGGGACACCGCGGATTGCCCCATGTCAAGCACGCTCGACAAGTCGTGCACGCATAACTCCCGCTGCATAAGCGCATAGATGAGCTTGACCCGGGTCGGATCGCCCAACGCTTTGAACAGATCGGCCAGCTTCAGTACGGAATCGTCGGGCAGCATCCGCTGCTTCACCGTTTCCCATTCCGCAGACTCCGAACCGCTGCAAGTTTCTTCGCACAAATCCGCCGATATTGAAGACATTGGAAGTTCACCGCCTTTGCGAGCCGTCTTGACTTGATACCATCCATTATACCAGAAACGGACGTCCGGCTGCTACCGTCGGGAATATTGTACATGTCTTGCTTTCGGCCGCTTATACGTTCCCGGGATGAAGGAAGCTTTTATTAGCCCTGCGGGTTACCACACCAGCTTCTGGAACGTTCCGGTCAGAGCCGATTCTCGTGCTTTCAAGCATAACAGCGCGCTCGTTAAACCTGATCCCAAATCACTCACCGAGTTTTCCTTTCCTTGCATCAAATCAATAAAGTTCTGGGCCAATACAGCATCTCCACCGAAATGGTCGTTGGCGGCATCGAACCGGTGTGTTTGAACGGACGGCTCATGATGCATGACGACCTTAATTTCCTTCGTATAAAAATCGAATTCGACCGTTCCCTTGTAACCCATGAACCGGGCTCCGCGGGCACCCGCTTCTCTGCGGACAAAGAAGTTCTGCGAATACGATACGTGCATCCCTGTGTCGTAACGGATCAGAGCGCTTCCGGAATCCTCATTGCCGGTATCCTCGGCGAAACAGCAATACTCCCAGCTGCTGTTTTTCTGGGTTCCGTGAACGAGACTATCCGGACATGTCTGGTTCTCCTCGCAGTCCACACATTTTTGACCGGCCGGCTTCGTTCCTTTGAAAATTTGCTTGGAAACCATCGCCGCGACTTCGACCGGTTCTTTCCCGAGAATGTACGTAATGTAATCGAAATCATGAGTGGCTTTTTGAAGAAACAGCCCTTTCGTTTCCTCCTCATCCCGGTACCAATGGTGGAAATATACGCCGCCATACGGAACGTTATTCACCGCCTGAACATGCTCGACCGTGCCGATGATGCCCGAATCGATGATCTCCTTTACTTTCTGCACGATCGTCGTTACGCGAAGCGGAAAGGACACGACGACTTTGCTTTTCCCCGCCTCATAACCGGCTTTCAGCCTGCGCGCATCTTCGAGCGTAGTCGCCACCGGCTTCTCCATAAACAGCGGAATCCCGGTAGGCAGCACCTTCAGCGCCATTTCGGTATGCAGCGAGCAGCGCGTGCCGATCATAATTCCGTCCAGCTTCTCCGAAGCCATCATAGCCTCCGGCGTATCGTACAGCTGAATATGTCCTTCATCCGCCTTCAATGCGTCTTTGCGAATATCCGCTACCGCCTTGATGACGACGGACGGATCGACTTTCTGGATGCTGGCGATAACCGACTTGATCCGGTTGCCGTACCCGATAACTCCCACATTCATTATTGGCGACCTCCCCATTGCTTGTTCCTTTGTTCCCCCTTATTGTAAGAGTAAACTGCGGGCAAATCTTTGTCTCGGAAGCCACAATTTTGGACGAATCGGGCGGAAGATTCCGGCTTTTCAACATACCGGATTGTGCGATATGATGAACACAACGTTAGAAGAACGGAGCAGTACGACCATGGACTATGTACGGACGCGGCTGGAACCGGCGATTATAATCAACGAAATGATTACGATGTATTATTATGAGTTCGGCAAACACTTTATTTTCTACGGGGAATCGCACGATTTCTGGGAGCTTCTTTATGTCGACAAAGGCGAGATCGAGGTGTGGGCGGACGAACGTTCGTATCTCATCAGCCAAGGGACTATTATTTTTCATAAGCCTAACGAGTTCCATCGGTTCTATGCCAAAAACGATAAAGCGCCCAACGTCATCGTACTGACGTTCGACTGTTATTCGCCGGCTATGAAGCGGTTTGAGGAAGCGGTAATCCGGCTCGACGACGAAGAGCGGAATTTGCTTGCCAAGATCGTGCAGGAGGGAGCAGGAGCATTTCACTTTCCATTTCAGTATCCGCTCTCCCGTCGTCCGGACGCAGCAGTAGGCGCCGAGCAGATGGTGAAGCTGTATCTGGAAATGTTCCTGATCCGTCTTCTCCGCAGAGACGACCGTTCGGCCTGGACACGGCCGCTGTCGTTCGCCGCCAAAGAGAAAGAAGAAGACCAGCTGACCGCGAAAATCATCGAGCAGTTAAACGCATCGATTGGCTCCACCCTCACGCTGGAACAGCTCAGCGAAGCGCTGCGGGTATCGAAGACTCGGCTTAAGGACGTATTCAAGCATCACACCGGACAGACGATTATGGAGTATTTCACACACCTCAAGCTCGAGCGGGCCAAACTATTGATTCGCGAAGCGATGTGTAATTTTACCGAGATCGCCTCCATGGTCGGCTTTAGCAGCGTGCATGTCTTTTCCAAAACATTCAAGCGCTCCACCGGCATGACGCCTTCCGAATACGCCAAGTCGGTTCGCGGGAGGATCAAAACATAGCGTGCTGTGGCCCATGTTCAGAACCACTATCGTAACTGCTCCGCTATCATACAGGGAACTAGGGGCTGTCTCCAAAATCATGTTGCGATTTGTGCGCCTCATCCAGAACCGATTTGCCTCAAAAAAAAGGACCTCATCTTCCACGGTTACGTGGAGGCTGAAGTCCTTTCATTTGTAACGGGGGCATTCCTCTGTCATGCGAGCACTTTCGGGACAACCTGAACTAAATAAGCAGAGAAAACAAAAAAGGCCCTCAGGCAACAGTTACCTAAGAGCATTTCTTCATACCAATGCCGGTGAAGGGACTTGAACCCCCACGGTTTCCCTCACGATTTTGAGTCGCGCGCGTCTGCCATTCCGCCACACCGGCAAAAAAAGCGTGCCCTAAGAGATTCGAACTCCTGACCTTTTGATTCGTAGTCAAACGCTCTATCCAGCTGAGCTAAGGGCACATGATGGTTGTGGAGGCGCCACCCAGATTCGAACTGGGGGTAGAGCTTTTGCAGAGCTTTGCCTTACCACTTGGCTATGGCGCCGTAATACATATGGAGCGGACGACGAGATTCGAACTCGCGACCCTCGCCTTGGCAAGGCGATGCTCTACCACTGAGCCACGTCCGCATAAATATGATCAAGCTTATAAAGGAAATACTGGGGATCCAGGATTCGAACCTGGGAATGACGGAGTCAAAGTCCGTTGCCTTACCGCTTGGCTAATCCCCAATAGGTTTTAGTAAAATATGGGGCGATCGATGGGACTTGAACCCACGAATGCCGGAGCCACAATCCGGTGCGTTAACCCCTTCGCCACGACCGCCATATTATAATATATTCTTCTGGCAGGGGCAGCAGGAATTGAACCCACACTAACGGTTTTGGAGACCGCTGTTCTACCTTTAAACTATGCCCCTATATGGTATACCTGATCGGTATTATTAAATGGTGGAGGATGATGGATTCGAACCACCGAACTCGTCAGAGAACAGATTTACAGTCTGCTGCGTTTGGCCACTTCGCTAATCCTCCATGAGTGGTGCCGCCGAGAGGACTTGAACCCCCAACCTACTGATTACAAGTCAGTTGCTCTACCAATTGAGCTACAGCGGCATATGCATACATGGTGGCTCGGGACGGAATCGAACCGCCGACACGAGGATTTTCAGTCCTCTGCTCTACCGACTGAGCTACCGAGCCTCAAGTATGAGGTTGTTAAAATGGCGGAGCTGACGGGATTCGAACCCGCGGTCTCCTGCGTGACAGGCAGGCATGTTAGGCCACTACACCACAGCTCCATACTTGGTAAAGCTAATTGCGGGGGCAGGATTTGAACCTGCGGCCTTCGGGTTATGAGCCCGACGAGCTACCGGGCTGCTCCACCCCGCGTCGTTAAAAAGGTATATGGTGGACGCTGACGGGATCGAACCGCCGACCCTCTGCTTGTAAGGCAGATGCTCTCCCAGCTGAGCTAAGCGTCCATGTTGTTGAAGTGACAAGTTCTAATATAACAAGTTTGAGACCAAATTGCAACTACTTTTTTTGGCTTTTTGAAGATTTATGGTGACCCGTAGGGGATTCGAACCCCTGTTACCTCCGTGAAAGGGAGGTGTCTTAACCCCTTGACCAACGGGCCTTACAAGAAGAACGGAGAGAGAGGGATTTGAACCCTCGAGACGCTTTTGACGCCTACACGATTTCCAATCGTGCTCCTTCGGCCACTCGGACATCTCTCCAGATGGCTCCCCGAACAGGACTCGAACCTGTGACAACTCGGTTAACAGCCGAGTGCTCTACCAACTGAGCTATCAGGGAATATGTGTGAATCGCTTGGCAACGTCCTACTCTCCCAGGACCCTGCGGTCCAAGTACCATCGGCGCTGGAGGGCTTAACGGTCGTGTTCGGGATGGGAACGCGTGGATCCCCTCCGCCATCATCACCAAACGATTAT
>NZ_JBYUPU010000064.1:0-30402 GCF_058135425.1 Paenibacillus sp. MAH-35
AAATAAATTTATGAATGGGGACGGGAACGTGAATTTGCATGCCTTTCGTCTGTTCCATGAGGTGGTCGAAAGCGACGGGGTGACGAAGGCGTCGGAGCGTCTGCATATTAGTCAGCCTGCCGTAACGGCACAGCTGCGCAATCTGGAGCGGGAGCTGGGGCTTACGCTGTTCCGTGCCAAAGGCCGGGGAGTGGTTCTGACGGAGCCGGGCGAGAGGCTGGCGGAGCAGGCGGCACGGCTATTTGCGCTGGAACGCGAGATCGAGAGGGAAGCACAGCGGCTTCGCGACGGGAATACCGGCTCCGTCCGCATCGCGGCAACGTATCTGCCGGCTAACCTGCTGCTGCCGGGATGGATTGCGCCGTTCAAGCGGGACCATCCCGACGTGGATATTGTGCTGACGACGGTGAATTCCCGCACCGCTTTCCAACGGCTGCTGCGGTACGAAGCGGATCTCGCCGTCGTGGGAGGCGGCCGCGACCTGCCGGAAGGACTCGTGCGGGAGCCGCTCATGGAAGACGAACTGTGGTTTATCGTGCCGGCTGATCATCCGCTCGCAGACCGTGAGGCGGAGCTCGGTCGGGTGCTCGCCGAGCCGTTTGTCGTGCGGGAGGAAGGGAGCTCCGGCCGGGAATGGCTCTCCGCCCTGTGCCGGGTGCACGGAGTGCCCGCGCCCCGCATCGGGCTGCAGTGCAGCGGACCGGGAGAGACGGTCAAGGCGGTGGCGGCCGGCTACGGTGCGGCGATCGCATCCGCTCTGGAGGTGCGGGACAGCATCGGGCGAAAGGAGATTGCGAGGGTGAGAGTCCCGCACATCCGGCTCGATAATCCGATCGGGCTGTACCGGAGAGCGGGGGACCCGCTGCCGCCTGCGGCGGGACGATTCGCCCGGACGATTGCCGGCTGGCCGGCTCCCCGGCCGGGCTTGTAAGCAGCGGAACCCTTGCCGGCTGACGAGGTTCCGCTCGGCTCTTTACCGGTGGCAACCGCTGCTGCTAGTACAAGCCCGGAGCTAATCCAGTATTGCGATAGAGGATGTCGGCCCGCTCACATGCGCATTGGAAGCTCATCCTATCAAGCTGCCTCTGTTTCTACTCGTCTGCGGAATCGCCGGAGCCGGGCTGTCCGTCCGGAACGCCGATACGGGCGCGAGCCTCGGCGATGAGGCGCTTGTATACTTCGATCGCGCGGGCGCGTGAAGCTTTCAGATCGACGACGGCATGCGGCAGCGGGCGGTGCACGTCCCGGTCCGACAAGCCGCGCTGGCCGGGGAGCCATCTGCGGATATATTCGCCGGAAGGGTCCCACGTCTCCGACTGGGTGACCGGGTTCATGATCCGGAAATACGGCGCGGCGTCATAACCGAGCGAGGCGGACCAGAGCCAGCCTCCCCGGTTCAGCACATTATCGGCATCGGTCAGCATCATCCGGAACGTTTGCTCGCCGAGCGTAAACGGCGCAAGCAAGTTTTTCGTCAGGAACATCGCCGTGACCATTCTTAGCCGGTTCGGCATGCTGCCCGTTTCGTTCAGTTGCGTCATCGCCGCATCGACGATCGGAATGCCGGTCCGCCCTTTTCTCCAGGCTTCGAAATGCCGGTCACCGAGCCCGGACAAGTCGTAATAGTGCTCATATTCGAAGAAAAGCGGGTCGAATACCGACTGGTACAAGTAAAAATCCCGCCAGGCGAGCTGCCGCTTCCACGCCTCGAAGTCCGGCTCCCCGAGCAGCTTGTCGTAGACGGTTCGAACCGAGATCGAGCCCGAATTGATGTAACCGCTCAGCCCGCTTGTCGCATCACCTGCATACGAATCCCTCCGCTGCGCATAATCCGGGAGCTTCTCGGCGATGAACCGCTCCAGTCTCTCTTCGGGCGCCTCCAGGCACACGTCTCCGCGGAACCGTTCCAGCGAGTAAGGGGGCGCATACCGCTGCCGGATCGATTCGTCCAGCACGAGCGTGCGCAAATCGGCCAGCCGGGTCGTCACAGGGGGCTGGAAATACGTATGCACGAATTCGCTCCATTTGCGGTAGAACGGGGTGAACACTTTATACGGCGATTGCCGCCCGGCGTAGCGGTGCAGTTCCTCTGGATCGGCCAGAGGCTGATCGGATATCGTCGTCAGCGGGATGCCGAGCCGGTGCAGCGTTTCATGAATGCTCGTATCCCGGTGTCTGGCGTAAGGAGTGTCGTCCCGGTGGAAGACCACCTCCGTCGCTTCGTGAACAAGCGCGATCTGCGGCACGATCTCCTCGGGCGTTCCGCATACGAGATTCAGTGTCTGGCCGTGATGCCGGTATAACGACTGAAGGCGGGCGAGCAGACCGAGGAAGCGGCGTCCGCTATGCGCACGGGCCCGTTCCGCGTTCAGGATGGCCGGATCGAGGATAAACAAGTGCAGGGAAGGGAGCCCGGTCCGGGCGATATAAGCGAAAGCGGGCATGTCGGTTACCCGCAGGTCTTTGCGATGGACAAACAGAATCATCGGGCCGTCCCCCCTAGAGCAGTGTAGAAAGCTTATCGGTGATACAAAACATTCGCAAAGACTCAGCCGTTTTCCTGCCGGAAGGGCGTAACCTCGCTGCCGATCGCGGATCCCGTCGCCGGCATCCGGTCCGCTCGAACAGTCCGTACACGTTCCGACAAGCGGTCGAATCCGGGAAGACGGTGAAAACCGGTGTCGGAGGCTATCCGCCCAAACCGTGCGGATTCGCCGCCCTGCCGCTTCCTGTCGGAAGAAGCGGGGATGAACGAAATCAAGCCCTGAAGGGCGAATGGTTCGCTCCTCCAGGGCTTGGGCTTGTCCGTTCCGCTGCCTGTATTACTTGGCTTCCGCCATGAACTGGTTGTACAGATCGTCACCAGCGATGCGGCGCGCGGTTACATAACGGGTTTTGTAGTACTTCTCGCTAAGCTTATTCTTCACTACCCCTTCGTTGGACGCCGAATGAATAAATTCGTCGTTGCCGAGGTAGATGCCGACGTGGGAAATGCCTTTGCCGTCGGTGTTAAAGAACACGAGGTCGCCGGGAATCAGATCGTTCTTGTCGACCCAGGTGCCCTCTTTGGCTTGGGCTTTCGATTGATGAGCCAGATCTACGCCGAATTGATTGAAGACGTACATCGTGAAGCCCGAGCAGTCGAAGCCTTTTGTGGTCGTTCCTGCGGTTCTGTACTTCACACCGATCAGCTCGTTCACGGTTTTCTCAAGCGTCGTTTCAGCGAAAGCGCTGCCAACGGAGGTGAAGAACAGTGCGACCACGGTGGTGATCATAATAAGTGCCTTTTTCAAGTGAAGCGGACTCCTTCCAGGTGCCTACGAGGTTAGCTGAGGGTTCGGTCGAAGGTGCCCTATGATCACTTTCCTGCGAGATCAATTCACCCGGAATGGTTCCCCCGTTTCCCGGCAAGCGGGAATTCGGCATGGTTCGATTTTTTTGTTTCCGGGTAATTATAATTCGCCTTTTAGCAACGATTTCCTCCTTTTGCGCAACATTTTTTTTGAAAAATCGAAATTTCGAATCCCAACGGCACAGAAAAACCCCTTTTCTGCGGAAGAAAAGGGGAACGGTGGAAGTCTCGCCTTGCTTGCAAATGCGGGAGCCTTAATCCGTCAGTCGGCATAGATGCGGTATTGAGAAGCGATCGTCCATAGCTTGAACACCATATCGGTGATATGGAGCATCTGCTGTACGATCAGAGCGGTCAACCCCGCCCAGATCAGGGAAGCCGATAAGGCGGCGGCCGTAAACGCCCCGGACAACGCGAGCAGCAAGCAGGCCAGCAGCACGATGGCCGGCAGCTTGCGGACGAACAGACCGAGTGACGATCCGAGTCCGCTTTCCGTCGTCCGGCCGAACTGGACGTACATGAAGAGAAGGCGGATCAGAAACCCGAATGCGGCATATCCCGCTGCCCAAGGCAGCAGCGCAAGCGAGAGGGAAGCGTAATCGGCGTGCTGGGCGAACGCTTTCTTGACCACCGGGAACAGCCAATATACGGGAGCCAGCGTTATCGCCATTTGCAAGACGTAGTAGAGGAAGAACGAACCGCTGAGCCGCTTGATGCCCTGCAAAAAGCGGTAGCCGGCATTCAGATGCGGATTCGCCAGAGAGTAGTAGACGCCCGCGTTCAGAACCGGTGTCAACAGCATCCGCGCCGCCGCAACTCCGACCAGCAGCCAGATGTACGGATGACTGATGTCGGTTTTCATAAGCCGGAATTGACTTTCGGCCAGGAACAGCTGCGAAGCGGCGGCAGACAGATGCTCGCCCGGGTACCGGTGCATCAGCGGAACGACGACCGATTTGACCAGCATCAGCAGCAGGAAGCCCCAGGTGAAATGATAAAGCCACAAGACGAGCAGGAGGAAGGATTGCGATAACGTATCTTTAAAGCCGTTCTTCATATAACGCATCATAGGCGGCAGTCACCTCCTCACCAGGCGAGCCCGTTCAACAAGATCTCGATCCATTTCGCGATTCCGATCGTCAGGCGCGCTTTCCATGTATCGTCGACATTCACTTGCATGAAGTTATTAATCCGCTTATGCTCGAGGATCATCGTCATCTGCGGATCGATCGCCGCCCATTCGAGAGGGGCTTCGCTCGTAATCGTATACAGCACCTGAGGGTCCCGTCCGTCCCACACTTTCTCCACATCGGACCCGTCCGTGAAATGGAAGCGGACTGGCACGTCCATATAATGGCCGCCATTTTTTTTGATTAGGACGGCGGTTTCGTAGATGGTTTTGCCGTCCTGCTTCATCGGCCGCGTCTGCACATGCTCGATGGAATAATCGGTCATGCCGCCGCCATACACGAACTGATCGAAGTATTCGGCCCAGCTCGTTTTTGTTACGCTTTCGAGAACGGCCTGGAAATCGCTTGTCGTCGGATGTTTGAACTTCCAGCGGTCAAAATACGTTTTCATTACCCGCAGCATCGTCTTCTGGCCGATCTGCTTCTCGATTCCGGCAAGCACGAGCTTGGCCCGCGTATAAACGTTCTCGGCGTAGCGGCTGTGTCCCCCGTATTGCCAGGAAGCCAGCTTCAGCGGCTCCGGCGAGGTCATATAACTCGATTCGATGGCAAAGTTCGGCTGCACTCCGTACTCGCTCATCATGATGAGATCTTCCGCGTAGGACGTAAAGCCTTCATCGAGCCACGCTTCCTCGAATTCGTTACTCGCCACCATGCCGTACCAATATTGATGGCCGATCTCATGGACGATCACCCGTTCCAGCTCGAAGCTGTCCGTATCTCCGGACGCTTCCCAGCCGGTGACCAGCGTCGGATATTCCATACCGCCCGCACCGTTGCCTCCCGGAGGCGGAATCACGATCGACAGCGTGGAGTAGGGGTATGTGCCGAACCATTCGCTGTATTTGGCGAGCGAGCGCTTGGCCGCATAGATGTACCGGTCTTTCAGCCCTTGGTGCGCGGGATCGAGGTACAGCTTGATTTTGACGCCGGGCACGTTGGGCGCCGAGAACGGTTCCTCGTAATATATAAAGTTCGGGGAAGCGGCCCAGGCGAAGTCATGAACGTCGTCCGCATAAAACTGATACGTCTTCTTCGTGCCGTCGTCCGAGGCGGGCTTGGTCGGAAACCCGGTAGCCGCCACCGTATAATTGGAAGGAACCTGGATGCGGACGTTATACATGCCGAAGTCGGAGTAAAACTCGGAGTTGCCGTGGTACTGATGGGTGTCCCAGCCTTCCTCTTCGCGTCCGCGCGTACCTTTCGGCTCGTAGACGGCGACTTTCGGAAACCATTGGCCGGCCATGACGAAATCGCCGACATACCCCATGCGGGCGAACACGTAAGGGAGCTTGACCGAGAAACGAATTTTGATCGTCGTCTCCGCGCCCGGATTGACCGGCTGGGGCAGGCGGATTTTCATCAGCGTCTGGTCCTGCTTGTTGCCGTCGTCCGGCTGGATGAACTGCATCGAGCGCATCAGATCGACGCCGTCTTCCGTTTGAATCGATTCAAGGCTCATGTGGCCGAAGCTGTCTTCCTTCATCTGATCGTTCCGCAGTTTGCCTCCCGATTCGCGCAGAAACGTCGACTTTTTGGATTGAAACGCGTTCGGATACAGATGGAAAACCAGCTCGCTGACCGGCTTCGACCCCGGATTTTTCCAAGTAAGCGACTGGGCGCCGGCCAGCGTCTTCTGCTCCGCGTCGAGCTGCACCGAGATATGATACTCCACGATGCGTTTGCTGAGCGGCTTCGGAGTATCGTTCACGGCGGGGGCCGGCGGCTCCAGCGCTTGTGCCGACGGTTCGTTCAGGGCGGACAGCGATGCGGGGGACTCGGGGCGTTCCGCGAACTGGGCGATCGTAATCGTCCCGGCGATCAGCAGGATCAGGAGCAGCCATAAGGTGTTGCGTTTGGACAGGCGGTTGATCATAAACGATTCTCACCCCGTTGACAAGCATCTACAGCATGTATATGTTTGCATTTGCCGGATTATTAGCTAAAATAAATAGAAAGGTACGATTTTTCAGCTATATAATCTGGAGGTCCGCATTGTAGAGGGCTTCGATAAGAAGTCTTACTTAGGGGTCTTATATGGAAGGTGATAGCCATGGAAACAGGTGAAAAAGGGAAAAAGCTCGCGCTGAACGTGGTGAGCAATAAAGAACATAAAGGATTCGGCGCCGGCGCGCTCGACCTGTCCAATCTGTCCAGCATCATTATTGATGGGGAAGATGCATACATCGACCTGGGTGCCATTCATGCGAAAAGCAAAGTGGAGCGCGGGATCAAATTTTCGATGAATAAGGACGACACGCCGAATGGCCGCAAGTGCTGGATCGTATGGGTATACGTGGGGCGCAGCGAGGAAGGACCGTTTTATGCCGGAGTCACGGCATGCGAGATGCTTGTCGATACCGAAGCGCGCAGAGGGTGGAAGATTCTTGCCGATCACGTAAATAAAATGGATTACGCCCTGAAGCAGCGCATCATTCTCGACGGGTTGAGCGATGGCGAGAAGGCGGCGCTGAAGCGCGTATTAGCCGAGCATAACGCCGAGTGGTGGGAACGTTCGGGAGAAGCGCTCAAGCAAGGGCTTGCCTGATTCCGGGGGGCATAGGCCGATCGGAAGCCGATAAGAAGACCGGGAGGATAAGGGTTTTCATACGGCGGTCCGACCGGCCCAAAATGATTTGTGTCGATTGTGTGTCAGCCGTTGTGAGATTTGGGCTTCTCGGTTAAACTAATTGGAGTATATTTGCACAATATACTAGGACAGCAAAAAGGCAGACGATTTTCGTCTGCCTTTTTGTGTTGGTGTCCGGCGGATGCGGAGCGGGAAATAGGGCGCTGCACTGAGGAAATCCCCTCTTCGCCGCTGCGGGGAGCCGGCGCGGCTGCAACTGCCGGCCGGCAGCTATGTTTCCCATCCGGAAGCCGGGACGCTCCCGTCACTCCCTCCTGTATCATTCAGTCGTTCCACCAGCGCTTCAGGTCGTCCCACCACGATCTGCCCGTTTTCTTTGGCGCATCCTTGCCGTCGCTCGGCACGGCCGTTCCTTGATCGGAGCAATATTCGGTCGGTTCCGTCCCTTTGACGAATACTTCGATCCGGGGATTCGGGCATTTGTCGGTAGCCAGCTTCCCGGAAGCCGGATCGATGTAGACGCTCGTAACATTGTCCGGCATCGGGAACAGCTTCGGCGGCACCGCCTCGAGCGCGTGCTCGGTAAAGTCGGCGAAGATCGGCGCCGCCTTGTAGGACTCCACGGCGCTGATCGTGCGATCGCGGTCGTAGCCGACCCAGACGGCGGTGGCGAGCTCCGGTGTAAAGCCGACCATCCAGGCGTCGGTGTTCGTCGTCCCGGTTTTGCCGGCAACGGGGCGCTTGATCTGTTCGGCGACCCGGCTCGCCGTAGCTCCGGGGTCGAATACGCTCTTCATTAGATTCGTCAGCACGTAGGCGTATTCGGGCTCGACCACTTTTTCTTTTTTTGGCTTCGACTCATATAGAAGCTTTCCTGTGGCCGATTCGATTCGCGTGATCACCGTCGGTTCGACCCGCACGCCCTGATTGGCGAGAACCGCAAAGGCGGACGCCATCTCCAGCGGGCTTACCGGAAACGTTCCGAGCGCGAGCGAAGGAAGCGGCTCCAGCCTGCTTGTAATCCCGAGCTTGCGGGCGGTCTCGATGACTTTGTCCGCTCCTACCTGCTGAATCGTATGGACCGCGTAGATGTTGTCCGACTTGGCGATCGCTTCCCGCAAATCGATCAGGCCGTTCGGGTATTTATTGTTGAAATTGTTCGGCGTATACGTTTGGCGTCCGTTGTCGTATTCGAATACGGTCGGCTCGCTTTTGAACTGGCTGACGGCTGTGACCGTTTTTTGCTGAAGCGCGGTTAAATAAACGAAAGGCTTGAAGGCCGACCCCGGCTGGCGGCTTGTAGAGACGGCACGGTTGAACTGATTGTCTCCGTACAGCTTCCCGCCGACCATGGCCCGGACGTAACCGGTACGAGGGTCGACTGCCACTAGAGCCGCCTGCAGTTCATCTTCATCGGGCAACGCCCTGGTCACTGCTTCCTCCGCCGTTTTCTGCATATCGAGATCCAGCGTCGTATAGATGCGGATGCCGCCTTCGTCGAATTCCCGTTCGTCGATCCCGAGCCGGTCGATCGCTACCCTGCGCACGTAATCGCGGAAGTAAGGCGCCTGGACGACTGCCGCTTTTTTGCCGGCCGGCTGGTAGACGAGTTCCTCCCGCTTGGCTCCCTCCGCTTCCTTGGACGTAATGAAGCCTTGGCTGGCCATCTCCGTCAAGATCAGTTCCTGCCGCTCCTTGGCTTTGTCCCGGTCGAAGAAAGGCGAGTAGTAGCGGGGACCTTTGGGCACCCCTGCGATCATCGCGCTTTCCGCAAGCGTCAGCTCCCCTACATTTTTGCCGAAAAACAGCTTGGCGGCGGCCTGGACACCATAGGCGGAATTGCCGTAGTAGGTGGCGTCGTTCAGATACATCTCCATAATCTGATCTTTGCTCAGCTGCATCTCAAGCTGCACCGCATACATCGCTTCTTTTATTTTCCGCGACCAGGTCCGGTCCTGGGTTAAATACAGGTTGCGGGCGAGCTGCTGCGTCAGCGTGCTGGCCCCTTGCACGCGGTCCATATGCTGAAAGTTGACAACGACCGCCCGCGCGATTCCCCTGACGTCGAGTCCGATATGATCGTAAAACCGTTTATCTTCTATTGCCAGCGTCGCATCTATTAAATGTTTCGGTATGCCCGAAAGCGGCACGAATTCCCGATTTTTGCCGGACTGGAACGAGCTGATCAGGTTGCCGTGCATGTCGTACATCTGGGAAGACAAGGCGAACGTGCCTACGGGAAGGGCTTGGGAACGCAGATAAAGCGCCAGTACAACGAGGCACGCCACTCCGATCAGAGCGCAGCTGAACAGAAACGTCACCGCTTTGCGGAAACGTCCCTTTCGCGGGCGGCGGCCCTGTTTCGGCTCTACGCGGGCGGCGCGGCTTTGTTTGCGGCTGACGCTTTCCTCCATGGCGATCCCTCTTTCCTCATTGCTGCCTGATGAAATAATCGGTGCTGGTTTACTTTGGAAACCGATAGTCCTACTAGTATGGAAAAAGTTGAGCCCAGCTATTCATCATTAGAAGAAAGAAATGATCGGCCTTCCTGAATTTACTTGGAACAAGTCCATTTCATTCAACCTATATAGTTGCATTTTTGCGCCGATTTACTATAATACAGACTGGTGCGATTTCATTTTCGGCCGCGGTCAAGTATAATCAACTTTATTAACTGGAAAGAGGGATGCCCCAATGGAATTGTGGTACACGGAGAAGCAGACCGAGCAATTCGGCATAACGGCTAAAATTAAAGAAACGCTGGTCACGGAAAAGACCGATTTCCAAGACTTGGCGATGATCGATACGGTAGAGTGGGGCCGAATGCTTGTGCTGGACGGTATGGTCATGACGACTGTGCGCGACGAGTTCGTGTACCATGAGATGGTGGCGCATCCCGCGCTGTACACTCACCCGAACCCGAAGCATGTGCTCGTAGTCGGCGGCGGAGACGGCGGCGTCATCCGCGAGGTGCTGAAGCACCCGCAGGTGGAGAAAGCGGTATTGGTCGAAATCGACGGTAAAGTCATCGAATATTCCAAAGAATATTTGCCCGAAATTGCAGGCGAATTGGACAACCCCCGGGTGCAGGTCATCGTCAACGACGGCTATATGCACATCCATGATCATAAAAATACGTACGACGTTATTATGGTAGACTCGACGGAGCCGGTAGGTCCGGCGGTCGAATTGTTCTCCCGAGGCTTTTATCAGGGCATCTACGAAGCGTTGAAGGAAGACGGCATCTTCGTCGCCCAGACGGACAACCCTTGGTTCAAGGCGGATCTGATCCGCACCGTACACCGCGACGTAAGCGAAATATTCCCGATCGTGCGCGTATACGGGGCGAACATTCCGACGTATCCGAGCGGGCTGTGGACGTTTACGATGGGAAGCAAAACCTACGATCCGCTGCAAGTGGACGAGGCGAGCATTCCGGAGATCGATACGAAATATTACTCTCCTCGGCTTCATAAAGCGGCGTTTGCGCTGCCTAAGTTCGTTGAGGATCTGGTTCGCGGATAATGCCAACAGTCGCGGGAAGAGATGAAGGGAAGCCTTCGTCTCTTTTTTTGCTTCCCGGGGACGGATTGAAATTCCGGCGGCCGTCATATACACTAAGAACGGTTAAGGAACAATTGGGAGGCTGTCGATTCAATGTGGACAACCAAGTGGAAAGGGAAAAGATTAGCTTCTGGCGAGTTTTGTCTGGAATCCCCTACCTTACAATCCTTATTCAATCAAGGGATTCCGGACAACCTGTTTGAGCAGAAGAAGGTAACTTTTCACTTGGAACGGTCTGCTAACACTTCTACACAATGAATTGACAGCCTCTATTGGAATACTTAGGCGGGAGCGAACGGAAACATGAAACGGACGGTCCGGATCCGCATCGAAAGCAGACAAGCGGAGCAAAGCCATGTCCAGGAAACGGCTGGCGAGCTTTATCATAAGCAGGAATCGTACTACTTGCGCTACACGGAGCCGGACTCGGAATCAGGGAAGACGACGGCGACGGTGAAGTGGGACGACAAGATGGTCAAGGTTTTTCGTCACGGGGAGGTTCAGTCCGACCTGACGTTTATTTCCGGTACCCGAACCGCAGGTTACTACGAGCTGCCACAGGGCCGGATGGAGATGGAATGCTTCACGCACGGTATCGAGCGAAAGCTCGACCGAGGATTGGGCACCTTGTCCTGGAGCTACGATTTGTACGCGAACGGCATACATGCCGGGCGAATCCGGCTGAGGGTAGTCATTGAGGAGGAACAAGCGGAATGAGCGCTATCGAACGGATCGAACGTTTATTGAAGGAAACGATTACGCTGGCGGCAGCGGAGGCGGGAATTGCCGGACCGGCTGAGCTTCCGGCCATCGGGCTGGAAGTGCCGAAGGAGAAGGCGCACGGGGATTTGTCAACCAATATCGCGATGCAGCTGAGCCGGGTGGCGAAGCAAAATCCGCGGCAAATCGCCGAGCGGCTGATCGCCTGTCTCGATACGAAGAAGGCGTACATCGCCAAGGTCGAGATTGCGGGTCCGGGTTTTATTAATTTCTTCATGGATAAAAGCTACTTGTATGAAGTGATTCCGGAAGTGCTGGCGGCGGACGCCGATTACGGACGCGTGAATACGGGCGGGGGCCAAAAGGTGCAGGTCGAGTTCGTCAGCGCCAATCCGACCGGAAGCCTTCATCTCGGTCATGCCAGGGGAGCCGCGATCGGGGACGCGCTATGCAACGTGCTCGATTTCGCGGGCTACCAGGTCAGCCGGGAGTATTACATCAACGACGCGGGCAATCAGGTGGACAACCTGGCCAAGTCGATCGAGGCGCGTTATTTGCAGGCGCTTGGGCGGGAAGCGGACATGCCGGAGGACGGCTACTACGGCGAAGACATCAAAGGGTTTGCCCAGGAGCTGAAGGGGCAGGAGGGCGACAAGCTGCTGGAGCTGTCCGAGGCGGAGCGGCTTGCTTATTTCAAGTCGTACGGGCTTGGCAAAGAGCTCGACAAAATCAAACGCGACCTGGCCAGATTCCGCGTTTCCTTCGACCAATGGTATAGCGAAACGTCGTTGTACACGGACGGGAAAATCGCGCCGGTGCTGGAGCAGCTTCGGACCGGCGGCCACATCTTCGAAGAGGAAGGCGCCACCTGGCTTCGAACGACCCCGCTCGGCGATGACAAAGACCGGGTGCTGGTGAAAAATGACGGAAGCTACACGTACCTTACGCCGGATATCGCGTATCATCGCACGAAGTACGATCGCGGCTACGACGAGATGATCAATATATGGGGAGCCGACCATCACGGATACATCCCCCGTGTGAAGGCGGCTATGGCCGCGCTCGGCTACGATCCGACAAAGCTGACGGTATTGATCGCCCAGATGGTCAGCTTGTACCAGAACGGCGAGAAGGTCAAAATGTCCAAGCGGACCGGCAAGGCGGTCACGATGCAGGATCTGATGGACGAGGTCGGCGTCGACGCGATCCGTTACTTCTTTACGATGCGCAGCAACGATTCCCACCTCGATTTCGATATGGATCTTGCGATCTCCAAATCGAACGAGAATCCGGTGTTTTACGTCCAATACGCACACGCCCGGATCTGCAGCATCTTCCGGCAGGCGGAGGAGCAGGGCGTCGCCCTGCAGCCTTTCGATACGATCGACTGGTCGGTCCTGCAGTCGGAAGCGGAGTTCGATCTGCTGCGCAAGATGGGAGAACTGCCCGCCGAGATTGCCGAAGCCGCAGCCCAATATGCGCCGCATCGGCTGATCCGGTACGTGTACGAGCTGTCTTCCGAATTCCATAGCTACTACAAGGCGGAGCGGGTCATCACCGAGAATGCCGATCTGACGCAAGCCCGGCTCGCGCTGCTGGCTGCCCTTCGCGTCGTCATCCGCAACGTGCTCTCGCTGGTCGGCGTGTCGGCGCCCGCCTCGATGTAAGCGGGACGCGGAGAACAGGCGGGGTGCGTCTGCCCCCGCCTGTTAAGTTCCCAGATGCCGGAGCGCCCGCATGGCATCGACCTCGCCAGCCCGGATGCCGGATCGGGACTTAAGCCCGGTTACCGGATTGGACGTTTTTTGCAGCAGCGACTTGATGTCCCCGGGGGTTAGCTCCGGCCGGATCGTCAGCATAAGCGCGATGACGCCGGAAATGTGCGAGGTAGCCATGGACGTGCCGCTCAGCTCCATATATTTATGCTGCAGCCAGGTCGATTTGATTTTATCGCCGGGTGCGTAGATGTCTATCGATCGTCCTTTATTGCTGAACGAGGCAATCTTTCGGTTAGGCGCCGTAGCTCCTACGGAGATGACCTGAGAGAATCGGGCGGGATAATCGATGGAGGACTGCTTGCCTTCGTTGCCGGAGGAGGCGACGATGACGATACCCAGCTTATGGGCGTTGCGCACGGCGTCGTGCAGCGATTTGCTGCGGTTTTTCATGCCGAAGCTCATGTTGATGATATGCATCCGGTTATGAACGCACCAGTCGATGCCCATCACGATGTCGGAGACGTAGGCGGTTCCGTTGTTGTCGAACGCTTTGACCGGATGGATCATCGCGAGAGGAGCGACGCCGAGTATTCCCGATGAGCGGTTGGATGCGGCGATCGTCCCCGATATATGCGTGCCGTGGCCGTTGTCGTCGGTCGGCAGCAGGGAGCGGTTCAGCAGGTTGATCCCCCGCGAGATGCGGCCCCGCAAGTCGGGATGGGAATAATCGATGCCGGTATCGACGACGCCGATCCGGATTCGGCTGCCGCGCGTTTCCTTCCAGGCTTCCGGCGCCTTGATCTGCTTGACGCCCCATGGAATGGAGTTGCCGGCCTGGCGGAGCAGCACCGGCTGCTGCGGGTGCCGGATGCGGGCGGCGTGGACGCGAATCGGGATATCCTCTTCAATAAGCCGGATGCTCGGGTGTTGGAGCGGAGGGAAACCGGATTTCATCGTACAGCAAATCGCATGAATGATTTTCATCGGACGGATCACCGATTTTACGGGGAACAGCTCGCCGGCTTCTTCGAAAGCGGCCATAAACCGGGTGTAGGCCGATCTCGTTTTGAAGTGGATGATATGGCGTTTCTCCGCTACCCGGGACGATCCGATCGCTTCGTGCAGCATATGCAGCAGCGCCGATTCGCTCAAGTGAATTCCCTCCCCTGCAGCTGAAGTCGTTTACGCGATTATCATATGAACCTGTACCATATGCCCGCATGAGATGAGCGCCTTTTTTCGCGAAAGTTAGGCAGACGGTTGTGTCAACGGATCGGCGGGCTCATAGTATGAATAGAGGGCGCGTAGGGCTCTCTTGTCGTATGCAAGGTGGTGAACGGTCGTTCATCGTCCATGCGGATACAGTCTCAGCGGAAGTCGACGAGTTCGGCTTCCGTTTTTTTTGCGGGTGGATTTTGCCGGCTGTTTGCCGGATACGAATCCTTCTTCTTGCCGGATGCGCCGGTAGTTGCATTTTTGTATAAAATAGGTTTTACTTAATGAAGATAATGGGCATTTTAGAGAAGTGAACGTCGCTTGCGGCCGGCAGGGCGAGCAAGTATACGAATCGGTTGTCATCAGACCATGTTGGAAGGGAAGTGCTGGCCATGAGCAGCCAATATACGCTGAAGATCAATGCGGAACAAGCCAAAGAGATGCCGATGGTCGATCTCGCATTTGAAGTGTTGAAAGCATCCAAGAACCCATACTATTATCGGGACCTGATGCAGGAAATCGCAAAAATCAAAGGTTTGACCGATGAAGAAGTGATGCAAGTGATTGCGCAGTTATATACGGAGATTAATATAGACGGAAGATTTGCATGCGTCGGCACGAACCTGTGGGGACTGAAGCGCTGGTATCCGGTCGAGAAATCCGAGGACGGCGTCAATACCTCCAAACATCCGCGCATTATTAACGACGACGATGACGACGACTACTTCACCGAGGAAGAGGAAGCTGAAGAAGAGTACGAGGCGTATGAAGGCGAAGACGAGTTCAGCGGGGAAGAGGAAGAAGACTTCTACCAGGACGAGGAAACGATCGACGACGCTGAGATTGAAGAAGTAGAAGGCGAAATCGAAGAGATTGACGAGGAAGCCGAGGAAGAAGACGACTTCGAGGAAGACGAAGAGGCCGCAGAGGCTGAAGACGACGAAGAAGACGATGACGGCAAGAAATAAGGGGCTGAAAAGGGCGGACTTGCGATCGCCGTCCGCCCGCCAAGTTCCCTTGACAGTCACCCGGCGACCGGGTAAACTATGTTTTGGGCTGTAGATTTACAATTCGGCAACGAATCCGACAAAGTGCCCCGTTCGCGGGAGTCACTTTTATTTTTTTTGCCCGACAAGCCGGGCGGACTTGTTTTCAGACTTGAACGGAGGTTTACAAACGTGACCAAGTATATTTTCGTAACAGGCGGCGTCGTTTCTTCGCTCGGTAAAGGCATTACCGCTGCGTCCTTGGGCAGATTGCTCAAAAATCGGGGGCTGAAGGTAACCATTCAGAAGTTCGATCCGTATATCAACGTCGATCCGGGAACGATGAGCCCGTACCAGCACGGTGAAGTTTTCGTAACCGACGACGGTGCGGAGACCGATCTGGACCTCGGCCACTACGAGCGGTTTATCGATATTAATTTGTCCAAGACGAGCAACGTAACGACAGGGAAAATCTATTCCTCGGTCATTACGAAAGAGCGCCGCGGCGAATATTTGGGCGGAACCGTTCAGGTTATCCCTCATATTACGAACGAAATCAAGGATCGCGTATTCCGTGCGGGACGGGAGACGCAATCGGATATTGTCATCACGGAAATCGGCGGTACGGTCGGGGATATCGAAAGCTTGCCGTTCCTGGAGGCGATCCGTCAAATCAAGAGCGATATCGGCCGCGAGAACGTCATGTACATTCACGTTACGCTGATTCCTTACCTGAAGGCCGCAGGAGAAGTAAAAACGAAGCCGACCCAGCACAGCGTCAAGGAACTTCGCAGCATCGGTATTCAGCCGCAGGTTATCGTATGCCGGACCGAATATCCGCTCGCCGAAGAGATGAAGCGGAAGCTGGCTTTGTTCTGCGACATCGATTCGGATGCGGTGATCGAGTGCCAGGATGCGGACACGCTGTACGAAGTGCCGATGATTTTGCGGGAGCAAGGGCTTGACGATATCGTCGTTAAGCATCTGAAGCTCGACGCGTTCCGCAATCCTCCGGACATGACCGAGTGGGAGCGGCTCGTAGCTAAAGTCAAATCGCTTCGCAACCGGACGGAGATCGCTATCGTAGGCAAATACGTAGCGCTTCACGACGCTTATTTGAGCATTGTCGAAGCTTTGGGTCATGCCGGCATCGACTGCGACACCGACGTTAAGATTCGCTGGGTCAACGCTGAGGAAATTTACGATCATAATGTGGCCGAGCTGCTTAGCGGCGTTCACGGCATTCTCGTACCGGGTGGGTTTGGAGACCGGGGGATCGAAGGCAAAATATCGGCGATCCGGTATGCCCGCGAAAATCGCGTTCCGTTTTTCGGCATCTGCCTCGGCATGCAGGTTGCTGTCGTCGAATACGCACGGTCCGTCGCCAACCTGGAAGGGGCGAACAGCTCGGAGATTCATCCGACTACGCCGTATCCGGTCATCGATCTTCTGCCGGAACAGAAAGATATCGAGGATCTGGGGGGCACGATGCGGCTTGGGCTGTACCCTTGCAAAATCGCCGAAGGCTCGCTGGCTATGCGATGCTACGAAGACGAGCTCGTATATGAGCGTCATCGGCACCGGTATGAGTTCAACAACGAATATCGCGAGCTGCTGGAGTCGGCCGGCTTGAAAATATCGGGCACTTCCCCGGACGGACGACTGGTGGAGGTCGTGGAGCTGCCGGACCATCCGTGGTTTTTGGCGGTGCAATTCCATCCGGAGTTTACGTCCAGACCGAACCGTCCGCAGCCGCTGTTCAAACATTTTGTGAGAGCTTCGATGGAGCTGGCGGTCCAAACGGACTGAAACAATAACTTTTTTTGTAAAACCTGACAACTTTCTTTGGAATCCAGCAGGAATCCGAAGAACCGCAGCGAATGAGTAATTAGTAATGAGACGGATCGGCATGCCATAGGGCGTTTTCCGTACCCGTCGAACAAGCGGAGGGTGTGAGCGGGAGGTAAACCTGCTCATACACAGTTGTGAGGAGGTTTGATGATTGGATAAGAAGAAGGTATTGATTGTCGACGACCAAAACGGCATCCGGGTTTTGCTGATGGAAGTGTTCAGCAACGAAGGGTACAATACGTTTCAGGCTTCCAACGGCAAATTGGCGCTCGAAATCGTCCGCAAAGAATCTCCCGATCTGGTTTTGCTCGATATGAAAATCCCGGGTATGGACGGCTTGGATATTTTGAAGCATATCAAGCAGATTGACGTAAGCATCAAGGTCATTATGATGACGGCGTACGGCGAGCTGGATATGATCAAGGAAGCGACCGACCTCGGAGCTCTTATGCACTTTACGAAGCCTTTCGATATTGACGATTTGAGGCACGCCGTCAACAAGCAACTGCGCTCGGACCCGCCGAGGCTGGCGATAGGATCCTAATCCGGATCCTATTTTTTTGTCCGGACGGCCGGCGGAAGGAGGGCGATCGCGCCCGAGCAGATCAAATCCTTCCATATATATGTAACGTCGGAGTACAGAGGGCGGGACAGGCCGACAATTCGCCGACGGGCGTTACCATTTGAGGGACGAGTATGATATAATAGTCCAGTATTGCATTCGGAACCAATTCAGAAGAACGTTTAGGAGGAACGAAAATGCCGCTTGTTTCAATGAACGAGTTTTTGCCGAAAGCAAAAGCGAATAAATTTGCAGTCGGTCAATTCAACATGAACAATCTGGAGTTTGCTCAAGCGATTATGGAAGCTGCGATGGAGGAGAAGTCTCCTTTCATCTTTGGTGTGAGCGAAGGCGCACTGAAATATATGGGCATGGAGTACACGGTAGCGATTGCGGAAGCAGCCGCCAAAAAATCCGGCTTGCCGATTGCTCTTCACCTCGACCACGGAAGCAGCTTCGAAGTCGCTATGAAATGTATCCGCGCCGGCTTCAGCTCGGTTATGTTCGACGGCTCCCATTACACGCTTGAAGAGAATATCCGCCTGACCAAAGAAGTCGTAAAAGCCGCTCATGCGATGGGCGTATCCGTCGAAGGCGAGCTCGGAACGATCGGCGGCGTCGAAGACGATATCAGCCTCGACGAAGAGCATGCGAGCTTGGCCAAGCCTGAGGAAGCGATCCGTTTCTATGAAGAGACCGGTGTCGACTGCCTGGCGATTGCCGTAGGCACCGCACACGGCATGTACAAAGGCGAGCCGAAAATCCATTATGACATTATCGAACAAGTGGCGAAGGCTGTTCCCGTGCCGATCGTGCTGCACGGCGGTTCCGGCGTTCCGGACGAAGCGATTCGTCTGTCGATCGCAGCCGGCGTAGGCAAAATCAACGTAAACACCGAAAACCAAGTGGCTTGCACCGAAGCGATCCGCGAAGTGCTTGCCAAGGACGCCAACGTATACGATCCCCGCAAATATTTGACGCCTGCCCGTAAAGCGATGGTTGAAGTCGTGAAATCGAAAATCCGCCTGTTCGGCAGCAGCAACCAAGCTTAATATCCATAAAACGACAAGTACCAGCATACACATAAAACGTCTAGCAAAGCGATAACAGGATTGTGCCGGCGGGAACGGTTTCCCGCCGGGGTTCCTTTTTCTTTCTGCTTGCGTGCAACAAGTACAATACCGGAGTCTGCCCGTCCGGCAGACGGCAATGGTAGAGGAAGACTCCGAGAGTCTGCCTAATAGGGAGGAATTTGCCGGAATGACGGGGAAACTTTTGATCGCGGGAGGCCGCTCCCTGCGTGGAACGGTAACGATCAGCGGAGCGAAGAACAGCGCGATCGCGTTGATTCCCGCGGCGATCCTGGCGGAAACGAAGGTTGTGCTCGATAATCTCCCGCTCATCAGCGATGTCGATATTTATACCGATTTGCTGGGCGAGCTCGGAGCGAGCGTCGTACGCAGCGGTGACCAGATGATTATTGATCCGGGATCGATCCGATCGGTGCCGATGCCTAATGGCAATGTGAAGAAGCTTCGGGCTTCTTATTATTTGATGGGTGCTTTGCTTGGCCGGTTCGGAGAAGCGACGATTGGGCTTCCCGGCGGATGTAATTTCGAGCCTCGACCGATCGATCAGCATATCAAAGGGTTTGAGGCGCTTGGAGCGGAAGTGCGCAATGAGTTCGGAAGCATACATATCCGGGCGAAGCAGCTTCGCGGAGCTAAAATTTACTTGGATGTAGTCAGTGTAGGAGCGACGATCAACATCATGTTGGCGGCTTCTCGCGCCAAAGGAACCACTTTGATCGAAAATGCGGCCAAAGAGCCAGAAATTATAGATGTAGCTACCTTATTGAATGCAATGGGAGCGAAGATTAAAGGAGCCGGTACCGAAACGATCCGGATTGAAGGAGCCGATTCGCTGCACGGCTGCAGGCATTCCATCATTCCCGACCGCATACAGGCAGGTTCTTATATGATCGCGGCGGCGGCTACCCGCGGAGATGTCGTGATCGACAATGTCATTCCGAAGCATATGGAAGCGTTAACCGCCAAGCTGCAAGAGATGGGCGTCCACATTTACGAGATGGACGAATCGATACGCGTCGTAGGCCAGCCGGAATACGAGAGTGTAGACGTCAAGGCGCTTGTGTACCCCGGTTTCGCCACCGATCTCCAGTCCCCGATGACCAGTCTCCTCACCCAAGCCAAAGGCGTCAGCATATTGACCGATTATGTGTACAACAACCGGTTCAAGCACGTTCCCGAACTGATTCGCATGGGCGCCAAGATTAAGGTGGAAGGGCGTTCCGCGATTATCGAAGGTGGCATATTGTCGGCTGCGAAGGTTAGGGCTACGGATTTGCGTGCCGGCGCCGCGCTGTTTACCGCTGCATTAACGGTGCCGTCTGGAGTCACCGAGATTTCCGGTATCGAGTATATATACCGGGGCTATGAGAATTTGGTGCCCAACCTGCGCAGCCTCGGGGCGGAGATTTGGGAAGAAGACGCGGGAGTAGAGACTGTTGCAAGAATAGATTAAAAGAAATTCGGAAATGATAGGTTTATATGGCTTTGGCCGGTTTGAATAACGAATAGTGTGGTGGATAATGAGATGGATATGCATCTGGCACAGCTGGAGCAGCTGAAACTGACCGACTTGTACAAGTTGGCGAAAGAGCACCAAATAGCCTCATACGGCCAAATGAAGAAAAAAGAACTGATTTTTGCAATTTTACGCGCCCAAGCCGAAAAGGGCGGATTGATGTTTATGGAAGGTATCCTCGACGTGTTGTCCGAGGGCTATGGCTTTTTGCGTCCGATTAACTACTTGCCTAGCTCGGAAGATATTTATATCTCCCAGTCTCAAATCCGCAAGTTTGATTTGCGATCCGGCGACCGCGTATCGGGAAAATGCAGACCGCCTAAAGAAAATGAGCGCTATTTCGGGTTGCTGCAGGTAGAAGCGGTTAATGGAGAGAAGCCCGAGACGGCTGCCGAACGCCTTCACTTTCCTGCCCTTACGCCCCTGTACCCTCAGCAGAAATTCGTTCTGGAAACGACTCCCGAGAAAGTGTCCACCCGTATTATGGATATGCTAAGCCCGGTCGGCATGGGACAGCGGGGACTGATCGTCGCGCCTCCGAAAGCGGGTAAGACGCTGCTGCTCAAGGAGATCGCCAACAGCATCTCGCTGAACTATCCGGATGTGGAGCTTTTCGTGCTGCTGATCGACGAGCGGCCGGAGGAAGTGACGGACATGCAGCGCTCCGTCAAGGCGGAAGTGGTTGCTTCGACCTTCGACGAGCTACCGGAAAATCATATCAAAGTAGCCGAACTCGTTCTGGAACGTGCTAAACGTTTGGTAGAGCACAAAAAGGACGTCGTCATTCTGCTTGACAGCATTACCCGGCTGGCGAGAGCGTATAATCTCGTCATACCTCCCTCGGGAAGAACGTTATCCGGCGGTATTGATCCTGCGGCGTTCCATCGCCCGAAACGGTTTTTCGGTTCTGCGCGGAATATCGAGGAAGGCGGCAGCTTGACCATTTTGGCGACGGCGCTCGTGGAGACCGGTTCGAGAATGGATGACGTCATCTACGAGGAATTCAAAGGAACGGGCAATCTGGAGTTGCATCTGGACCGCAAGCTTGCAGAGCGTCGTATCTTCCCGGCGATCGACATTCGCCGTTCGGGTACGCGCCGCGAAGAGATGCTGCTAACCAAAGAGGAGCTCGAGAAAATTTGGGCGATCCGCAAAAATATGAACGATTCCCACGATTTTGTCGATGCGTTTCTTAAGAAGCTCGGCGATACGAAAACGAATCGTGAATTTTATGAAACACTGGAAGCCAAACCGGACGGCAAGCGGGTCAAAAATTCCGCCTCTTAATAGCCGCCCCGGCATACTTGAAATGAAAAAGAGGGAAGCCTCATGTATTTGGTATATGCGGACGAAGCGGGTAACGTATTCGATCATCCGGAGTGGACAGCACTCGGCCGCAGCGGTGACATGATTACGGAAATATGGGAAGACGAGCTGATTCCGCTGCCGGAAGGGGCGACCTTGGTCAGTCTGCCGGCAACGCGTGCGATTGGCTGGAACGAGCAGGCCGGGTCGATGCAGGCGATGGAAGGCCCCTATCAAGCGGTCGGAGCGCTGCTTCCTCAAGGATTTACGCGGCTATTGCTTCCCGGCTATGCCAAGAAGGACAAGTCGCAATTGCTTCCGTTATTCGGGTATACGGCGGTTGCCTGGAAGGACGGCGCTTTTTATGTCGCTGCCCGGCAAAGCGACGATCCTGAACCGTGGAATCCGCGTAACTGCGATACGAAGGAGCTGGAGCTTGGAGTCAACCGGTTAACTGGGGCTTACCCGGACAACCGGCTGTACCAGCATTTGTCCAAGTGCGCTTTGGAGTACGAATGCTTAACCGCCTCCAACACGTTTTTGTCCCGGCTGGAAGGGGCAGTACCGGTATCGTATTCCTGCAACGCCGGATGTTACGGCTGTATCTCGGAGCAGCCGGATGACAGCGGATTTCCGGCGCCTCAGACCCGGATGAACTTCAGACCGACGGTGGATGAGATCGTTCAGGTCATGCTGGAGCAATTGCAAACTCCGGATGCGATCATCAGCTTCGGACAAGGGTGCGAGGGCGAGCCCTCGACGCAGGCCAAGCTGATTATCGAGGCGATCCGCCGCGTACGCGAGCAGACCCGCAACGGATATATCAACATTAATACGAACGCGGGCTTAAGCGATCATATCCGCGCGATTGTCGATGCGGGTCTTGATCTGATGCGAGTCAGTACGATCAGCGCGCTGGACGACCATTATAATGCTTACTACAAACCTCGCGGCTATACGCTGGCCAATGTGGAGAAATCGCTCACCTACGCGACCTCCAAGGGTGTGTATACGTCGATCAATTACCTCGTATTCCCCGGAGTAACCGACAGGGAAGAGGAGATCGAAGCGATGCTGGGCTTCGCCAAGCGGACCGGATTGAGGCTGATCCAACTGCGCAACCTCAATATCGATCCGGAAGGTTATTTGCAGCTTATACCGCCAAAACGCGGCAACACTTACGGAATGAAACAAATGATCGAGATATTCGAAGCGGAGCTTCCGGATGTCGTCATCGGCTCGTACACGCACATTCCGCCGCGGGCACCAGCCAAATGATGGGTTGTACAAATCGTGTTGCATTTATCGGAAAAAACGTGATATAATGCGCTCATGTGTCCATATAACTCTGGGTCCAAATGAGACTCAGGGCGGAGAGAGGTGAAAGGCTCATGAAAACAGAAATTCAACCGAAATATTATGTAACGACGGCAACTTGCGCTTGCGGTAATTCGTTTGAGACGGGTTCCATTAAGCAAAACCTCCGCGTGGAGATTTGCTCCGCATGCCACCCGCACTTTACCGGTAAGCAGAAGTTTATCGACGCCGGCGGACGTGTTGATAAATTTAAGAAAAAATACGGCATTTAATTTTACACGTATGGCGTACGATTCCTCGTGTATACAACAACCTCTCTTGGTCATCCTAGAACCAAGGGAGGTTGTTTCTTTATGAAGATCAGACCAGGCTTGCTGACTGCAGCCGTGCTGCTTCCGATGCTGCTGACTGCCGGATGTGGGGGCGGTGACGGCACCTCGAGGACGAAGTCGTACCAGAACGACGGTTACTTGGGCATGACGAACACGAATCCGAGCTTGCCCTTGACTCCGACTTACCATACGTATGAGGTCGATACAAGAATGATGCGCGATGCGGTTACGCCAATCGCGGGCGTCCGGAATGTCCGGATCGTCATGAACGGGGCGAATGCCAGCATAAGGGTCATTACCGCCAAGGGGTTGTCCGAGCAGGAGAACGAGCGAATCCGCAGCGAAGCGGCGCAAGCGTTGCAGCATGCGGTGCCCCGATACAATTTTAAAGTAACTACCCGCAGCGAGTAGAGGGGAGCCGCTTCATAAGATGCCAAATGATGAAGGTTGCGTTAAGCCGGCCAATCCGCTATACTAGGTTTACCGTGCTAGATGGGGAGGTAGCGGTGCCCTGTACCCGCAATCCGCTACAGCGGGGTCGAATTCCTGTTTTCGGTCTTGTCGATGTGAGGTCTGACTTTTACACGAAGTGTTGACGGTCGGGTCCTCCGCAATGGACGCTTGTGAACCCGGTCAGGTCCGGAAGGAAGCAGCCGTAAGCAAGATGGTTCATGTGCCGGAGGAGTGCCTGACTCGAGCTAACCGGTAAAGGTTCCGCTCGGATCGCAAGATCAACGGCAGGTGCACGGTAACTAAATATGACGATTACCGAGAAATAACGCCGATTCAGACGTCATGAGACGCTGATTCGGCGTTTTTTGGTTTGGAACTGGAATCGCTTGGAAGGAAAAAACAGATCCGAGTAGAATTGTTATAAGAAGGGGGCCGGGCCGGACGTTAGCCCGGTATTATAAATAGAAGGTGGTATTGCATGGAAAAATTCCGGATCACGATGCCGTCTCCGCAAACGTTTATTCGCAGTCTCGATGCGGTCCCGGCTGCCATTATGGATGCAGATGGCACAATAGTAGAGTGTAATCGCGCCTTTTCTCATCTGTTCGGCGGGAGATGCGGCGTAGGCGGCTCCATATTTATGCTGGTGCCTGAGGAATCGTGTCTGGAAGCGATATGCGAGCGGTGCGAGAACAGCATGGACGAGGACGGCACGATCGAGATCAAGCTGAGGGCCGGACAGGGAAAACAGGTGGCGACCCGCTGCTGGTTCGGGCGTGCGGAGTCGGGCGCACGGCATCTGTATGCTCTTTTATTGTCCGGTTTGGCGCCGGGGGAGCTGAGCTTGCTTCAGCAATTTTCGGGTACATTTGTCCGGGATGTCAATTTGGGAGTTCTCGTGGTCGATCAGGAGTTCCGTCTGGTCGATATTAGCGACATGGCCTGCCATATTCTTGGAATCGACCGGCAGTCGTCGCTAGGTTTTCCGATGGAGGAGGTGTTCCGGTCCGTGCCGAAGGAGCATCGTCTTGTTCAGCGCACACTGTTGGACGGTGTGTTGGTCAGAAGCCACGCGGTTTCCTGGACGAACGACCGGCAGCGTTACGAGCTGCTGATGGACTCCAATCTCATTCGCGATCCGCTTGGCCAAGTGGTGGGAGCTTATGTGATTTTCAAAGATGTAACCAACCTTCGTTCTTTGGAGCAGCAAGTGCAGCGAAGCGACCGTCTCGCCATGATCGGACAGATTGCCGCCGGAACGGCCCACGAGATTCGCAACCCTCTAACGTCCATTAAGGGCTTCTTGCAGGTACTAAACCGGACGTTTCATCAAAGCGGGATGGAGAGGGAGGAAGGCTACACGGATTTGATGCTGGCTGAGATTGACCGGATTAACGAGCTGGTCAACGAGTTTTTGCTGCTGAGCAAACCGAAAAACGTGACCTTTGACAAGATTGATATTTCCTCGGTACTGCGCGACATATTGCCGATTATTAACAACCAGGCTGTTCTGCACAATGTAACGATCCAGTATCAGTCGGTTTACCAGATTCCGAAAATTATCGCCGACCGGGAGTTGCTCAAGCAGGTGTTTATCAATTTATGCAAGAACGGAATCGAAGCTATGACGCAAGGGGGGACATTAACGATCATTGAGAAGATAGACGCCCGGGCCAGAAAGGTGCATGTGGAAGTTCAAGATTCGGGCGCCGGCATACCAGCTTATTTAATCGATAAAATATTCGACCCTTTCTTTACGACCAAAGATAGCGGCACCGGCCTCGGGCTCTCCGTCTGTCAGCGGATCATCCACGATATAGGAGGCAGCATTCGCGTTTCCTCCAAAGGCTTCGGCACAACATTTACGGTCAGCGTACCGTTTTCCCCGAGCTAACCCTGCGCGGTTGGTCAAAAGGAAGAGGTTTAGTGTATAATGGAGTACATGAACCTCATGGGTTAGAGAAGGATCTAACGAACTTTTCGGGGAGAAACGCCAATGGCGCACATTGCATTATACCGGACTTGGAGGCCGCAAGCCTTCCGGGATATCGTCGGACAAAAGCATATTACACAAACGCTGCAAAATTCGCTGCGGGACGGACGGCTCACCCACGCCTACCTGTTCAACGGTCCCCGGGGGACCGGAAAGACGACAGCCGCCAAAATATTAGCCAAAGCTGTAAACTGTGAGAGGGGTCCTGCGGAGGAGCCGTGCAACGAATGCTCTGCCTGCAGGCGCATTACCGAAGGCGCCGTGATGGACGTCGTCGAGATCGACGCCGCCTCCAACCGGGGCGTGGAGGAAATTCGCGACATCCGGGAGAAGGTGAAGTACGCTCCGACCGAAGTGAGGCACAAAGTGTACATTATCGACGAGGTGCACATGCTCACGACGGAAGCGTTTAATGCGCTTCTCAAGACGCTGGAGGAACCGCCTGCCCATGTCATGTTTATCCTTGCAACGACAGAGCCGCACAAGCTCCCGGCCACGATCATCTCGCGGTGTCAGCGGTTCGATTTCCGCAGGGTGCCGTTGGACGAGCAAGTGTCGCGCCTCACCTATATTTGCAGCCAGGAGAACGTGAATGCGGAGAACGAGGCTCTCCAATACGTAGCGCGCTTGTCGGACGGCGGGATGCGGGATGCGCTTAGTCTGCTCGATCAGATTATCGCATATACCGGCAACGACGTCACTCTCCAGGAAGTGCTGGCCATCACCGGAGGAATCGGACTGGAGCAGTTCGGCCGGCTGGCCGAGGCGGTTGCGGGACGGGATGCCGGTGCGGCGCTGGAATGTATCGAGCTTCTGATGCAGGAAGGCAAAAGCGCCGAGAAATGTATGGAGAATCTGATCTATTATTTCCGGGACGCCTTAATGCTGAGGCTGGTGCCGAACGCAGAGGAGTGGACCGACCGGATCACCGATCCGGGGGCGTTCCGTACGATGATCGGATCGTTCTCGAGCGACCATCTGTTTCACATCATCGACGTGCTGAATCACTATCAGACCGAGATGAAATATTCGGCTCAGCCGCAGACGATTTTCGAGGTGGCGGTGCTTAAGCTGTGCAGTTCTTCGCCGGCGGGCAGCGTCCCGGTCCAACCCCAGCAAGGGGCCGCCGAGAAAAGCGGAGATCCGGAAGTCGCGGCGCTTAACCGGAAAATCACGCAGCTGGAGCAGAAATTGGATCAGCTTCTGAAAAGTGGGTTGGCGCCAGCTGGCAAAGAATCGTCCCAGCGATCCGCAGCCCCGCCCAGATCCACTTCTTCCTCAGTTGCGATGAAGGCGGGCATCAAGCTGGACCCATACTTGCCGCATGCCGATTCGCCGACGCTTAAGCAGGTGCTGGGCAAGTGGGGACAGGTGCTGCAGCAGGTAAAAGAGCGCAAAATTATGGTTCACGCCTGGCTGGTGGACGGGGAGCCGGTAGCGGCGAGCGAAGATACGCTGCTGCTTGCTTTCAAGAGCGCAATGCACCGGGAGACGACGGAAAGACCGGCTCATAAAGAGCTGATCGAACAGGTGATCTCCGAATTGCTGGGCTCGCCGCTTCGGCTCGTTACGGCGATGCTTAAGGATTGGAAGGCTGCGCAAGCCGATACGGCGGAGCAGCCCGAAGTGATGCGTATGGAGTCGCAAGAGGCGGCAAGTCAGCCCGGCGACGACGTCGTTGACGAAGCTATCAAGTTGTTCGGCCAAGATCTGGTCGTAATCAAAGAATAATCCGGGAGGATGAACTCGCTATGAACAATATGCAGCAGATGATGAAACAAGTGAAGAAGATGCAGGAGCAAATGGTAAAGGCGCAAGAAGAGCTCGGAACCAAGACGGTTGAAGGCAGCGCAGGCGGCGGGGTCGTGACTGTAACCGCAACGGGACATCGCAAGCTAACGAATATCGTGATCAAGCCGGAGGCTGTAGATCCTGAAGATGTGGATATGCTGCAGGACCTTATTTTGACGGCCGTCAACGACGCGCTTACCAAGGCGGAGCAGATGGCGGAGCAGGATATGGGACGTCTGACCGGCGGCATGAAGATGCCGGGCTTGTTCTAATTGAAACGTAAAGGAGCCGTTCGTTTTGTACTACCCGGAACCGATCGCCAAATTAATAGACGCCTTTTCGAGGTTGCCGGGAGTGGGTCCGAAGACGGCCGGCAGACTGGCTTTTCACGTGCTGCGCATGAAGGAGGAGGATGTGCTCGATTTCGCCAAATCGCTCGTTAGCGTCAAGCGGAACTTGCACTACTGCTCCGTATGCTGCAACATTACCGATGTCGATCCGTGCCGCATCTGTCAGGACAAGAAGCGGGACGGTTCCGTCATCTGCGTCGTTCAGGAAGCCAAAGATCTTGTGGCGATGGAGCGGACCAAGGAATATAACGGCTACTATCATGTGCTGCATGGGGCGATATCGCCTATGGAAGGAATCGGGCCTGACGAGATTCGGATTGCGGAGTTGCTGCGGCGGCTCGGAGATGAACAGGTGCAGGAGCTAATTTTGGCGACGAATCCGAATATCGAGGGGGAGTCGACGGCGATGTATTTATCGCGGCTCGTCAAACCTTTCGGCCTCAAAGTTACACGGATCGCTCACGGGCTTCCCGTAGGCGGGGATTTGGAATATGCCGATGAAGTGACGCTGTCCAAGGCGCTCGAAGGACGCAGGGAACTGAGTTAATGCGAATAAGCTGTGCGGAACGTGGCATACGTTCCGTGCGGCTTTTTTTGACGAGAGCGAATGATTAATTCGCTCGCTAAAGCGTTAAAGGGAACCGAGACATTCGGAACCGAGTTAGAATAGCGCCTGTCTTCTGCTCTTATTCTGGCGGGGGAGGAGCCGAATAAGAGCGGTTTGTAACCTTAATTTTGCCTGAAAACCCGCTTGAACAAGGAATAGGAGTGGTTTGAAGCTGCTAAAATCAGCGAAAAGGATACACCCCCATTAGTTGGTTGAAATAAGGGGTGCATACCGCTTCTATTCGTTTTAGTTTTGCGAATAGGCCGAAAATAGAAGATTCCAAAGAGGCTGTCGATTCATTATGGACAACCAAGTGGAAAGGGAAAAGATGACCTTCTGGCGAGTTTTGTCTGGAATCCCCTACCTTACAATCGTTATTAAACCAAGGGATTCCGGACAACCTGTCTGAGCAGAAGAAGGTAACTTTTCACTTGGAACGGCCTGCTAACACTTCTACACAATGAATCGACAGTCTCTCCAAAGGCTCTTATTTTGTTAGTTGACCCGCGTGCATGCGTTTTGACCAAGGCGAACATAGCCTGCTCATAAAATGAGCGGAACTAGCTTCATTGGAGTCGAGTTGTTTTACTTAAAACCTCATCAACCAGCGACTTATGCGAATGTGCCCACTCCCTTCCTGCGAGCATGTGCGTGGGTTTGCACGTCAAGGAACATTAAGATGATTTTCCCCGAAGGGTATTCTTAATTGCGGTACGCCCGACATTTTCGTTCTGGAAAAGCTTCGACTTTCATAGGTATTACTAAGCCGAGAGCTTCGATACCGATGGGGGTGGGGTGGACATGTTGTGGCGTTTTCCTTGGAAGTGGAGAAAGAAGCAGGAAGATCCGTTGTTGAAGGACAAGCAGATTTTGCTCGAAGAGATCCGTGTTGCGGTGGTGGAGTGGCAGTATGCGCAGCAAAGGCTGGATTATATGGTCGAGCAAGACCAGATTGACTACGCGATATATGCGCTGGAAGCGGCGGAGAAACGGTATGAGATGCTGCTCAAAAACGCCAAAAAATTGAATATCCATGCGCTTCATGTCGGCATGAGCAGAGCGGCGGAGGGGTAACATGCGAACGATCTGGCTCGGAGTACTGCTTATTTCATCGATTCTTTTGGTTGTTGTCCTTATGCGCCGCAAACATTCTCGCCAGTGGATCGGTTATGCCGTGCTGCATATTGTAGTCGCTGCTTTTTTGCTGTACTTCGTCAACCTGGCCGGCTCGTATTATGATTTTCGAATTCCGGTCAATATGCCGACGGTCGCGACGGTGCTAATGCTGGGTGTCCCGGGGCTGCTTATGCTCGTCGGGTTGAAGTTCGTTTTATTTTAAGAACTAGCGGAATACAGCTTGAAGATGAGCTTCGCGATCGTATTAATTTATACGTCTAAGAAAAAAATCGGCAACCCGGGAAACCTGGACGGAGCAGAGGCGCCGCTAAATCGGCAGAAGCTTTTATGCAAAGTTCTGAGCGGAAGTTATTTAGAGCAGTGAAGCGTTAAAGGTCGGGTAAGCGGAACGGCATTAGCTGCACGATATAACTGAATCTTATATGGGGTCTCACATCTTGCAAGCAGCTTCGATTTAGAAGCTTTTTCTTTTTGCTTGCTTAAGGCGGCTATACGTGGTATATTGTAATTCCGCCTCTTCGAGGGAAGCTTAGACAAGCTCGAAGGCAATAAAGTTTTTAAAAAAACTTCTTGCAAAGTACTAGGCGGTTGTGATATATTAAAGAGGTCGCCGCAAAACGAAAGCGACAAAAGATGACAAGCGATTTGCTCCTTGAAAACTGAACAACGAGCGTGCAAGTGACGATCTCGCAAGAGATCAAAACAAGTCGAGTTATCGACACAAGTCAGTACGTTTGAGCAATCAGCTCTAAAATAATGAGA
>NZ_JBYUPU010000065.1:0-29347 GCF_058135425.1 Paenibacillus sp. MAH-35
TAAGAAAAGTGCAGAAACTAAGATATATTTTCTACCACCAGAGAGAAAGAGCAGATAGAGCTCAGATGCCATGCATAACACAAAAAAGTATCTTTTTAATCCTTGATTGTATAACAATAGCCAAACTGAACTCATAAGTGATAGCATTACTAAATATGCAAAGTAGTTAGCATTTCCAAAGAGAGTTTCGCCTAGTCGTTCAGTCATAAAAAGCTGGTTGGTTGCAAGTAACATGAAAAACAAAACAAAACCAGAAATTGAAAAACAGATAAGTATCTTTTTAATGTCATTCTCCTCGTTTATAACTGAACATAACGCGAATGTAATCCCTAATACAACAAATAGATTGTATATATTGCCGAATGCGGTATCAAAATCAAACGCATAAAAGCAGGAAAGTACTGATAAAGTAATAAAAGCAATGTACCAAACATGAAAATCAATTAATTTAAATCGCCCAAGAAAAAAAATTGAAAATAAACATACACCTAGCAGCATATACAAACTTAAGCTTTGCCACCGTTCATCCATAACACCTTGTTTACCAATATAAGAAAGCAGAATGTAAATATATGCAAAGATAATACCGATATTTTTTCTCTTCGAATTAGCAAACATGTCGACCACCGATAAGCTTATTAATATATTCTTCCCACATACTTATAACTTTAGATGGAGTAAATCTTTCCACAACTTCAGTTGCTTTTCTTCCGTAGTCCTCAGCTATTTGTTCATTCTCTATTAAGAAAATAATGGCATTGTAAATTTCATTTATATCCCCCCTGGGAACAAGACGTCCATTTACATTATCTTCAATCAACATTCGCGCGCCTCCTGGACTGCAGTCGGTCGCTACCACAGGCACCCCTACTGACATAGCTTCAATTAAGGCATTTGGAATTCCCTCATAATCTGAAGTAAGCACAAACATTCTTGAATACCTAACTTTTTCTGCTACATGATCTACTACCCCTTCGAAACGAACATGTTCATAAAGATTTAAACGATCAACCATTTCCTGCACATATTTTTCGTCAGGACCATCCCCATAAAAAACAAGCTTTATATCAGGATACTTATCTACAACTTTACGAAATGCTAACAACATGAGATCCTGCCTCTTTTGCACCAATTCAAAGCGTGCAACAAAAGAAATTTCATTTTTTCGCTCAACAACAGTCTCATCGGTAAATTTCCGAATAACTGGATTCGGAATTACACAACTTTTATTCACCAGTATTTTATTGAAGTAATCTCTTGCTCCATCAGTTTGAAATACAGCTCCGTCTGCAAATCTATATGTATATTGTCGTATAATATCGAATAGCCCATTTCTCCGATAAGGATCTGCTCGCTCAGAAATAATGACTGGAGTAGAAGTAAATCGTGTAGCGAGTATGCTGAGCAAATTAGGAAAATTTAAAAAAGAGATAACAACATCAGGTTTGATCACTTTGATCACTTTTTTTATCTGAAAAATCTGTACAAATCTTCTAATACCTCTCGTGTTAGATATATTCTTCTCTGTAATATGTATTACATTTTCATCAAGAGAATAATGCTGAACTACATCTTCATATGTAAAAACGTGCACCTTAAATCCTTTTCGGGATAATTCATTTGCAACAAATGTCAAGTTTTTTTCTGCGCCACCATAACTTAAACGATGAATGATAAATAGTACACTTTTTATCAACGATTATACACCTGCCCCAAATCCGAATTCTCTAAAGATTTTTAAAACGGTTCTATATTTTATTTTTTTAATCTTAACCCCTCTTGTCTGGTCACTAAATATTCGGAGGCTTTCTTGGAATGCACCTTTATGATCTCTCAAATGAATATACCAGCGTGCCAAAAACGCTGCGAAAATAAGGGGTTTAAAAATTGACGGATACAACAAATACTTCGAAGCTAGCAATCCAGCATTTTCTTTAGATATAGTATCTATCGCTTGACTGCTACCTTTTTTCCACTTGTTCATCTTTGGCCGATGCACCACTGAAACTTCTGCAAAGTAAATATTATACATTCCTTTATCTATGGCAACAAATGATGGGATTATTTCTTCATAACCATATCTAAAATCCGGGTACAGTGGATACTTAAATGCAGAAGCTCTAACAAAATTCGAGCCTCCTAGGAGCATACTAATTGTGTCATAACCTGACACCTTCTTTAGTTTAGAAACATTTACAACTCTATCTGTTTCAAGCATTTCATCCCAAATTCTTGTTGTTAATGTTGCAACATTTGAATTATTTTCTAATAAATTAATGCTTTTGATAAAAAATAAATCCCTACTCTCTTGGGAGATTACTGCATCATCATCCAAAAAGTATATATATTTTCCTTTTGCCAAAAGAAAACCTTCATTACGCCCTCCTCCAGCCCCTTTATTTTTCTCCAAATACTTATATGTGTATACAATGTTCTTATCCACGAATAAATTCTCAACAGCCTCATCAGTACCGTCGGTCGAATGATTATCAATAATAATGATTTCGGTTTTATTTGGCAGCTTACTTTGAAGACAACTTTGAAGAGCCTCTATTAACTGTTCCCTCCGATTCATTGTTACTACTACAATTGAGAGCAAGATTAAGCTATCCATTTAGATTCTCCAATCTTTATTGGTACTGGTTCAGCCTCTAACTGGAATACAAGAAACTTGCATGTTTATCTTCTATTACAGACAAGAACTGACGTATCACATAGTCCGGATTATACTTATCGTACTCCTCCAGACATTTCCCCTTTAAGTTATTGATCGCATCGGGATCTTCAAGAATAACCTCAAGCTTAGCTTGCAAGCTCTCATTTTCCATATCGTAAGTTAATCCATTGACTCCATCCGTAACAATCTCTCTGTTGTATTTCCAATCCGAAGCAAGTACCGGCAATCCCGATGCGAATGCATCGAGCAAAGTGCCAGCAAATCCCTCGCTGGAATAATAAGTCGGAAATAATAGCATGAAGTATTCTTTCAGAGTCTCTACAGATTGGTCGTAACCGACAATACCTTTATAAGAAACGTATTCCTTCGCCGTACTCATTACATGGCTAAACCGGTCCTTATATTCCGGATCGATCAAGCCATAGATATCCAACGTGTAAACCGTTTTTCCATGTTTTTCGTTAATTTGGGTGACCGCCTCAATGGCCGTCTCGATCCCTTTTTCCTTTAACACCCTGGAAAAAGTACATAACTTGTAGGGCATTTGCTGATTAAGCGTTAGTTCTTCTTCGGAGAGCGGTTTTAATCGTTTGAAGTTGGGCATATAATGGGCTTGCCGAAACCCTAGGTCCATTAATTTATTGATCATCGTATGGCTTTCAACGTGAATGCTGTTTATTTTTTTAACAACCGCTCTGTATGAGCTATGGTCCTTTAAGAAATCCGGAAGCCATCCGCCGATGACCACATAATGAATTTTTCTTCGAAATAAGGAGTTGAGAGCAATCATCAGCGGGACTAACACTCTGATTCCATTGGTGTCCGGCAGAACGACAATATGATTGCAGGTTTGCAATAACCGAACACAATGAAACAATAGTTTAAACGGATTCTTCTTCCAGTTGCACGTATCGACAGATATCGCTTTGTTTTCGAGCACTAGGTTTAATTCGTCTTCTAACATTCTTGTTTTAATCGTTTGTCCGTCTGCTGCATTTAATCCTTTAGCAAAATGACCTATAATACCGATTTTTAACATCGAATTACCTCTCCGTTACTTAGTCCCTTCGCTTGCTTCATCATAGGCTTATCTGACTACTATCTTCTTCAATGTCCGAAAAATTAATGTAATATCCTCGAGAATCGAAACCCGCTTCAAATATTTCAAGTTTAGCAGCAGCTTGTGGACCATAATCACCTTCACATAAGTCTCTTCCGGATTATCGCTCTCTCCAAGCAGCTTGTTCTCGTCGAAATATTCGATCGAGGCATAGTCCGTAATCCCGGGTCTAACCTTCAAGATTCCGCGCTGGTTACGGGTATACAGCTCCACATACTTGGGCACCTCGGGCCGCGGTCCTACGAAGCTCATCTCTCCGATCAGCACATTGATTAACTGAGGCAGCTCATCCAGCTTCGTCTTTCTCAGGAAGTGCCCGCATTTCGTAATGCGATTGTCTTTTCCTACGGTGATTTGCATGCCTTTTTTCTCGGCGTCGACGACCATCGTACGAAATTTATAGATTTTAAAAAATTTGCCGTTCTGCCCCACACGAATCTGCTTGAAAAATACCGGTCCTTTCGATGTCGTTTTAATAATGAAAGCAATGACCAGCAGTACAGGCAGCGTCAGGAGTAAGCCTGCTACCGAAAAGAAAACATCAAACATCCGTTTGAAAACAAGCTGAAGTCTCCGCTTTTTTAAAATATCGTCGATTCGCTCGAGAACGGGGAACTCTTCAGCTTGGGATTGCTCATAAAGCAACTGGGGCACCGGTCTCACTCCAACTCATAACGGACAACAAGCTTTCCGCTATATATTCGATCTGTTCATCCGACAGCAACGTGTGCAGCGGCAATGAAATTTCATTTCGATACATGTTATAAGCGTTCGGGTAATCTTGAATATCGAATCCCAAGTTCTTATAGGCCGTATGCATCGGCAGCGGTTTATAGTGAACGTTTGTTGCAATACCTTTTTCAGCCATTTTTTCGATCACGCCGTTACGGTAGGCTTCCGATCTGCCAGTAAGCCGGACCAGATACAAATGACCGCTCGATGAAAAGTCCGTTCCGAAATGTCTTAACGGTTCAACCTCGCCTCGGGCAAGCAGCCGATCGTACCGGCCAATGATCTCTTTTCTTCGTTCTAACAGTTCCGGGTATCTTTGAATCTGACCCAGCCCGATCGCCGCCATAATATCGGTCATATTGCATTTATAAGCCGGCGAAACGATGTCATACTCCCATGCGCCTAGCTTCGTTTTAGCAAGCGCGTCCTTCGACTGGCCGTGGAGGGACAGCAGCATAAACTGCCGGTATATCTCATCATTAGATACGCCAGGAATCTCTCTCCAGGTAACCGCGCCGCCTTCTCCGGTCGTTAAATTTTTGACGGCATGGAACGAAAAACTGGTGAAATCGGAGACGGCTCCGCTTCGCTTTCCTTTATAAATAGCGCCGAAGGAATGAGCGGCATCTGACAGCACTACCGCCCTGCCGAACGCTTGCTGTAAAGGATTGGTTGGTTGAAACAGGCCGCTTTTTCTGTTTACGATAGCAAGGATTTGATCGTAATCGCACATCACGCCGGCAATATCTACGGGGATGATCGCTTTCGTCCGCGGAGTTATCGCGGCTTCCAACTGACCGTAGTCCATTTCAAACGAATTCTCAGCCGTATCCACCAGAACAATCTTAGCTCCCACATGCTCGATTACGCTTGCGGAAGCGGAATACGTATATGCTGATGTAATCACTTCGTCGCCCTTGCCGATTCCCAATAATCTCAAGGTCAACTCCATCGCGGCTGTTGCAGAGTTCAGACATACCGCCATGGACGTCTCGCAATATTCGGCAATTTTCTTCTCCAGCAGCTTCGTTTTCGGGCCGGTTGTGATCCACCCGGATTTTAATGTATCGATCACTTCATTAATTTCGACATCGGAAATATCCGGTGGAGAAAACGGGACTTTCATCGTGAGAAACCCTCTCTTCGTCCAATAATGGGAACGGTCTACCTAAAAACAGAAAAACCTCAATCCACTACCATGTGGAGCTTGAGGTTTCTCACCGATTCGGCTGTACCGTCATTTCTTTTGTGATCATCCAATCCGCAAATGCCCGGAGTCCGCTGTGAATATCTTTTTTCGGCTCATAGTGCAATCTTGCTTTGGCTTTGTCGATATCGGCCCAAGTTCGCGGCACATCCCCGACCTGCTCGGGCAGCCATTCGATCGACGGAGCTTTTCCGACCGCATCCTCCAAAGCCTTTACCAGTTCCAGCAGCCGAGTCGGCCGATCGTTGCCTAGATTGAATACTTCATACTCTTCCACTTTGTAGTGAATGGCCGCTTTGATTCCAGCCACAGTATCGTCTACATAGGTGTAGTCTCTTGAGGTCGATCCGTCGCCATATAACGTGATCGCTTCATCGCGAAGCATCTTCCTAGCAAATTTATGAATCGCCAGATCCGGTCTTTGCCGCGGCCCATAAACCGTGAAAAACCGAAGCGCCACAATGGGAAGCCCGTAACAGTTGCTGTAACTTCTGCACAGCGCCTCTCCAGCCGCCTTAGTCGCTCCATACGGAGATGCCTGATTCAGAATCGGGTCCTCTTCCGAGAAGGGCACTTTCTCATTCAGTCCATACACCGAGCTGGAGGAGGCAAAAACAAATTTGCCGGCCTTAACCTTTACGGAGGCGTCCAATACGTTTATCGTTCCATTAATGTTAACCTCTACATATTGCAAAGGGTCTTCGAGAGACGGCCTTACCCCTGCCTTAGCAGCCAAATGAATAACGGCTTCAGGTGCGTACGATTCAAAAATTTCAAACACTTTTTCGCGGTTTCTAATATCCGCCTCTACCAGTTGGTACCGGCTCGATTCCAGTTGCTGCGATATGTTTTGTTCTTTTATACTTCGGGCATAAAAAGGATCGAAATTGTCGATTACAAGCACTTCATGCCCTTCAGCCAACAAGGAGTCCACGAGATGGCTCCCGATAAACCCCGCCCCGCCGGTCACTAGCATTCTCATCTTATTCGCCCCTGCCGATTCCTTTGTATGTAATTCCTGCTCGGACAATTCCCTCTTTATCGAGCACATTGCGTCCGTCCACAATCAGCCTCGTTCTCATCCGCTCTGCGATCCTGGAGTATGGAAGATGCAAAAACTCCTCCCATTCCGTAATCAACACGACTGCGTGACAATCTTCGAACAACTCCTCGGACGACGATGCATAGCTGATGATTAAATCCGGATACAGCCGCTTGCAGTTCGCCATCGCGATCGGGTCGTATACCTTCACATTCGCTCCAAGTTCGAGCAAACCGCGGATAATGTCGAGGGATGGCGCATCTCTTAAATCATCGGTATTCGGTTTAAATGCCAGTCCCAGTATCCCGATCGTCGAACCTCTCAGCACTTTCAGCTCGGACTGGAGTTTTCTAATGATACTCTCGCGCTGTTTGTAATTCGTTTTAATAGCGGCTTGCACAAGCGGCATCTCAAAATTATATTGATTCGCCGTATACATAATTGCAGCGGTGTCTTTGCCGAAGCAGCTTCCGCCCCAGCCGATTCCCGCGTTCAAAAATCTCGATCCGATACGTTTGTCCTGACCGATTCCTTTGGCAACTTCGTTAATGTCCGCTCCCACTAGCTCCGCAAGACCTGCAAATTCATTAATAAACGATATTTTCATCGCCAGAAATGAATTCGCTGCATACTTAATAAGTTCGGCGCTCGTCGGACTTGTCGTAATCATGTGCGGCAGCGTTAATCCTTCCGGCCGTCTGACCGATACCGGAGGGGTAAACGTCTGCTCCAGTAGCGGCTGGTATAGATTGATCAGCCGGCTTTTCGCTTTATCCGATTCAACCCCGATCACGATCCGGTCCGGATAAAACGTATCGAACAACGCTTCCCCCTCGCGGAGAAATTCGGGATTTGAGGCTACATCAATCTGTTTATGAATATTTCGCTTCTTCAACTCTTGTTCGATGATCGTTTTCACCCGTCGGGCGGAGCCGATCGGCACTGTCGATTTATTAATCACGACAGGGTCGGAGTCCGCTGCCAATCGTTCTCCGATCGCCTTTGCGACCACTTCTACGTATGTCAGATCCACGTCGCCGTTGCCTTTATTAGGAGTACCCACGGCTACGATGACGATATCTACTGACGAGTCGAACTCTTCCCATCTCGAAATAAATTCGATATTATGCCTCGATTCCCCGATAACTTCCGCCAAACCTCTTTCGTGGATCGGGATTTCCCCGTCTTTAAGACGCATAATTCTTTCTTCATTAATATCTAATAAGGTGACTTGATGTCCGAGATAAGCCAAAGCACTACCTGTAGTTAATCCGACATATCCGCTTCCTACGATTAGGACTCTCATAGTTCACTCCAGTATGTTTAATATACTCTTTTAACGCGACGCCACTACATGCTTCTCTACCAATTTCTCCATATATTCCAGAAGGCTTTGTCTTAATTCGCTATGCTGCAGCGCAAACTCGATGTTAGTTTGAATAAACCCAAGCTTCTCGCCCACATCATACCTGACACCTTCGAAATCATAGGCATACACAGCTTCTTCTTGATTTAATTTGGCAATGGCATCTGTAAGCTGGATTTCGCCTCCCGCCCCCGGCTCTTGCCGGTCCAAAATATCCAATATTTTTGGGCTAAGAATATAACGTCCCATGATGGCCAGATTGGAAGGAGCCTGTTCCATCTTCGGTTTCTCAACTAAGTTGCTCACGCTAAAAAAGCGTTCATGTATTTCTTTAGCCTCGATGATCCCGTAACGCGACACCTCTTTCTCAGGAACCCGCTGCACGCCAATGACCGACGCTTTGAAGCGCTCATATTGCTCAATCATCTGTTTGAGACACGGTTTGTCAGCCGCCACGATATCGTCGCCAAGCAGCACAGCGAACGGCTCATTCCCGATAAACTTACGGGCGCACCATACGGCATGCCCCAGCCCCTTAGCTTCCTTTTGTCGAATATAATGAATGTCGACCATCTTGGAAGACTTCTGGACTTCATTTAATAGTTCTAACTTCCCTTTCTCCAATAAGCTTTGCTCAAGCTCAAACGAGTTATCGAAGTGGTCTTCGATTGCCCTTTTCCCTTTGCCGGTCACAATAATAATATCCTCGATTCCTGATTCGACAGCTTCTTCAACAATATACTGAATGGTCGGTTTATCTACGATCGGAAGCATTTCCTTAGGCATCGCTTTCGTAGCCGGTAAGAATCTCGTTCCCAAACCTGCAGCTGGTATGATCGCCTTGCGTACTTTCATTATTTATGTTCTCTCCTTATGTATATTTATTTGGATAATCTTAGTTAACTGCAGCAAACTTTTTAGGCTGACTAGGCTGGATTTTCCGATTGTATACGATATCCATTATTTCCTGACGTAATTCTATGGGTGTGAAGGATTGGAATTGATCGATCAAAGTTTCGATCAGGATGATCGGAGTCATGGCCGCCTTACCTACGTAGATCTTTGGATAGACGTGGTCGTTATGCACTTCATTTTCATTCAACAGTTCTTCGAACAATTTCTCTCCCGGCCTCATCCCGGTATATTCGATGCCGATTTCTTCTTCTGTATAACCGGACAGCCGAATTAAATTACGGGCCAAATCTGTAATTTTTACGGGTTCACCCATGTCCAGAACAAAAATTTCTCCTCCTTGCGCGAGTGCACCGGCCTGGAGGACAAGCCTGGAAGCTTCGGGTATGGTCATAAAAAATCGGACCATCTCCGGATGCGTGACCGTAACCGGCCCGCCTCGAAGAATTTGTTCCTTAAATAGCGGAATTACGCTCCCCCGGCTGCCAAGCACGTTGCCGAAGCGTACGGCGACAAATTTTGTTGAGCTCCTTCGATCCAAGTCTTGAATGATCATTTCCGCCAGCCGTTTCGTCGCTCCCATCACACTGGTAGGGTTGACCGCTTTATCGGTCGAGATCATGACAAACGTTCCGACACCGCTATAACTGGCCGCTTCGGCTACGTTTTTCGTTCCGATTACGTTATTTTTAAAAGCTTCTTCAGGATTTCGTTCCATTAAAGGTACATGTTTATGAGCAGCCGCATGAAACACTACGCTCGGTCTGTGCTTCTCCATAATTTTGAACATTTTGTCCCGATCCTGAATATCGGCAATTTCCGCAATGTATTCGACGTTGTTTGCATTCTGGTTCTTTAGTTCCATTTCAACGGAATAGATGCTGTTCTCGCCATGACCTAGTAAAATCATCCGTCTGGGAGCAAACCTCGAAACTTGTCTGCATACCTCGGAACCGATCGATCCGCCGGCCCCTGTAACCAATATCGTATTCCCGGTTACGTAATGCGCGATCGAATATGTATCCAGCTCGACCGGCTCCCGGCCGAGCAAGTCTTCCACCTGGACATCCCGGACGTCGCTAACCGTTATTTTCCCGCTGATCAGATCCTCAAGCATCGGTACGATTTGTGCTTTCGCTTTTGTTTTGTTGCACTTCTCGACAATCTGGCTTAATGCCTTCTTGTTTAAGGAAGGGATCGCAATAATAATATTCGTTATCGCCAGCGACCGAACGGCTTGTTCGATCGATTCCTGACCGCCGATCACAGGGAGACCCAATACTTCGAGCTTATGTTTCGTACAATCGTCGTCGATAAAAGCAACCGGATAAAGCTCTGCATCCGGATTTTGCTTCAGTTGCCTGGCGATCATCGTGCCGGCGGCGCCTGAGCCGATAATTAACGCCCGCTTCTTACCGCTTATATCCGGCTTCGTTAAAACGCCGTCACGCATAATCCGCCAGGAAAACCGGATTCCGCCGATCAAAATCAGGTGCATCATCCATGTTATGGCCATCACGCGGACATACACGTCTTGAAAAAGCAGCAGTTGCAAAATCGACGTCACCGCTATCGATACGGTAATGGCTCTAATAATGGCTAGAAGCTCGCCGACACTGCTGTACTGCCATACCCGCTTGTATAATTTATACACATAAGCAAATATAAAGTGACACAGGAGCAGAGAGATCGAGCTGACCATCAGCTCGGGAGTAAATACGGTTTGAGACGGCATTAAAATAAAATTGCACATATAAATGGAAGTCATAACGATGATGGAGTCAATAAAAATTAGTGAGACCAATCTTTTCTGGTAAGACATAGTTCCTCCTCCTCAAAATGTGGTGCGCCAATATAAGCTCGCTTATTTGCATGCTCCGTCCGGCTCACGAAAATAAGCCAACTCACATTGGCAATAGGGCATTCAACCCCGCCTCACACCACACTCTTGACGATTTACGTCTAAGGTGAAAATCACCCACAGCATGGCCGAGTGCCTACAGTGATAAAGGTTCAGTAGACATTACCTGAGTAAGAAGTCACTCAACATTCACTTATTTCGACGTGTTCACCAGCACAGCCCCGAGTACAACAGCCTTCACATAGTTCAACTGGGCCAAAGCTTTCTTCGCTACTTCTCGCTTTACTTTTCCTTGATTCACAATCAGCACTACTCCATCGCTTATGGCCGCCATAATCTGTGCGTCCGTTACGGCCAGCACAGGAGGAGAATCGATCAAGACGATGTCGAACTCTTCTTTTACTTGGCTCAAAAGCTCCTGCATCTGTACCGACGACAACAACTCCGAAGGGCTTACGGTAGCATGCCCGGCCGGTATGAAGAAAAGATTCGCTATTTGCGTCTCGGAAATAGCATTGGATAATGGGCTTTGTCCAAGCAAGATATCCGCTAATCCAAATCCGTTGGATGTAAAAGTGTGGTGCAGCATCGGTGTTCTTAGATCAGCGTCAATGACGAGTACCTTCTTACCTTCTCTGGCGTATATGACGGCGAGATTGGCTATCGTTTTCGACTTTTCGTCTTTGGAAGTTACAGATGTCAACAACACGGTTTTCATCGGCTCGCTTGATGTCGAATACTGAATTTTCATCCGCAGCGTTCTGTAAGCTTCCGTTATTAGTGAGTTTGGATTAAGCTCAGTTACCAGGTTCATTTTGATTTTATCCGTTACTGCTGGCATAAGTTTTCTCACCCGCTACTCTTTGATAGGAAGCTTTATGCCTTCCTTTTAGATCCTTCTTCTTAATCTTTCTGATCATTGCCAATGTAGGTACCCCGAGCGCCAGCTCGATATCTTTCTCGCTTTTGATCGAGTCGTCTAAATATTCGAGAAGGAAGATCAAACCTGTTGAAATTAGCAGAGAAGCAATAACAGCAATAACCATATTCAACTTGATGTTCGGACTAATTGGACTCGGGTTTTGTACTACTTTTGCTTCACTTAGAATGGTAACGTTATCCACCTTCATAATTCTTGGAATTTCCTGTTTAAACACTTCCGCAACTGCATTAACGATACCGACTGCCCTTGTATGCGAAGTATCCTGAACACCAATGGTCATAACTTGAGATTGTTCTTTGGAAGTTACCGTAATTCTTGAATTTATCCCTTCTGCACTTAGATTAAATTCAGGATGATCCGCCACCACCTTATCTAGAATAGCTGGTGTCTTAAGGATCTCTTTGTACGTATTAATAAGTTGAATATTGGCAGTTAACGAGCCCAAGTCTAACTTATCGATACTCGACGATTCACTTGATTTATTAACGATTAGCTTGGTGCTGGTAGAATAAATGGGCTTCGTAAAGTAAAGATTGATGACTGCAGTTGCTAAACAGGCGACCAAAACAATTGAAATCAACATCCATAATTTTCTTTTAAGAATTAATAAAATTTCTTTCAATTCAAGTTCCATGAGTTCCTCCGGTATGATCGGTATTTAGATCCAATTTGTATCATCGAAACAATAAAAAAACTAAACTTATAATTCTGTAAATGAATATATAATCAATGATACATTATGTATCATTGACTCCTTAATAGAGCATCTATTAGTCAATTTAAAATGAGAAGACATTATTCGGGCGGCTGGACATCCTCATCAGGTCTACTAGGAGCGACTTTATCGATATAAATCAACTGCACAATTTCCTTGCTTATATGTAGCTGATCCAAAACTTTCTTTATATCTAAGTCTATTCTCCCGTCAGTCTCCACTCCGTTACCCCCTGTCATATTCTTAACATTACTTTAAGATACGTTTTGTATCGTGTCAAGTACTTATTTTCATTTTATGAAAGGTAAGAAAAGAAAAAAGCTGCATTTCAAAGGGGATAAGCAGCTCGAATGACAATAATTTTCTCCTCAACATTACAACTTGTATCCTCAACTAATACCTATATACCGCAAAGTAACCGAAGGAGCCGAATGATTAAACAGCTCCTTTAGTCGCATAACATCATTCGTTTTCAGATAAACATGGTAACCATATGTTTTACGCATCGTGTGAGTCCCTACGTCTTCCAGGCCGGCTTGCTTGGCCGCTTCGTTCAGGATGCGGTATACCCGGATTCGTTTGATCGGCTGCCCGGTCCGTTGGGAGCGGAACAAGTAGTCATTAATGTCCATACTTTTGTTATATTCACGGAGGGCGTGAATTAATTCATCCGTCAGCTTGAAACTTTTCATTTTTCCCGTTCTTTCTTCCCTCAGCGAAACGACGGTTTTGTCCTGGACGTCGCTCACCTTCAGCTTCAAAATATCGGTCAAATGCAGCCCCGAGCTGATGCCTATAGTAAAAAGCAGCCAGTCTCGATCGGACTGTTTTTTCAGTATGGTCTGGATCTCTTTAATTTTCTCCACGTCCTTTATAGGCTGGACGACCTGCATGATTCACACTCCTTCTTAGCAAGAATCCTCTCCCAAATTGTGCGACTGCATTCACAGTAATACGTCAGCCTGAGGCTATCATTTTGCTGAACGTGCCTCTCGTTTCATCGGACAGCTTCTGGTACTCCCCTTGTTGGATAATTCTCCCGTTCTCCAGTACGATCACCTGATCGGCATTTCGAATTGTAGAGAGCCTGTGAGCGATGACGATTAAGGTCATTTTCCCTTTCAAACGATCGAGAGCTTCCTGAATTTTCGTCTCATTTTCGTGATCCAGCGCGCTCGTGGCCTCATCGAGCACCAGAATGAGCGGTTTTCGCAGGATCGCCCTTGCCAATACGAGCCTCTGCCGCTCCCCGCCCGACAGTTTAATCCCCCGGTCGCCGATAACGGTATCCAAACCTTGCGGAAGTTTGCTTACAAATTCATCCGATGCGGAAAACCGGAGAGCCTCCCACATCTCCTCCTCTTTGGCGCCCGGTACGACCATCATTAGATTTTCCCGGACGGTGGCGTGAAAAAGGAACGGATCTTGCGAAACGTAACTGATCGCCCCTCGAATGGACGGCCGGTTGGCAGGGGTCAGGGGAATTCCGTCTATCCGAATCTCGCCCCCTTCCGGCTCAATCAATCCGATCAGAAGATCGATCAAGGTACTTTTTCCTGCACCCGACTTCCCTACAACGGCGGTCATACTATTCGCGACAATTTGAAAGCTGACGTCGTGAAGGGCATAGACCGGTTCATGGGGATCATACCGGTAAAATAAATGGCGGCATTCGATACTTTGTTCCATACGCATGGTGGTTACAGCTTGGCCGTGACGGTCGATATCCAGCTCCTTGGCGTCCGCGCATTCCCGGTGCAAACCCGACAAACTCTCAAAGGCCGGAAAGGTAGAAACAATCTGCTGCCAGCTCGATTGGATGGACGTAAATCTCGGCCACAATCGGGTAAAGATAAGGATAACCAGCATCAGCTGCCCCGGTTCGGCGCGAAGAAGCTTAATCGACACCCAAATGAACATGGCGATCAGCAGCGTCGATACTACGCGATAGACGAATTGGGAAGTCGTTTGCAGCCGCGAAAATTGGACATAAGTAGCCTCCATCTTGTTGCCCAATCGAGTAAACCACGTATAGTGATGCTCTTCCAGCGTATTGCTTTTTATATCTTTGATCCCGTTAAAATGCTCGGTGACGCCCGCCGTATAGGTCCGAGCCAACAGAGTGATGTTTTCTCCCAAATGTTTGGCTTTTCTAATAAATTTCCGCGAGAACAAAGCTAGCAAAATGCCGCTGACCAGCACAAACAACGTCAGCTTTACCGATAACCATAGAGCAAACACGATCTGAATGCCGGTAAATACCAGGTTAGTTCCCAACCCAAGCGCGGAAACGGTGCCCTGGCTTACATTCGCAATCTCGTGAGTCATCATATGCGTAAAATCGGCTCTTCTCTTCTTAACGAACAAGCTCCAATTCGACTGCAGAATCGCCCGGTACGTCTCGAATCTTAAAGATTTAATGAACATTTGCTGGATTTTGCTGTTCTGGATCGTTTGGCTTCTTTGCAGGAACGCTTGAATTGTTACAATCATGATGAAAGAGAGCAAGATAACCAGCAATTGCAAGGTTTCCGGAACATGGGCAAACCCCTGATTCATCCAGGCAATAAGCGGGATCGGTCCCACATCGACGCTTAGAACCCCGATCACGCCCAGCATCGGGATCAATAAATAAATCGCCGCCCCTTCCAGGGAACTGATGATCATCATACTGAAAAAGTTAATGTACAGCTTAAACCCGACGACATGGTGCATTTTCTTCAAATAAGGCAGTAATGGCGCCATCTCACATCTCCCTTGTCAGCCCTTGGCGCTTCATAAATCTCCGCCTGATATACAAGAGGGGCCGCAGCGGAACATACAAAAAACGCAGTCCTTTTGGCAGCGGAAACATTTCCATATCATACGCTTTCGGTTGGAGCATATGAATGAAATATTTCAGCTTTGCCATTCCTTTTACCAGGGATATCGAATACTGATGCGTTCTTCGTCCCTGAATGTACTCGATCGCCAGCTTGGCGAGCCGGTAAGAATGACGGGTGGGTTGAAGGGCCGGCAGCCGGTCGCCCGTCTGCGTTCCGAACAAGCGGGAGGTCAACAGGAGAGCCTGCGCGCCAATATGCTGCAATCGATACGCTTCCAGATGCTGCACGATTCGGCTCCAATCAAGCTCCTCCGCCATTAATTTATCTATATCCGATAACCAACGAAGCCTGGACCAGCCATGACGGGCGCCGTGAGTAGTCAAGCTGAGAAACAAGTCCTCGGGGCCGAAGCTGTGCACGGAAACCCCTTTAAAAGAGAACGTCCTCTTTCTTGCCCACAATTCGTCGAAGGTAGGTTCGCTCCAGGTTTTCCAATTCAATCTCCAGTGAAGCTCGATCTGTATTTTTTTATTAGGATGAATGTAAGAATGATGATGCTCCCTTGTTTCCGTTAGGATCGTGGCCGGGTCGGCATCCGCCGCGAAGTAACCCGCATCGCGCAATACCGCGCCTGCCCGTTCCAGATCTTGATCCGCCACAAGGATGTCCAAATCTTTGCAGGTCCGCAGCGAAATGTCCCCATATAGACGTTCCGCAAGCAGAGGACCTTTTACTAGCAAATACGGAATCTCGCTTTTGTCCAATTTGATACCGATCATCTGCATCTCTGCGCTTAAGCGAAGCATTTGAAACGTATTATTCGTATAGTCTTGCTGCAGAACCTGAACGACGTGTTGCGGAAGAAGTTCTTTGCCCAATCGGCTCACATTCGAATAAACCAAAGGATACACGCGATGGTGCCGGGTCAGCTCTATAAACTGATCCCAGTCGATTGATGCGGATGTGCGCAAGATGTGACCGGGAAGGTCCGGCGCATGTTCCATGCCAACGATGGAAAGCAGCAGCTTCAGCTCTTGTGACATCGAACTCCGTTTCAGTTTGAACTTGCTACCCATTGACGGCTCCCCTTTGGCTCGCTTGGCGCTTACTAACGTTTCCGAACTTGGCTACGACCGTAAACCGCTCCATTTCCTCATACCCGGAAATATAATACGGACCGCTGCGCAGCCACGCATGGGCGATCATGCTGCCGCTTTCGTCTCTGGTCGTTCCCAGATACAAGGTGCTCTCGATCCCCCGTCTTTCGAGCATCTTCATCCCGGCGATCGCCTTGACCAGACACATGCTTTCCCACCAAGTGTAGCGGCTCATCACTTGAATCGCTTGCGAAATATGCTTAATAACGTTCCGCTGGGCCGGATTGGGCGCCAGATCCGTCTCCATCATCCGGATTCCCAAGGAGGGTGCGACTTTTGCGAAAGGCAGCGCTTTTAATAGTCTCGCCCAGCCCAGATAAAAAAAAGCTTCCATAAATAACAGCTTCGTGCCCGAGTTCAGCGACATAAACGATTTCACTTTTCTCCACAACGTTAGGTGCGCCCTTCCTGCTACAATTTGGCCATAGCCTTAAGTTCCGGTTCGTATGAGCTTCTCGGTCAGCATCGTCTGCAAAAACGACAAAACCTGCCGCTCGCAAGCGTCCTGGTCGATCTCGTACTCTTCTCTTAAAGAAGTGACCACTTGCCTGACCGAAGTCGGCGATTCGATCAATTCCCAGATTCGGCCTCCGATCGAGCCGAGGTTGTAATATTTGCCCGATTCGACGCTCATCATTACTTTCTCGTCATTCATATTGCTCGCCAGAAATCCGTCGGACTGCATCACGACTTGGTCAAGCTCAAGCGGTTGAACGCTCATCACAGGTCAAGCTCCTTTGTTAATAGAATCCACAATTCGTGCGAGCAGCTGTTCCGGGGCAAAGGACGAAGCGGATCTTCGAACCTGATACACCCGAACCTGCGTACTGATGCTTGCCGACATATGGAAATGCCATTTCTCCAATTGAAGGATCGGGATCAGCATGCTGCGGTACGTATGGAACCGGAACACAGGAAGCTTCTCCAGTCCCTCCAGCTGATGAACATACAGGTCGTCCCGGGCAGGCAGCAGCTCGAAAATTCCGCCAAGCGGCACCGGACTCGAATAAAAACGGTTTTTGACCGGGATCGCGTATTTATTTACTCCGCCGTATAACGGAGCATATTGATCCGTCTGCATGCCGAAGCCGGTCAGACTTTCCTGCCATAATTTTTGCTGCGGATACGACGGGGTTACAACCGGCGTCCCCTCATGCGACAACGATACGGCAATAACGTCATCGCTCACAAGCGAGTACCCTTGACGGACGAACGCAGCGGCAAGCGTCGATTTGCCGGCCCCGGATTCGCCGACGAAAGCATAAGCTTTGCCGTCCACGACGACCGCGCTGCCGTGCAACGGCAATATTTGACGCTGCATCAACAAGGCGCCCATACAGCTTCCGAGCACGTACAGCCGGACCTGATTCTCATCCGAGCCCGCCAGCGGGGACACGAGAATCTCTCTGCCTCCCCGAATACAAACATGGGCGATTCCCGGCAAATGAAAATAAATGTCCCCGTCTTTGCCCGCATAATAAGAGTCATGAAACAACGAGTCGTCCCAGATGCCGGACAAATCGGCAATCCGGATTTCTACGTCAGGCGCCCCCTCTTCATCGTCGATCGATAGGAGTTCGGGCAAAGCAAGGTCGCTGGAAAAACGCAGCCCGAACGCTCGATAGGCATTTCTCTTGGCTGTAGGAATGATCATGCAATTGCTTCCCCCTCCCCTCTTAAAAAGGGGCCCCTATACAGGTTATGTATAAGGGCTCGGATTCTCATAATAAGTACGGATTAGGAATCGTAAAGATCCCCGTCCAGCTTGCCGCCAACCCATGTCCAGTCGACTTTCGTCGAACCGATACCGGACATCGTCATGCTGACGTCAAGGACTTCCAATGTAGGAGCCTGCCACTCTTTTTTCATACGTTTCACCTCCCTCCGTTGCATGCAGCCGTTTTATAAACCGGAATGCGATCAAACTTCGCATCAAAAACCTTACATCCGAATCGAAAGCCTGCTCCGGGCGCGGAGCGTCGCCGATCCGGGCCAAAGCTTGGTCGATTGCGGCGATGTTTAAATAGGCCGATGCGCCGGTATCCTTGGATAACTCGCGAAGCTCGTCAGTAAACAATCCCCATGCAGGCAGCATCCGATGCAGCCAATCCGCGCCTTGCACCCCGCGGGTCCGTTGATTCAGCCGCACTTTATCGGGCAAGTACGGCTTCGAGGCTCTCCGGATTAACGACCGGTCGTATCCGTTCTGGACAAACTGGTCGAGCGGCAAAGATAAGCAGAACCGTACGACTCGGGCATCACTGCTAGGGTCGCGCTCCCATACCGAATGACGCAGCGACAGCTTCGTGCAGGAAGCTCCACGCATATTTTGAACGGCCAGGTTGTGGAAGAAGCTTTCCCTTTCATTCATCATGCTGACGCTGGATTCGAGGCCGATATCCTGATCTTTCAACCGTTCATACACGTTCGTTTTCTCGGCAAAATCCGGATGAATCATCGAAGCAATATCCATCTGGCCGATCGAGCGGTGCGTAGGGCGGAAGAACGCATACTTGCCCAGCCTTTTGATTAAGTTAAGCCGGCCCATCCGCATATTTCTGCTGTAAGGCTTCAGCTCGCGATAAAAACGGACCCAGCGAAGCTTCCTTAATAAATGGACGTAATATTCGGCCGCCGACCCCCACGAGATGGAGAAGTTCCCGGCTGCGCCTGTAAGCAGGATGCCTACCCCTTGTCTGGAAGCTTCTTCATAGATTCCTTTTATCCAGTGCGAGTTTTCGAAATTTTTGTAAGGCGCCTGAAGCACATCCAGCCAATCATCCACTTCCGAAAACGGACTCAGGTCCGGGAAGTCCAAATAGTTTTCCGTAATATTGCCTACGAAACCGACCGTTTCCTGAATAAACGGGCGTTCGTCCGCCATCCGGCTCGCTGATGTCCAATCGACAAAATCGGGAGCGGGAATCGTGCTGAACGCATGCAGCGGCCTTCCTTCCCGTCGAAGGAGTTTAGCGGCTGTACCCGCGACCAGGCCCGAATCCAAGCCGCCGCTTAATGTCGCCCCCACCTTCCGATGGGTGCGCAGTCGGCAGGCAACCGCTTTTTCAAATACGTCCCGAAACGCTTCTTCGTAGTCCTCATTCGAAGGCAAGCGCAGCCGGGTCTCAGGCACAAGCGTCCCGTACCTCGTCAGCTCGATTCTTCCGCTTCTCATCACGAAAGAATGGGAGGCCGGGATTTGATTAATATGTTTGTACGCCGTGGTATGTATATCCGTATTATCCAGCATCGTCGGGATCGCGAGATATTGCGCAAGCCACACTTCATCAGGCTCCGTCTTCACACCGGGAATCGCGAGCAGGGGCGAGATCGTCGTACAAAACGCGGCCCTTTCCGGATTGCTGTGATAGTACAACGTCCGGCTGCCGAATATATCCCTCGCTCCGAACAAACTATGATTTTTCCGGTCCCAGATGAGAAAGGCGAAGTCGCCGAGCAAAAACTTCGGAGTATCCGTGCCCCACTTCATGTAAGCGTCCAGGATCAGCTCACTGTCGGTAATCTGCTCCCGTCTCCCCGCTTCGATCTGCAGCTGCTGAAATAACTCATCGCGATTATCGAGGATCGCGTCCGCCGTTATCGCGAGCCGGGCTTCATCCCGGTAGAGGGGCAGCCGCTCGCCAACCGATTGGGGAGTGATCCATTGGGCGTGACAGCCAAGAAAGACAATACCGTCATTCCAGGTACCCTGATCGTCAGCAGGATACGGTTCAAGAGCTTGCATCATCCGTCTTCCTTCGTCCTGGAGCCGTCCAGACGCTTCATGATCGTATACAATACCGACTAGTGCACTCATGGTTCCCCCTGCAGCATTTGAAGCAATGTTGTCGTCCTCGGATTTATGTTATGATACATTTTGTATATTGTCAATCTAATTTGATACAAATAGTATCATTATGATTACAAGGACTCACTACTGGTTCCTTTTTCCTATTCCACTTCGCGGTGTAAACTGCCGCCGTTAGCAAACAGCGGATATGAATACTATATTAGCCGGCGCTGCGATTATGCGCGCTGAACTCAAAAACGGAATGAACCCGGATCTTGTGATCCTGAACCCTCTTACGCGATACTGCCGCTCCCTAGTTACTCTCGGTTCTTCTCGGCCTGCTGCTTGAGCTGCGCTTCCTCCCCCTTTGCCGCGCTTATTTGAACCCGATCCGTTTCCTTAAACGAGCTCTCCTGCAGCCTGGATAAAAACTGGTAAACTTTCTTTGTTTCAATCTCCAGGTGCCTCATTACTTCCAACACATCGATTTCCCTCTTCTCGGCCATTTTCTCCCCCAAAAATGTAGATCTGATCTTCATCAATTTTGGCGTGCAATGAGTCATCTAATGTTGTAAAATATGAAATGATTTGCTCATCAACAATATCGAACCGAACAGGTATGTAGTCATAGAGTTATGATACTTTTGTATCAACAATTTAATTTTAGATACGTAACGTATCAAAGTCAAGCGTTATCCCTTTATTATTTCCGCGTTTTTCTAAATAATCAAATTCATTCCATTCGGAGTTCCTAACGTTAGTATATCAAGGGAATATTTAGTTGCTTCCGTTTGCTAGATTACGAAATTTATATCGTTCGTCTTGTTTTACTGTTGTACCAGTGGGTATACTACTATTATCGGATTTCGAACTTAGGGGGACAGACGATGATGAAATGTGGGGATAGAATAGCATATCTTCGCGAGAAGAGGGGCCTTACGCAAGAGGAATTATCTCATAAACTCGGGATCTCTCGCGCCTCCCTATCCCACTACGAAACCAATCGTAGAGAGCCGGACTATGAGACTTTGCGGAACATAGCCAACTATTTTGACATATCTCTGGATTATTTGCTGGGCAGAACCAACGATCCATACTCGGAGCTTGATAAGGACGTACGGGATTTCGTAGACAGCCTGGAACTATCCGACGAGAACATCTTGGAGAAATTCAGCCTTACGGTAGACGGAAGGAAGCTTTCGGTTGAAGAAGCCAAACGGTTCATTGCTTTTATTCGAGCGGAGCGTTCCTTCAAATAAACTTTATATGTTGCTTTTAACCTTCCAAGAGGTCGTCAGTTCCATGAGGACTTCTTCTTTATGTTTCATTGATACAAAATGGACCAGAAATCTTTCCCTATTAATTAGTATATGAGAAACAGAAAGGGATGGAAACTATTCTTTTTGTCAGATCCAAAAATGAACGCTTACCGGCGTCTTTTGACGCTGGCGTTTACCGAGATTTAGAGCCACTCCCACGATACACTTTCTGATAAATTAAAAAACAAAGAGTAAATCGCCTTTGCCTTAGCGACTTACTCTCTCTCCCCTCACATCCGTAAAACCGCATCCCGCCCCTTCATTCCCGGCACGATGCCTAACCGCTCCGCTTCGTGGGTGACGGACTCCAAGGGAGCGTCGAGCAGCTCGTCGAGCGTGCGGACGCCGGTAGCCCGGCCAGCGATGATATTTCGATCCTTCAGCCGATCGTTCAGCAGCCCGATGTCCAAGGCGCCGCACATGATGTAGCCCCGGTCCGTGGTGACTGCGATCAGCGTCGTTTTCGGCAAGGAAACGGTAATGCCGATTACGGTACGCCCCTCTATCACGATAGGTTTCGCTTCAATCATTCCAGACGGTTCTCCTTTCGCCTCCAGGTTGGTATCAGCATATGCAAGCGCTGCCCGCTTAGTCCGGTCTTTCGCCCAGTTCGAGCCGGATCGCCTGGCGGCGGAAAAGGCAGGAGCTTAAGCGGATTTCCGGTTACTTGAAACCGTGTTTTTTGATATACTAAGGACTACATACCTATTGAATAATTCCGGAGTGAGACTATGGGACCAGAAAAGTCCAAATTTGAGAAAAAAAAACATTTATTCCAAGTGGAGATTTTGGTTGAAGAACCTACCCATATGATGGCACTGGCTGCTCTGCTGCAAGCGTTGAATCATCCCCACGTAGCGGATTTCCGGATTATGCAGGGCATTCAGTTCGGCAAGGAAATCGAGAAAACGTTAAAGGAGAACAAGGGCGAGCGGTTCGCGATTCCTCCCCATCAAGCGGCCCCTGTTAAGGTTCCGCCGCCGAACGGTCGGGAGAAAGATCGTCCTGACAAGCCGGAGCCGAATCCCGCTGGGGAGAAATCGCTGATCGGCGAGCCTGCCGGCGGCAAAACGAAAGAGCCCGCTCCTATGAAGGACTCTCCGGCTGGCAACCTCAAATCCAGCTTAAGCTTCGACAATTTGTCCGATCTTCAAGCCAAAGGCACGCTCGTTCGAATCGTGGCGGTGAAGGAAAAAGGAATCAGACTGAGCATCCCTTGCCGGATTCTCCGATTCGACGCGGCCGGGCAGCAGCTGACGATTTACCACGTGGATGAAAAGAAAGTGTATTCGTTTAACTTGAACGAAATCGAAGATATTATTACCGGTTGATGACGGAGCGCATACGAAACGGGCTGGTCGTACAGGTCTGAAAACCTGACGATCAGCCCGTTTTCTAACGTTTAAAGCGGTAAATTAATACATTCTTTACCAAGAAAAGCTTCCGCTTACGCAGGGTCATTCGTCGTGGAAAGAGCTTCGTTTAGAAGCTTTTCTTATATCCGGCGAATCAATTGTAAGGCATATGCTGCTGCTGTTGGTGCTGGGATTGCTGGTAGTTGTTCGCGAACATCGGTGCCTGCTGCGCATAGCCCTGCTTGCTTGCGGACATTTTTTGCTGAACGAATTGAGACGTTTTCTGCCCGTCTTGGCTGTACTGCTTCAACTGCTTGTCGATTTCCTGACGCAGCACTGGAGAGGCGGTATTATACATATTCTGCTGCTTCATCAGGGTGTAAAGCCGGCCCTGCATGGTCAGGGTGCTCGTTGTCAGCTCCGTAAACATTTGACGGATCGCAGGGCAATTCGATTCCGTCGTGGCGGTCGTGTATTCGCGAACCGAACGTTTCAGCTCGCATAAGATCGTGTACAGCAAGTCCTGCTCCGGCATAAACGAACCGCTTTGCTGCTGTTGTTGTTGCTGTTGTTGCTGCTGCATGGTTGAGTACAAGACGCTTCTCCTCCTTATTGGGAAGTCCCCGGCTGCTGCGGAGCCAAGTTCATATGATGCTGCAAGCTGTTGAGCAGAGTGTGATAATGCTGCTCATGGGTATGAAGCATATCCAGGCAAATATTGCGTACCTGCGGGTTGTTCGTCGTCGAAGCAGTAGCTGCGCAAAGCTTGATCAGCAAATCCTCGTTCGACATCGTATCCGCTACGTATTCAAGTTCTTTGGCCGTTAACGGCTGTAGCCCATTCATCTGCATATTTGATCCCTCCCTTCGAAAGTTCCATTGATTAAGATGCCCCAGCCGATTTCTCCTTATGTATGCATGTGCACTCACCGCCTGTACATACTAACGTACAAAGCCAGAAGCAAATTCCGTTTCCGAAAAAATGGTCTGAAGCTTCACTTTCCCGTTTCGTTTCACTTATTAGCTCCGACTATCTTTGGAAAGAGTGTGCTTATTATGGAGTTGTATTCCGGTCAATCGTGCTGGATCGATACGCTTCCCGCGCCCCCCGCCTTTCCGGTGCTCGATCAGGACATCTCGTGCGACGTTGCGATTATTGGCGCAGGCTGCACCGGGGCACTATGCGCTTATGAGCTTATCAGGCATGGCCTGGACGTGATCGTGGTAGACAAACGGAAGGCAGGCTCGGGAAGTTCTTGCATGAATACAGGTCTCTTGCAATATATCAGCGATAAGCCGCTGTCCGCTTGTATCCATTCTTTTGGTACGGAGCAGGCAGTCCGCTTTTACTCCTTATGCCGCGAGGCGGTCAGCGAACTACAGCATTTATGCTCCAGTATCGAGGGTGCGAATTTCGTAAGAAGAGATAGCCTGTATGTAGCGAGCCGTCCGGAGGATGCAGCCGCTTTGAAGAAGGAATGCGGGATCTTAACCGGGTACGGATTCGATGCAGAGTATTGGGGCGAGCGGACGACCGCCTCGCGATTCGCTTTCGGCAAGGCGGCCCTTTATTCCCGGGGCGATGCCGAGCTGAACCCTTATCGTTTCGTCAACGGTTTGCTTGCAGCGATCGCGCGGCAAGGCGGGCGGATCTATGAGCATACGGAAGTGAAGCGGCATACGACGAGTCCGGACAGCATTACGCTTTATACGGATAAGTGGAAAATACGGGCGAGATACGTCGTTTTCGCCTCGGGATACGAAACTCAGGAGCGGATTGCGAATCCGAACGCCGTACTTTCGAGCACATTTGCGATCGCCACTCAGCCTCTGGAGAGCTTTCCGGACTGGCCGCATCGCTGCCTGATCTGGGAAACGGCCAGACCTTATATGTATATCCGCACGACGGCGGATAACCGGATTATCGCCGGAGGATTCGACGAGCGGACAAACATCGCGGAAGAACGCAACCGGATGCTGCCGCACAAAGCTTCTATGCTGCTCGAGAGGTTGCACGGGATGTTTCCGCGGCTTCCGGAACTGCGTGCCAGCTACAGCTGGGCGGCGGCATTCGGCAGCACCCACGACGGTCTCCCGATGATCGGGCCTCAACCCTCCTCCCCGCGATGTTTCCTGGCACTCGGGTACGGCGGGAATGGAACGGTGTACAGCAAGATCGCAGCATCCATCCTGAGCGGCCTTATCGTGAATGGCGGTCACCCCGATGCGGAACTGTTTCGGGTCGATCGTCCGAGCCGGACGCTCTCGCCCGCCTCATCGAACCAATGATTGCCGCGGATAGATAGGTGTCCAAGCATCGGGCGGCAGACCTGCATACTATGAGGTAGCCTGGCGAAGGGAGGAACACCTGTGCAGTCTACCGTGAAAAGACAAGATGTGAAGAAACTGATAGGGAAACCGATCTATGCGGTGAAAAAAGACGGTGCGGTCGTAACAGGTCTTCTGAAAAGCTTGAACGGCAACCGACTGGTCCTGGAACGGCCAAAAGGCAAAGGAGTAAGGACAAAAGCGGTAATCCCGCTCGTCCTGTTCGACCTGCTGGCCATCGGCACTTACGGAGGCTACGGCGGATACGGTTATGGCGGTTATGGAGGATACGGCGGGTACGGATACGGCGGATATCCGTACGGAGGTTATCCCGGTTTGTTCTGGTAATAGAAGCTTCTTGCGAGCAGAACGGATTCAGCTTCGCTGATAACTCTTGATAAAAAGGACCGAAAGCGTCTGAAGGCTGCTGCCTTTCGCTTCCGGTCCGTTTTTTTTAACACTTTACTGGTTAGACTTCCGCGCGGCCAGTGCCAGGAAAATCCAGCCGAGCATAAACGATACTCCGCCAAAAGGTGTAATGATTCCAAGCTTGGTTATTTCGGTAACGGCCATCACATACAAGCTGCCTGAGAACAAAACGATTCCGATCAACATAAACAGTCCAGCCCGGGAAAGCCATTTCGACTCGCCGAGCTTCCCTGCCGCCAGACCGATAACAATCAAGCCAAGCGCGTGGGCGATATGGTATTGGACTCCCGTCTGATAAGCGGACATCAGATTGGCTTTCAGCTTGTCCTCAAGGCCGTGAGCGCCGAACGCTCCCAGCGCCACCGCAAGCAGCATCGCGATGGCCCCCCAGCTTACATATTTGCGAAGCATACATCCAGCTCCCTTTCCTTTTTTGCTCTTATACATCCAGCATACAGGAACGCACCATGCAGCGCCAGCGAACATTCCGTGAACCGGTTGACATCGGCGCTTTCCTTACTTTACAGTAGAATGGTAGCTGATAATTAAAGGAGTTTACCGATGGAACAAAGGCCAAATGACGTTCAGAACAACCCGGTGCCGGCGAACGATCCACATCTGACCGGTGCCTCTTACATGCCCCCCGCCCAACCGCTTAAGCATTCCGGACTCGGGATCGCTTCGTTTATCATTTCCGTAACGATGCTGGGCGCAATCATCCTGTCTTTTGTAGTTATGACTAGCCTGGCGGCCGACTTAATAACCGGCGGCGGGCTGCCGGACGAACAAATGCTGCTTGAGAAATCGCCTATCCTTATCTTATTCGTATTTCTTATTCTAGGCGCGCTCGTGCTCGATATCGTCGGAGGCGTTCTCGGAATCGTCTCTCTGTTTCAAAAAGAACGGAAAAAGGTGTTCGGCATCTTGGGCACGATTTTTTGCTTTTTACCGATAGTCGGCTTCTTTCTGCTCTTTTTGATCGGACTTGTACTATCCGGACAAGCGGTGTAAGGCAAAGACGGTTTTTGCTAGCCGTTCCGCTATTTCAAACAGCTTACCGATAAGGCGGTGATCTAGATGTTGCCCAAAGCTTGGACACAATGGCTGGTCCGGCTAACCAAAACTTTCGGGTTCCATGGGAACAATGGCAAGCAGCCGTACAGCTCGATGATCGGACGCCCGATGGCAACGCTGCTGCTGCTGTCCATGGTGCTCCCGGGCTTCGAGGGAACGGCGGAAGGGGCGGCCCGATTGAACGCTTCCGTCTCGTTTACCGATCGGCATATCGTCATCCGCAACACCGGCGCGGCCGTCTGGAAGCAAGCGAAAATATCCATCGACGGCGACTATGCTTACAGAGCCGAATGGGTGCCACGCGGAACGATATCGATCGCTTATGCGGAAATTGTCGACGCAGCCGGGGAAGCGTATGAGCCGCGGCCTGGGGTCCATCCCCATGTCCGGATCGAGGTTTCGGCAGCGGACGGGAAACCGGCTATATTCGAGCGCTAACGATAACGCTGCGCCAAAATCAAAAGACGCTTCCCGCCACTTCGGAGTGGAGGAGGAAGCGTCTTTTTTGTGCCCAATGGACCCTATCTGATCGTGAAGATCACAGGCTTGTGATAATTGAGCCCCAGCGGCAGGCCGATTACAGCATCTTCTGGCCCGGCTTCCAGTTGGCCGGACACAATCCGCCCGCTTGCAGCGCCTGCAGCACGCGCAGCGTCTCGTCGACGCTGCGGCCGACGTTCATATCCGTTACGACCTGATAGCGCAAAATACCTTCCGGATCGATGATGAACAGCCCGCGATGAGCAACGCCGGACTTCTCGTCGAGTACGCCGTATGCGCTCGCCGCCTCCCTCATAACGTCGCCGGCCATCGGGTAGCGGATCGGGCCGATGCCGTTGCGGTCGCGAGGCGTGTCCATCCAGGCGCGGTGCGTATACACGCTGTCGACGGATACCCCGACTATGTCGCAATCCAGATCGAGGAACTCCTCGTACCGGTCGCTAAAGGCGATGATCTCAGTCGGACATACGAACGTAAAATCGAACGGCCAGAAAAACAGCATCACCCATTTTCCTTTGTAATCCTCCAGTTTAACGTTCTCCTCAAGCGTTTCCACGTTTTTGGTCGAAGGCAGGTTAAAAGCCGGCGCAGGTTGTCCCATTTTGGCCAAAGCTTGTACAGTTGTTGTCATAGCTACAATTCCTCCTGATGTTGGGTAATGGTATTCCTAGTGAAATGGTTATGAACAATAGCGGAAATCCGCCCCGTTAATTAGCGGCTGCGGCGTCCGCCACGGCGGCAAGCGCTTTGCGGATGCGGCTCGGGTTCAGACCGAGAATGTGCATGTCTCCGATCACCGTTACAGGCACCGACATCAAGCCCATGCTCTCCAGCTGCTCCGCATGCTCAGGATTCGTATCGATGTTGCGTTCCTCGTAGGTGATGCCCTGGTCTTTCAAATATTGTTTCAATTGCCCGCAGTAGTGGCAGTTTGTGCTGGAATATACGATTGCAGTTGACATGTATATACACGCTCCTTATCCGGATATCGGCTTTTATTTATACTGCGGCAGCACTTGCGTCCGCTTATGAATATATTTATCGACGGCCATTGCCGCGATCGCACCGTCCGCCGCAGCGACAACCGCTTGCTTGACCGGCGTCCTGCGGACTTCCCCCGCGCCGAATACGCCCGGTACCGGCGACTGCATCAGGGAATCGAGAATCATAAAACCTTCGTCGTCGAGGGGCACTTGCTCTTTGATCAGCTCCGTGCCCGGCTTGCTCCCGGACAAAAATACAAATACGCCGTCCGCTTCAAGAATCCGCTCTTCGCCGCCCGCAGTACGAATCTTCACTCCCTCGACGCTTCGTTCGCCGACGATCTCGAGCGGTCTTGTCCGAAACATCCACTCCGTCCCCGGCAGTTCCGGCGCATGATCCACACCCTGCAGCTCGGCGCGGGGCACCAGGAACGTAATCCGGCTTGCGAATTTGGATAAGGCGGCCGCTTCCTCCAAGGCTTCCTCGGAATCGCCGATGACGATGACCGGCTGGCCTGTGAAAAAGGCACCGTCGCAAGTGGCGCAAATGCTGACTCCTTTGCCGAGCAAGCGCTCTTCCCCGGGAATCATCCGATTGCGTCCCTTGGAACCGGTAGCAAAAATGACGGCTTTCGCCTCAAATACCCCGTCCGCCGTAAATACAGTCTTGATCTCATCCTCCACATCAACCGCCGTTATCGTGGTCTGGATGTATTCCGCTCCGAATGCCGACGCTTGACGGCGAAATGTTTCGAGCAGCTCCTTGCCGCTCCATTCGCCCTCTACGCCCGGGTAGTTGGCGATTTTGTGAGTTAAGGCCAAAGCTCCCGTGAATGGAGCTTTATCGATCACTAGCGTCTTTAAATTTCCTCTGGCCGTATAAATCGCAGCAGAAGAACCTGCCGGACCACCGCCGATAATAATGACATCGTACATTCGTTCACCCCTCATCAGTGACAAATAACTATCTTTTAATAATGATTATAAACTATATCTAATTAAAGTCAATAC
>NZ_JBYUPU010000066.1:0-28101 GCF_058135425.1 Paenibacillus sp. MAH-35
AAGCCTGAATATTCTTGCCGAAGGCAAAAGACTTCTTGCTGTGTAATCCTTACACGAACTGTCGGAACGACAGGGTTAGCTTGGTGAACTTCTCTTCGTTAGAAGGGACTACCCAAGAATCTCGTGATTTTAGTCATGAGAGGTTCAAATAACCCATAGCGGCGAATACGGCGAGACTGCCCGCGTTACTGGCCAGATTAAGCGCCTTGGCGTTGCCGGCCGCGGTGACGAAGTCGAAGCCGAGCAGCACGAAGGCGAACAGCAGAAACGAGCCCGTCCCGGGACCGAAAAATCCGTCGTAGTATCCGATCGCCAGTGCCACAAGGCCGCCGGCGGCAATCGTCTTGACCGTGAGTTTGGGGTTGCCGGACCGGACTGGTCCTTTTTTCTGGAACAGTGTATAGACGGTTACTGCGATCAGCAGCACGATGACGAGCGGCTTCAGAAAGTCGGGCGGGATCAGCCGGACGGTATAGGCTCCGGCCGCCGAACCGAGCAGCGATAAGGGGAACCATTTCTTTACGAGCCGCAGGTCCATTTTGCCGGAGAGCAGAAAGGAAAGCGAGCTGGTCAGCGAGGACATCGTCCCGCCCAGCTTGTTCGTGCCGAGCGCAATGCCGGGAGGCAGGCCGGCCGCAAGCAGGGCGGGCACGGATATGAGTCCTCCCCCGCCAACGACGGAATCGATGAACGACGCGACAAATCCGGCGGTTATGAGGAAAATGAGAATTTCAAACGAAGGCTGCTCCATCGATGTACGCTCCTATGCGGAATGTGGATTTAGGCACGAGTACGATTATAGGGGCAGCTTCTTCGTTCGTAAAGCTGGAATGTTTTCCCTTGAACCGCTTGCCGCCGGGAGAGCTATTCCCGAAATAGAAGCAGCCTCCGCATTCGTGCGGGGGCTGCTGGCGGGTGTTATACAATTATGGCAAATAGCAGCGTAAAACGGTCGCTTCGCCGTTTAGCGAATAATCGCCTAAGTCGGCGGGCAGCAGGAAGCAATTGCCGCGCTCCAGCCCGATCGAACCGCCGGACCATTCGAGCGTGCCGCTTCCGTCGCAGACGACGAGGATCGTAAAGCTGTCCGGCATCGAGGTCAGCGCCCAGCCGCCCTTCGTCACACCCTTTTCGACCGTGAAGTAAGGAGAAGAAGCCAGACGCAGCCATTCGTTAGGCCCGGACACTTCCGTTGCCATCCGCGTCGCGCCGCTGTTGTCGTAGGCGGTAACGGCCAGCGAATCTTCGATATGCAGCTCGCGGGGCTTGCCGTCCAGTCCCGGACGGTCGTAGTCGTACAACCGGTACGTCGTATCGGAATTTTGTTGAATTTCCGCTACCAATACGCCCGCGCACAAAGCGTGAACCGTCCCCGCCGGAATGTAGAACGAATCTCCGGCCGACGCCTCCACTTCCTGAAGGCTGTCCATGATCCGGTTGTCTGCGATCGCCTCTGCGAACGATTCCCGGGAAGTCCCCGGCTTAAGGCCGTATATGATTTTGGCTCCCGGCTTCGCATCGAGCACATACCACATCTCGGTTTTACCGAGCTCGCCCGGAGGGAGTTTGTCGTAGTCGTTACCCGGATGCACTTGCACCGACAAATCGTCGTTGCAGTCGAGCAGTTTGATCAGCAGCGGGAAACGGCTGTTTGCGGAATACCCCTTCGCTCCGAACACGCTGCTTCCATATTTCTCGCGAATCTCGTCCAGTCCCAGACCGGCCAGCTCGCCGTTGATTACTTTCGTCGTGCCGTTCGGATGGTCGCCGATCATCCACCCTTCCCCGATCGGGCCTTCCGGCAGCTCCAGGCCGAACTGCTCGAGCGCCCGCCCGCCCCACACGCGCTCCTTCATTTCCGGTTTGAACTTCAGCGGATATGGTTTCATGCTTAGTCTCCTCGCTTTCTCGATAAACAAAGATGTCTTATTAACTGTACACTTTTCTTTTTTCTACCGCAATGACATAGGGCGCAATTCCGCGTTTGTTCGTAAAACGGTATATGATCGCCTGATAGTCTGAGTCGGGCAGCGCCTCGGCCCACAGCTCGACCCGATCGGCTTCGCCGCGACCGCCTTCATGGCCGGGGTACAGGACGACCGTGACGATACCGCCCGGCTTCAGCAGCGATACCGCCGCATCCAGCGCGGGAAGGGTCGATTCCGGCCGCGTAATGATCTGCGGATCTCCGCCCGGCAAATAGCCGAGGTTGAACATGACGGCGCTGATCTGCCCGTGGTGCTCCGGAGGAATCGCTTCCGTCATCTCGGCGTGGCTCTGCAGTAGCAAGTGCAGCCTATGCGGTGCGCCGGGCAGCCTATTGATTCGCTCGGAGGCGCGGTCCAGCGCCTGCTGCTGGATATCGAACGCGTACAAAGCACCTTTCTCCCCGACGGCTTCGCATAAAAAAGCGGTATCCGCCCCCGTGCCTACGGTGGCGTCCACAACCGCATCGCCTGGGCGAATCCGCTCCAGAACGCATTTATGGGCAAAGCTTAATACCGATAAAAATCCCATGACGAGCCTCCGGTCTTAGGTGGATTTCCAGCGAAAGATACCATATTCGATGCCGGAACACAAGGGGGATAGTGGCTTGGGGACAGAGCCGCCGAGGGTCGTTTGGTTTGAAACCGGAGACGGGCTGAGAGCAGAAAAGGGCCGCCGAGCGGCCGCCGTTATTTATCAGGACAACTTAAAGTAATGAAAGTTTAACTGTACTAAGGTGTTAAGGTGCTCAAACGGCAATGGCATGGGCGAGAGGGCAGCCAATGGTAATAAGCAATGGTAATAAGAGTGGTTTGTACCCTCTATTTTGCCCGAAAACCTCCTTGGACACGGAATAAGAGCGGTTTGAAGCTCTTAATATCCGCGTAAAGGGAGGGGACCCCACCGGTTGGTTGAAATAAGGGGTGAAAACCGCTTCTATTTGCCTCCATCATCCCCGTATGCCGAAAATAAAGGGTGCAAAAGAGGCTGTCGATTCATTGTGTAGAAGTGTTAGCAGGCCGTTCCAAGTGAAAAGTTACCTTCTTCTGCTCAAACAGGTTGTCCGGAATCCCTTGATTTCATAAGGATTGTAAGGTAGGGGATTCCAGACAAAACTCGCCAGAAGGTAATCTTTTCCCTTTCCACTTGGTTGTCCACATTGAATCGACAGCCTCGCAAAAGACTCTGATTCTGTCCGTTCGCCCTTACGCATTTCGTTTCAGCGTTTTGTGATTAGTTTGGGCCCCGCTCGAACCGCCGATTTCCTTGAGAAAAAGGACCTCAACCTCCACTTACCGTGGGAGTTGAGGTCCTTTCGCTTGGAAAATGGGATGTGGCCATGTCATGCGGGCGCTTTTGGGACACCCCATTTGATCTTTATAATCCCGACGCTTCTAGCCGGCCTGCGGTTAGTTCCCGGGACAGCTCCCGGATCTCGACGACCCGGTTTTCCAGACGCGCCCGGTCGGCGGAGAAGCCGATCTGATGGCCGTAGATCGAACGGTCCAGCGAGGTGGAGGAGATAGACGGCTCTTCGCCGCGCAGCGTGCGAATGAAGTCGGTGACAAGCCGCATATCCCCGCCCCCGTGCATATCGGCGGATACTTTTAATTCGACCAGCTCTTCTTGGTAAGTCGACGCGCCGTCACGGTCCGGATGCCGGATCTTGAAGCTGCCTTCCTCCATCGTGCCGACGATCTCGCCTTTGGTGCCGGTAATATGAATGGTCCGGCAAGGCTTCGACGTACCGCCGGTCAAGCTGTGCGACGCCGTGCTGCCGTCTTCGAATTCGATAATCACCGACTGGTGATCGACCACGTCGTTATCGCTACGCCAGACGCAGCGGCCGTAAGGATTGTCGGTACGCAGTGATTCGATTTTTTGCTCGTCCGCCGCACTGTTGCCTTGCGGCAAACCGGCCCATACATAGGGACTCCACAATTTTTTTTCGATGTACATGGAGCCGGCGGAATAGGCGCACTTGGACTCGATCGGGCAATCCGCGAGGCAGCGCGTCCCGGCTCCTCTGGGTGCTTTGTCCGAACGGAACTGATACAGACTTCCGAAGCTGCTTACTCGAACAGGGCGGACACTGCCTTTCATCCAGGAAACGATATCGAGATCGTGACAGCATTTCTGCATCAGCATCGAGGAGCCGCCCGCCTTCAGATTGCTCCATTTGCCTCTGACAAAAGCGGTGGCCATATGATGGTAGCTGACGTTTTCTTCGGTTTGGATGGCGACGACTTCCCCGATGTCGCCGTTCTCGATCCGTCTGCGGATTTCGGCATAAAAGGGAGCATAACGCAGCACGTGGCATATAAATACCGTCCGTCCGGTAGCCCGGGACGCTTCATACAGCTCCAGCACCTCCGCCTCGCTGACCCCGATCGGCTTCTCGAGCAGTACGTCGTAGCCCGCGTGCAGCAAAGGGAGCGTCGTCGCCACATGGAACGAGTCCATCGTTCCGTTAATCGCGGCGTCCGCCAGCTTCGGTCCCGCGACGAGCTCTTCGACAGAAGCGTATAAACGGTCGTCCTGCAAGCCGAAACGGTCGGCGGCCCGTCTGCGGCGGACGGGGTCCGGGTCGACGACGGCTGTAATCTGCAGCTCATCCGGGTGTGTCAGCGCATAGGAGGCGTACAGCATGCTGCGGTTGCCGGCCCCTACAATAACGGCCTGAACGGGACGGGTGGCAGGGACGAGCGGAGAACGATCCGATTGCGAATACGGTGTCATAAGAACATCTACTTCCTTTCCGAATCCTATAATATTGTGGTATTGTTTTTCTTATAAAGTAAACGTACTCCGCTTCAGACAAGGAATCAACAGTAATTAATTGAGATAGGAGTAGTAAAAAAATGTTGCGTACCTCATACGGATTTCAATATAACGAGATCCCCGAAAGGCTGATCGTGATGGAATCGCTCGGGTGCGGCCAGGCTCTGGATACCGGCTACGGCAATGACGGCATGCGGCGTCCTGGCAGGGGACATCTGTTCCAGTACACATTGTCCGGGGAAGGAGCGATTGCAGTGGGCGGGCAAACATACAGCGTTCCGAAGCACCACGGTTTCTTCGTCACGATCCCGAGCGAGCACCGGTATTTTTATCCCCCGACGGCAACTAAGCCTTGGGAATTCATCTGGATTCGGGCGATCGGCAGGACGATGGAGGAGTATTGGGAGCATTTCATTCGCTCCTTTGGCCATGTCGCCATGTTCCGTCCCGATTCGGAGCCGATCCGGCTGATGTGGAGTATGTACCGCGATGCGGCGGGTCAAGGGCTGCGCGACAAATACCATACGTCGCTGCGTCTGACCGAATGGGCGCTCTCCTTCGAGAGGATCGCCGAGGGAGGGGACGGCAGCGTCCGGCCGCTGCCCGAATCGCTGCAGAACGCCAAAGCTTTTATCGAGGGGCATATCGGCACCGACGTCAGTCTGGACGACGCAGCAGCGGCGGCGGGCATGTCGAAGCATCATTTCTGCAAAGTGTTCAAGTCGTATACAGGGGTGACGCCGATGCATTATCTGCGCAAAATTCGGGTCGAGGAGGCGGCGAAAATGCTGCGCAACAGCACGCTGCCGATCGAGCGGATCTCGGAGCAAACGGGCTTTGACAATGTCAGCTACTTCGGCAAAGTATTCCGCCAGTTCGTCGGCTCCACGCCGTCCGAATACCGGAAGGGGATGAGCAATTCGAACGACAGCCGGCTTCTGCAAATCGTCGACTGAGAAACGGAAGATGCTGATCCTATTGCCAGCATGGTGGATCTGCGGGGAGCGAGCGGCGCAGCATTGCTTCCGGCGTTGAATCCCGAAAATGCAAAAGCGCGCAGAGGCTGCGCGCTTCAGGTAAGTTCCTCTATGATCCGGATGCCGCTTCCCCGGACGGTGTCCCGGTCCACAGCTTCCCTTGCCAGGTGCCGCGTGCGGTTAACTCCGCATCGATGGCGTTCAGCACTTCCCACTTCTTCAAGCTCCACATCGGACCGATGAGCAAGTCGCGGGGCGCGTCTCCGGTCAGCCGGTGCACGATCATGTCCGGCGGCAGCAGCTCCAGCGTATCGACGACGAGCTTCACATACTCGTCCTTCTCCAGAAAGCGGACCAGACCCGCCTCATACTGCCGGACCATCGGTGTTTTGCGCATCAGATGGAGCAGATGCACCTTGATGCCCTGCACGTCCATATCGGCGACCGCCCTGGCCGTATCGAGCATCATCTCGTGCGTCTCGCCCGGCAGCCCGTATATGATGTGGGCGCAGACGCGAATGTTCCGGCGGCGCAGCTTCTCGACCGCTTCCAGGTAACAGTCGGTATCATGCGCCCGGTTGATCAGCTCGGACGTTTTCTCGTGTATGGTCTGCAGGCCCATCTCCACCCACAGGTAGGTGCGTTCGTTCAGCTCGGCCAAATAATCGACGACATCGTCCGGCAAGCAGTCCGGCCGCGTAGCGATCGACAGCCCGACGACGCCCGGCTGCTGCAAGATGACTTCATAATACTCGCGCAGCTCTTCGACCGGCGCGTACGTATTCGTATACGCCTGGAAGTAGCCGATATAGCTGGCTTCCGGCCATTTCTGGTGCTGCCGGTCGCGGATCTTGTTGAATTGCGTGACGAGATCGTCCCTGCGGCTTCCCGCGAAGTCGCCCGAGCCTCTGGCGCTGCAGAAGGTGCAGCCCCCGGTGGCGATCTTGCCGTCCCGGTTCGGACAGGTGAAGCCGGCGTCGAGCATCACTTTGAACACCTTGGCGCCAAACTGCTCGCGCATCTCGTAATTCCACGTATGAAACCGCTTGTCTCCCCATAAGCGAGGCTGGATGGCGGATGGCGTTACGTTCATTTGGTCAAACTCCTTTATTCAGGTTGAATCGGCAGGTCCGGGGGCCGCAAGAGGCATCCCGGCGGGATAGATCCATAAGCACCATTGTACCAGAAATCGCCGCGTTCCGCTTCAAGCCTAACGGCCTGCGCGGGCAGGAGCGGTGCCGCAAGCCTTCCGCCGCTCTCTCAACCGTTCCGGGTACGCAAAAAAACGCCCGGGAATCCCGGGCGGTCGAACGCTCTATATTTAGTCGGCGGGTTGTGCAGCCGGTTCCCGCTTCGCTTCCGCCGCTTGACCGGCATCGGCCTTGTCCGTTTCCGGCTTGCCTTCATCCGTCTTACCGGATTCCGGTTGTGCCGGCGCCTCCGGCAGTTCTGTCAAATCCGGAATGGCGAATTCTTCGGCGTTTTTGGCTTCGGCCGGAAGTACGATGTCGACCGGTTCGTTAAACGACGTATACTGGGCCGCCATGCTCATATCCATGCCCTGAAGCGGAATGTCGGCGGAGTCGCTGTTGTAGTTGATTTTCATCGCAACGTCCATTTTCTCCGTCAGCATCGTCGTTTCGTTTATCCACATCGTGCCGTTCATCGACATCGTCATGTTCTGCAATTCCGGAGTTTCCGGCAGCGACTGGAGCATACTGTTGTCTGGCATCGCCTTGGTCAAGGCCTCCATAATTTGCTTCATATCGCCGATTTTGCCGTTGACGCCGATTTTGCGCATCGTTTTGCCGCCGACCGTCTCCGTTCCCAGGTCGCGGTAGAAGAACATTTTGTTCATCATAGCCTGATTCATCGAAGCACTGTTTTTCTGCAGCTCCATCAGCTGCTCGAACGTAAACGGCATTTGCTTCGACATGTTCACCCATTTGGCCGAGCCTGTGCCATCAGGGTCCGGAATTTTCATAAAGGTACCTTCGGGTACGAGGTACTGCTCCATATCCATCGCCGGTGTGCCCGGAATCGGCATCTCCATCTTCATCGTCATGTGCATGCCTTTGGCCGAGTCGAACGCAGCTTCCGACTTCATCGAAGTTTGCAAATCACCTGGAATCGGCAACGCCTCTTTCAGAAGCACCTTTACCTTCTGATCCATTACCATCTTGTACGATTTCAGCTTAGCCTGCTCCGCATACGATTGCTCCAGCCATTTGACTACTTTGGGATCGTTCTCCAGCGAGAGCCGGATCGCTTCCTGTGTGGCGGAAGAGAGCAGAACGGACTGGTCTCCGAGCGAAACGCCGAATTTGGACTTCAACTGGTCCAGCGCGGCGTTGTCTTCGAGTCCGAGGAAGCGGGCAAGCACATAGCTGGCTTCCTGCTTCGTGATCGGCTGATCCGGCCGGAACGTGCCGTCCGGGTAACCGTCGATGATCTGCCGTTCGATCAATGCCCGTACCGAGGAGGCATACGGGGAATCCTCCGTTATATCCGAAGGGAGCTTGACGCTGCCGCTCCCGGGGGTCATCTCCAAATAATCGGTTACCTGCTTAAAAAACTGTCCGCGCGTAACGGACGATTCCGGGGATGTCGTATTCGCCGCGAGCACCGGTGTTGCGGATAAGGACAACGCAAGCAAGGCAGTTGACGCCAAGGTTAAAGGTTTCTTCAATTCCGATCTCTCCCATCCTATGTATTCGGAAATCCGATCGTCCACTATGCGATCGCATACTCCTAACTACGAATAAACCGGGAAAAGGTTTCAGAATGGAGGGAAAGCGGGCTGAAAACCAGCCTGAAAAGCGGCCTGAAGACCAGCTGTCCGGCTGCTTTGAAAACAAAATGAAAATGAAGAAAAAGGCTTGAAATACCGGCGTTCCCGCTTGCAAAACCTTACATGATATGTTATATTAATCACGAGGAAAACCCTTTAATCCCCGCACTTTTCGCAGCTTCGAATACCTATTCGTCGATTCAGGGCATACTTGTACAAATACTCTTGATGAGGTGAAGTCCATGAATACTGCGTTTGAAATTCCGAACGGCGACGAGACTATCACGGTAGAACTGACGATTAAGGAAGCGATGGCGCTAAGCGGCGGAATCCGATTCCGTCCGGAGAGCAAGGTGGCTCTCAGCGCGAAGAAAAAAGTGAAGAAAGTGCTTGATCGCAAGATGCTGCCGCACAGCGACCGTATCCCGTATCACACTTTGGATCTTTGAACGTTAGCCGGATATAAGCCCAGTCACGGAGCGCCGAATTCCTATGTACCTTTCGTACGGTGCAGAGGAGGACGGCGCTCTTTTTTGGCCGTACTTCCCTTTTGAAGGGTTATCCGGTATGATGATAAATCGTACAGGCAATTAACAGTTGGGGGAAAACCAATGCGACTGAGAGGCAGAAAAGGGATACGCGAGGAGATCGAACGGCAGAACGACCTGGTCGTCCTCGAACCGCAGCAGTGGAAGGGCCGCTGGTCCGAATGGTTCGGCAACGACAAGCCGATCTATGTGGAGCTGGGGATGGGCAAAGGAAAGTTCATTAGCGGAATGAGCGTGCAGCATCCGGATTGTAATTTTATCGGAGTGGACATGTACGACGAGCTGATTCGCCGGGCTAGCGACAAGGCTAGAGTGGCAGCGGAGCGGGAAGACGGAAGCGCGCCGGACAATTTGGCTCTCGCGCTGTTTAATATCGAGCGGATCGAGGAGATGTTTGCCGAAGCCGAACTTCGCCGCATCTACTTGAATTTCAGCGATCCTTGGCCGAAAAAGAAACATGCCCGCCGCAGACTGACGCACCCGGGCTTTATAACCAAATACATCCGACTGCTCGACGGCCGGGGCGAGATTCACTTCAAGACCGACTCGCGCTCGCTGTTCGAGTTCTCGCTGAACTCGTTCGCCGATATGAACATCCGGCTGCGCAACATCTCGCTGGATCTGCACAAGGACGGTCCTGCGCCTAACAACGTGATGACCGAATACGAGACGAAATTTTCCGAGCAAAATATGCCGATTTACCGTCTGGAAGCTGTCATTGGCAGCGACGCGCTGGCGGAGCATGAGCGGCTATTGAAACGTCCCGAGGCTTCTGTATAAGCCCCGGAACGTTTTTTTGTTTGTAAGTGCGCGTTCAAAAAGTCCGGTTTTCAGCACCGAGAAGATGGGATGAAGCTAGGAAATGAGGTGCGGAGCGTAGTGGAGCTTTTGTGAGCACCGGAAGTTCCGGCTGAATTCCATATTCGATGCCGAGTAGGCTTCCTGATCGGCTTCGTGATCAAAAGCGGACTTTTTGAACCCTCTTTAAGGGAACAGCAGCCGTATGGCGCCCAGCGCGGTCATGACGAGAATGATCGTCTGGAAATGGGCTTGCGGAATTTTCGGAACGACCTTGATCCCGATCCAGGTTCCGATTAGAACCGGCACCGCCATCCAGGCGCTGAAGACAAAGGTGTCGGCCGTGATCAGTCCCAAAGAAGCGTTGAACGGAACTTTAATGAGATTAACGGCCAGGAAAAACCACGCCCCCGTGCCGATAAAAGCTTGCTTGGACAGCCCCTTCGACAGCAGATACACCGTCATAATCGCACCCGCCACGTTGCCCACCATCGTCGCAAATCCGGCCAGAATGCCCATAGCCGCCTGAAAGTAGATTGTCTGAGTGATCGGGTAACGCATCTTCTGCTCGAGCCGGTCCTTCAGCAGATGAAGCAGCAGCAGCGACAAAATGAGCGTGCCGAGCATCACGGACAGCTGGCTGTCGCCGATCCGGTCCATGACGAAATAGCCGAGCAGAATGCCTCCGAGCACCCAGGGAATGAGGACGATCAGATGTTTCCACACGACGGTCCGGCGATAGTAGGAGACGGCGACGATGTCTGCGGTTATGAGCATCGGCAGGATCATCCCGACCGACAATTTGGCGGGAAACACGATCGCCATCAGAGCGACGCTGAAAATGCCGACACCGGGAATGCCGGTTTTGGAAAAGCCGGTCATCACCGCGGCCGTCACGGCGAGGATGATTTGAGTCCAGTTCAGATCCATAGGATAGTTCCCCCGTTCGTTTCGTTGATCGTTCTATTCTGGCGGGACGGTCGGCTATCCGTCTGCAAGCATTAATTATACACCCCGTTAAGTGTCCTGACGGTAAATTTTATGAGAAAAATTGCGAGCCGTATCGCGCGTGCGGCGCCGGAGTTTCCGATGCAAAGCAAAAAGGCCCCGATCTCCTCCCGCAGAGAAGATCGAGGCCTGGTGCAGAGCGCCCGTTGCAGCGTGATGTATTTTTTTTGGCGGCTGCGCTCCGGCGGCTCTTTAACCCCGTTGCTTCGTACCGACCCCATTGGTTCGTGACGTTACAGCATTTGCATTATCGCCTGATGGCATGTTCTCGGATTATACTTCTCCGGTTTCCGTGAAGGTCCGCGGTGCAGCAGCCGGTTGTCCGGCATCCCGCCGGCAATCTTGTCGAACCAGTAGTCGACCGTCTGCAGCGATTTGATCTGTTCGCCGAATCCGCGCTCTGTGAAATAAAGGCAGTTTTCTTCCTCCTGACCCGGAATCGGGCTGTAGAACAGCATCGGCAGCCCTTTGGCCAGTCCTTCCGTACAGGTCATGCCGCCGGGCTTCGTAATGAGAAGATCGGAGACGTCCATCAGCTTGTCGATCTCTCGCGTAAAGCCCATAAGCCGGATGTTCGGATGCCGGTAATCGGGATCTTCCGCCAGTCTGGACAGCGTCTTCTCGTTGTTGCCCAAGCAGATGATCAGTTGAACCCGCTCCCGCCAACGCGCCATGTGTCGCAGCAGCTCCTCGTGCCGGACCAGTCCCCAGCCGCCGCCCATAACAAGCACGGTAGGCATCGCCTTCAGTCCGAATCGTTTCCGCAGCTCATCCTTGTTGTGGTGCTCCCAGAAGTTCGGATGGACGGGAATGCCGGTTACTTCGATATGCGAATCGGGTACGCCGCGAAGCAGAAGCTTGCCCTTCACTTCCTCGGTGGATACCAGATATTTGTTGACCTCCGGATTGATCCAGGTGCCGTGCGCATCGTAATCGGTAATGACGGTGCACAGCGGAATCGACAGTCCGGCGCGCTTCAGCCGCGAAACGACGGCGCTTGGAAACGGATGGGTACACACGATCGTGTCAGGCCTCAGCTGCTTGATGATCTCGGCGGTCTGCCCGTAGAAGATCCGGTGCAGCGCCAAGCGGGTCAGCCGGTTCAGCGACTTCTTGTACTGCGAACGGTACACGAGGCCGTAAAGCTTAGGTTGCGAGGTGATCGTTTTCCGGTAAGCGGAAAAAATCAACGGAGCCAGCGTCGGATGCAAAAACGATCCAAGTTCCATCACCCGCGTCTGCAGGTCCGGAGAGAGCTGGCGAAGTCCGACGGAAAGCGCATGTGCGGCCTGGGTATGGCCGGCACCGAAACCTTCGGAAAGCAGCAAGATCCGTTTCTTTTGCAAGATCGTCACCTGACCTTTACCTTCAAAAAGGTGTATACCTGATTCTAACAATAATCGATTTTAACCGGCGATTGCAACCGCAAGAAGTCCTATACCCGAGCCGATCAAGGCTCCCGCTATGCAATCCGACGGATAATGGAGCCCGAGATAAATCCGCGATAAACTGACCACGGCCGCGATCGGCAGCAGCACATACCCGAGCGGGGGGAAGGTCGCGACGATCGGCACGACGACCGCGAAGATGGCGGTCGAATGGCCTGAAGGAAACGAATGGTCGGTCAGCGGATTTTTGCCGGTTCTCGTCTCCGGCATAACCAGATAAGGCCGTCTGCGGGGATAGGTCCGCTTCACGATCGCGACCGGAATATGACTGACCGCGAGCGCGATCAGGCTGCCTAAGGCCGCTTGCCTCCATACGCCGCTGCCGAACAGGGCGAGCAGCAGCGTGGACGCGATGGTGAAGGTCGCCCCGCCGAGATGCGTAATCGTACCGAGAATAACGTCAAGGATGCCGTTTCGCGCTTTATGATTTACGAGAAAGAAGAGCTGGCGCTCCCGCTGCTTCAGCCAATTGACGATTCGATTCATAGCGCCGATCCCTCCTTCATAAATTCATGGAGATTGCGTATATTCAAACGTATTGTAAGCTACAATTGTTACTGGAGTGTTAAAACAGCGGTGAAACGGGTTAATTCTATATAGTTATGCCGATGGATCTAGCCGCTACCTATAAATTGTATATGGGGAGGCGATGCCAGACAAGTTTACTGTGAAAAAAATGTATACAATCCGCCAAAAAAGGCGAATTCACCCTGCGTGAAATAAAAGGGCGCTGGGTCTTTAGTCGAGGCGGGTCACCGGATTTTACCAGGGGGATGAATGGTTCGCACGGGAAGGGGGCCTGGAGCCTGGAGCCGCAGATACAGCGTCACATAAGGGTTTGCGACGAAGATGCGGATAAGGGCAGCGCTTACTTGACGCCTGCGGAGAAAAAAGTCGAATTTGGCGAAAGCGCATGCATAAAATTAGGACCCGGCCAAGGTTGTTTTCGGGACAGGCGGCCAAGTATAATAGGGGTGCGGGCGGCATGTAAGGTAAAAAAAGGTTTCCTTCTCGGGCTTCAGTTGCAAGTAAAACCGGCGCAAATGGATGAAAATAAGAAGGAATCTGCTGGAATGCGCGAGCCTGCAGTTTCCGTCGGCCGGAAATTCCTTTTTCCCTGCAATCTGACTAAAACGAGCGAAAAAGGGATTTTGACAAATGGTTGCAAAGAGAGGAAAATCATAATCGGCTACGTCAACAAAATAAAAACATACACCGAACCATATGTAGAGAGAAAATTTCGGGTGTAAGGGGGTCACATCATGCCGGACATTATTATCTTGGTCGTGCAGGTGCTTCTGGCTTGTCTCGGAGCGTATTCACTGTTTTTCTCGCTCTTCGGGTTTTACCGGAAAAAACGCACGGCGCACTTTAACGCCCAGAAAAAGTTTGCGGTTCTTGTAGCCGCCCACAACGAGGAACAAGTAGTCGGAGCGCTGATCGAAAACTTGAAGCACCTGGATTATCCGAAGGAGCTGTACGACGTTTTCGTCATCTGCGACAACTGTACCGACCGGACGGCCGACATTGCAAGAAGTATGGGCGTCTACGCCTGCGTCCGCAACAATCCTAGCTTGCGCGGCAAAGGATACGCCATCGAATGGATGCTCAAAGAACTGTGGAAAATGCCGAAATCGTACGACGGGGTAGTCATTCTCGACGCCGATAACCTGGTGAACGACGACTTCCTCCAGCACATGAATAACGAGCTCTGCTCGGGTTCCAAAGTCATTCAAGCTTATCTCGATACGAAAAATCCGAACGATTCCTGGATTACGGCCGCTTATGCGGTCACATACTGGTTCTGCAACCGCCTCTGGCAGCTGCCGCGCACGAACCTTAAGCTGGCCAACTTCCTCGGAGGCACAGGCATGTGTTTCGATTCCACCCTGCTCAAGGAAATGGGCTGGGGCGCTACGAGTCTGGTCGAGGATTTGGAATTTACCGTCCGCTGCGTCAAGCGGGGCATCAACCCGACGTTCTGCTACGACGCCAAGGTTTATGACGAAAAGCCGCTCACGTTTAAAGCATCCGCCCGTCAAAGACTTCGCTGGATGCAAGGACATTTCGAAGTCGCGCGCCGTTACTTTTTCCCTCTGCTGTGGCAAGGGATTCGTGAACGCAGCTGGGCGAAGATCGATACGGCGATTTACACGTTCAACGTGTACAACGTCCTGCTCGGCTTCGTATTCAGCGCCATCCTGTGGGTCGATATCGCGCTTCCGGGTACGCCGCATTTCTCGTCGCTTTACGACTATGTGCCGACATGGCTGCTCACTGTCGTAACGGCGGCCGTCTACCTCGGATTCCCGCTGGCTATGGCATTCGAGAAGGTCAAATCGTGGAAAATGTACGCATCGCTCATTACGTATCCGATCTTCCTGGCATCGTGGTGGCCGATTACGCTGTACGCCTTTTTCACTCAGAACAATAAGCAATGGAGCCATACGCAGCATACCCGCGTCATCCGGCTCGAGGATGTTCAAAGCAAGCAAGTGTAACGCCGCCGCCTGCGGTTGACAAGAAAGGCTAAACGTAGTATAGTATTCAAGTGTTCATAATCGTAACCAAGCAGAGGCGCCCGCTTCTCACCTTGGCCGACCGGAGTCGGCGGGTCTACAACGAACGGAACGAACCTTGTTCAAAGTTCAATTTGTCATCGTAAGATGTGGGCGATTTCTGTCCGCATCTTTTTTATTTTGTATCCGATTGTCGGTCCGGAGCGTCCCGTACGTTCCGGAATGGTTCCGGGGCACCCCCGCTAGTACCCGGAATCATTTGCAAGCTTTATGTTTTTGGGGGACTACTTAGGAGGTGGAACGCTATTAGTAAAGATCATATGATCAATGAGGAAATTCGCGCCAAAGAAGTGCGGCTCATCGGTCCCGACGGTGAACAGCTCGGTATCAAATCGTTTCGCGAGGCGATGCAGATTGCGATCGATGCGAGTCTGGACCTCGTAAACGTGGCTCCGACGGCTAAGCCGCCGGTATGCCGGGTCATGGATTACGGCAAATACCGTTATGAAATGCAGAAGAAAGAAAAAGAAGCCCGCAAAAACCAAAAAATCGTTGAGATCAAGGAAATCCGCCTGACCGCAACGATCGACGAGCACGATTTTCAAACGAAGCTTCGTAACGTCGCGAAGTTTTTGCAAGACGGCGATAAAGTGAAACTGTCCGTCCGTTTCCGCGGACGCGAGATCACGCACGCCGACATCGGGCAAAAGGTGCTGGAGCGAATGGCGGCCGAAGTCGAGAACGACTCGATCGTGGAACGCCGGCCGAAGCTTGAAGGCCGCAGCATGATTATGATTTTGTCGCCGAAACCGCAAAGCTAATCTAACGAGGAGGACTTTCCATATGCCTAAGATGAAAACGCACAGCAGCTTGAAAGACCGCATCAAAGTTACCGGAACCGGTAAAGTAAGAAGACAAAAAGCTTACCAGAACCATTTGATGTACGGTAAAGCCAAAAGCCAGAAGCAACGACTGGGCAAATCGCCGATCATGGCGGCCGGTGATGTAGCTCGCTTGAAGCAGCAAATCGCCAACTTGAAATAATCGTCGATTACGAATATCAATAGCAGCCGCCCATAACGGCGCAATAACGCTCAGGAGGTATCCCACACATGGCAAGGGTAAAAGGCGGAATCGTCCGCGCACGTCGTCGCAAAAAAATTCTAAAGTTAGCCAGAGGTTACTACGGCTCCAAACATAGACTGTTTAAAACCGCAAACGAGCAAGTTCTGAAATCGTTGACTTATGCTTACCGCGATCGTCGTCAAACGAAGCGTAATTTCCGTAAGCTCTGGATCGTACGGATCAACGCAGCAGCACGGTTGAACGGCTTGTCCTACAGCAAGCTGATGCATGGCCTGAAATTGGCTGGCATCGACGTAAACCGCAAAATGCTCGCCGATCTGGCGGTTAACGATCTGAAAGCATTCACGAGCCTGGCTGACACAGCTAAGCAAAAAATCAACGCTTAATCATGAAGAAGGCTGCCCTCCGGCAGTCTTTTTTTGCCTTAGTCGAATGGAAGCCGTTTTCCTGGACCAAGAGGCCGTTGTGGGAGTCTCGGGGCCGTCTTGCAGGGAAGCGGTGTTGATCAATGAACGGGAGGTGCTCGTCCTGGTATCGCCTTATGAATATGCCGGACCCGTATCGCTGGGAGATGCGACGCTTGTGGCTAGAACGCAAGGAGGGGCGATTGCGGGCGGAGAGCTGTATTTGGGCACGAACGGCTCGCCGTCGACCTTTTATGCCGTGGACGCTTTGACCGGCCGAGTGAACTTCAAGGAGCCGCTGCCGGGACACGACGTGATCTGGGCGGTGGTCGTCGGATCGGACAACTATGTATACATAGGCGGAACGAATACCGGTTATTTGCTTCGCTACAAACCTGACGAGAAGGTTCTTGAAAATCTCGGAGCGAATCCGTCGAACAAATGGATCTGGGACTTGGACGCTTCGCCGGACGGCCGCATCTATGGCTCCACGTATGCGCCGGGAGCGGGCAAAGCGTTCGTCTACGACATCGCCTCGGCTTCGTTCACCGATCTGGGCGTCGTACAGCCCGGACAGGATTATGTGCGGGGCGGCGGGGTATCCGGCCGTTATTTTTATGCGGGGACCGGTACGACGGCTCATTTGTTCCGGTACGACCGCGAGAATGGAGAGAAGACCGAGATTCCGCTGCCGATCACCGGGTCGGCCACGTCGATCTCGAACATATGGGGGTACGGCGGCAAGCTTTTCGTCGCATACGGGACGTCGCTGCTTGTTCTGGACGAGCTTACGTACCGGGTGATCCGGCAGATCGACTGGTTGTCCGCTCCGGCTTTCGACGGAATGCTCTCTCCGCCTTCGCCGTACAACGGAACCTTGATCTATTACCGCAACAAAAAAACGTCTGCGCTGTGGACCTATGATCTGTCCAGCGACGAAACTGCGCCGGCGGAGCCGGATCTGGCGCTGCCGAGCCATTCGTGGAGAGCCGCGAATTGGATGCGGATAACGGAAGGGCCGAAGGCGGGACGTCATGTGCTGATTGTGCTGACGAACGAAATCGAGCGGATTTTGTACGATCCGATCGAGCGTACGGTAGAAGTGCTGCAGACGGACGTACGGCCGGGAGGGATCGACGTGCAGTCGCTGGAAACCGGTCCCGACGGGAACTTGTATATGGGCGGCTACCAGGGCGCGATGAGCGTATACGACACGTCCGCAGGGCAATTTGCCGTTCAGGAGAAAGAGCCGCATCAGATCGAGGGGATCGGCTTTTTGAACGGGAAAGCTTACTTCGGCTTGTACGGCGGAGCCGTCATCTGCGAATACGATCCGATGAAGCCGTTCCGGATGGGCGATAATCCGTTCGTCGCGTATGAGATCGAAGACGAGCAGAGCCGTCCTTTCACGTTTGCCGAAGGCGGAGGCAAGCTGTTTATCGGAACGATCTCGGGTTACGGCCAGCTGGGGGGAGCATTGACCGTATACGATCCGGCAGCCGGAACCTGGAACGTGCACCGTCATGTGGTGAGCAACCAGAGCGTCATCGGGCTCGCTTATCGGGACGGTCTCGTCTACGGAGGTACCTCGATCTGGGGCGGGCTTGGCATCCAGCCTTCCGAAACGGAAGCGCGCCTCTTCGTATGGGACGTCGCCAAGGCGGCTCGGACGGCGGAGCTGAAGCCCGAGGTTTCCGGATTTATTTCGCCGCAAATGATCGGAGAACTGAGGTTCGGGCCCGACGGACTGCTGTGGGGGATCATGTGGGGGAGAGCGGAGGGGGCGGACAGCGCGTGCGCTTTGTTCGCGATGGACCCGCTGACCCGGACAGTCGTCAAAAGCCGTGTCATAACGGAAGGCGATAGAGGGAGCACGTGGCGACCGTTCTTCATGAGATGGGGCGGCGACGGAATGCTATACACGACCATCGGTCGCCGTCTGGTCGTCTTCGACCCCCGGACGCTCGACTCGCGTATGTTGACGGACAAACCGGTGAACCTGATGACGCTCGGCCCGGACGGAAGCGTTTATTATACGCAAGGGGCACAGTTAATCAAGCTGCCGGTGCGGAAGTAGCCGGTTTTTCTTATTAAGAGCAGGCTTTGGCCGGATGAGAGACATCCAAGTTTCAGGTGTATATAGCGGAAAATGGAGGAGCGTAGGCATGAACAACAAGATTACGAGCTGGTCGGCGGAGCCGGCGATCCGGTTTGCCGCGGAAGAATGGGCGCGCCTTGCGGCGGAGTATGAGGAAAGGCTGCGCGCCGTTGCGCCCGATGCGGCCGTAACGATCGCGACGATAGACGAAGCTCTGGAGCACGGGTGCAGCGCACGGCTTCAGGCGGAACTGGCCGATCAGCGGGAGCTGAAGCAGGGCAGCTACTGGATGGAGGTAAAGGGGCGCGAAGTGCTGCTTGCGGGGTTGACGCCGGCTGCGGCTCTGTATGCCGTCTACGACTTTTTCAAAGTGTACGCGGGCGTGCATTGGATCTATCCGGGGGAGGAACCGGCGCTGTCCGATGAGCTGCCGGCGCTGCCGGGTTCGGAAGGGGAGGCCCGCTTGTACGAGCCGTGGTTCGGGCGCAGAGGGTTCGTATTCGAGAACATCTACGACCCCGCCTTCATCAGCGATATGATCGACTGGATGGCCAAAAACCGGGTAGGCGAAATTTTCTTTACGTTTATGTTATGGGACAACATCCGCGATACGGTCGCGCCGGAAATCGTCAAGCGGGGCATGGACATCACACTCGGCGGACACAGCATGAAATTTTTCCTCGATAAGGAAGAGGCTTTGCGCAGACAGTCTGCGGATCATCCTTACACGGCCAAACGTCAGCTGGATTATGGGGACCCGTCCTGGCAGCAATCGGTGATCGGGATGATCGCGGACTATTGTGCCGATGTCCCCCGTCTGACCCGGGTGTCGTTATGGCCCGAGGACGTCTCCTCCCAAAGCGAAACGTTTCTGGAGCTGTACATCCGGCATACGGAGCAGTTGAAGCGGAAATTATACGACAAGCTGCCCTGCGTTGAAGTGGAGCACATTTCCTATAATGCGGGGTTGTCCTGGAAGATGCTCGACCGGGGAAGCATGTCCGGCTCCCGGGAGATCGACACGCTGCTCGCCTTCTGGGGCAGAGATTACCGGTACGGTCTGGAGGAGTCGCCGTCGTTGTCCGACCGGAAAGCGGACCGGATCGAGCGCGATTGGGCGGCGGAAGCGCACAGGAACGGCAGGAAGCTGACGATTTTCGAATATTACAGTGATCATTATATGTTCTCCGCCCTGTTCCCAAGCATCCCCAGCCGAATAGTCGCCGATATGGCCTATTTTCGCGAGCTGCGGGCTGACGGCTTGACCAACCTCGTCGTGCCTTGCCCGGGATATCCGGATTACGACTGGAAATGGGCGCAGGCGTTTAACGGCTACGTATTCTGCAGAGCGCTCTGGGGCGATGACTTAAGCGGCATATTGAGCGATTACTACACCTACTACCCTCTAGAGCAGAGGGAGCCGGTCAAAGCTTTGCTGGAGCTAGTGGAGAACGCCGCCGCCGAGGTCACGGGCTGGAACATCCCACTGTTCCCCCACCGGATCGTCGATGCGGATAAAATCCCGGAGCAGGAGAAGGCACAGGCGCGCGACAAGGTCACGGCTTTGCTCGAGAAGCTTAGCGCAGGGCTCGATCAAATACAGTCTCAAGCGGCCCCGGGCACGCGCGCCGGCAAAGCTTTCGATTATGCGAAACATCTGGCCGAGCTCGCCGATCTGAAGAAGAATGAGTGGAGCTGACGGCTTCCAGATCATTCCGGGACGCGATTCGGATCGAAGGGTATTGACTATTCGGACGGTAGTGATATAATATGTCTAACATTGACTTCAATTAATTGTCGTGATCGGCTATGATGAGGACGAAGTGACAAAGGCCCTTATGTACCAGAGAGCTTAAGGATCAGCTGAAACCTAAGCCATAATCCTTTGTCGACGAGCTCACCTCGGAGCTGTTTCCCTGAAAAACGGTATCTTGTCAGATGCTGCGCTAGTAGGGGGAATCGGAATGGCACACGTTACCGTGCCGCAAGTATCAGCCGACCTCGAGGAGCTCGTACTTGCTAAGGCTTTGCGCTGTGAGGCGCATCGCAAACTTGGGTGGTACCACGGAAGAGCTAACCCCTTTCGTCCCGTTCGCGCATTCGCGCGCTTCGGACGAAAGGGGTTTTTTGGTTTCGTCTGAAGCATATACCGCTGATGGTTAATCTTTGAGAGGAGGGTCACTTATGTGTGCTCAAATGGAAGCGACACTGTCTAAGGAACAACTTCGCCGCAAGCTGCTTCAGCCGGACGTGATTACCGGGTCGGAGATTTTGCTTCGTTCACTGCTTTTGGAGGGAGTGGATTGCGTCTTCGGCTACCCGGGCGGAGCTGTATTGTACATTTACGACGCGATGCACGGCAATCCGGATTTTAAGCATCTGCTCACCCGTCACGAACAAGGCGCGATTCACGCTGCTGACGGCTATGCGAGGTCTACCGGGAAAGTTGGCGTCTGTATCGCGACTTCCGGACCGGGGGCTACCAACCTCGTCACCGGAATTGCTACCGCGTATATGGATTCGGTGCCGCTCGTCGTCATTACCGGCAACGTAGCGACCCAGTTTATCGGAACCGACGCGTTCCAGGAAGCGGACATTACCGGCATCACGATGCCGATTACGAAGCATAGCTACTTGGTGCGCAAGGTCGAGGATCTGCCGCGCATCATTCATGAAGCGTTCCACATTGCCAACACCGGACGTAAAGGTCCTGTCCTGATCGATATTCCCAAGGACGTATCGGCGCTCAAGACGGAATTTTACTACCCGGATAAGGTCGAGATTCGCGGCTACAATCCGACGACCCAGCCGAACAAGCTGCAAGTCGACAAGCTGCTCCAGGCGATCGAGCAGGCGGAACGTCCGGTCATTATCGCGGGCGGCGGCGTCGTCTATGCGGACGCGGCTCCGGAGCTGGTCGAATTCGTGAACAAGACGCAAATTCCGATCACGACGACCTTGCTCGGACTCGGCGGATTCCCGAGCGGCCATGAGCTGTGGATGGGCATGCCGGGGATGCACGGCACGTATACGGCGAACCATGCGATTCAAAACGCGGATCTGCTCATCTCGATCGGTTCCCGCTTCGACGATCGCGTGACGATGAATTTGAACGGTTTCGCACCGAACGTGAAGACGGTCGCTCATATCGACGTCGATCCGGCAGAGATCGGCAAAAACGTGAAGACCGACATTCCGGTCGTCGGCGACGTGAAAGCCGTGCTGCAGCTCGCCAACCAGAAGGCACAACCGGCCAAATCGCAGGAATGGATCGCCGAGATCGCTGCGATGAAGCAGCAGCAGCCGCTGCGGTACAAAGATTCGGATACCGAGCTGAAGCCGCAATACGTCATCGAGATGATCAACGAGACGACGAAGGGCGAAGCGATCGTGACGACCGACGTCGGCCAGCATCAGATGTGGGCCGCGCAGTACTACAAGTTCCAAAATCCGCGCTCGTTCATCTCTTCGGGCGGACTCGGCACGATGGGCTTCGGCTTCCCGTCGGCGATCGGGGCCCAGATGGGCAACCCGGATAAGCTGGTCGTCTCGATCAACGGCGACGGCGGGATGCAGATGTGCGCCCAGGAGCTGGCGATTTGCGCGATCAACAACATTCCGGTTAAAGTCGTCATTATTAACAACCAGGTGCTCGGCATGGTGCGTCAGTGGCAGGAGATCATCTATGAGAACCGCTACAGCCATATCGATCTGGCCGGCAGCCCGGATTTCGTGAAATTGGCGGAAGCGTACGGCGTCAAAGGGCTGCGTGCGACGAACAAGGAAGAAGCGCGCAAGGCTTGGCAGGAAGCGCTCGATACCCCGGGACCGGTCGTCATCGACTTCGTCGTGCCGAAAGGGGAGAACGTCTTCCCGATGGTTACGGCGGGCAGCACGTTAAGTCAGATGATATTGGGGGATTCGGAATGAGTACGATGAAGCATACCATATCCGTTTTGGTCAATAACCAGCCTGGCGTCCTGCAACGCGTCTCCGGATTGTTCGGACGCAGAGGGTTTAATATCGAGAGCATTACCGTCGGGGAGTCCGAGGAGGCGGGCCTGTCGCGCATGGTTATCGTGACGACGGGCGACGCCCGGACGCTCGAGCAGGTGCAGAAGCAGCTGTACAAATTGATTGACGTCATTAAAGTAGTCGACCTGAGCTCCCATCCGATGGTAGCACGCGAGCTCGCTCTTATTAAAGTAAGCGCCGAGCCAAGCATGCGGCCGGAAATTCTCGGCATCGTCGAGACGTTCCGCGCGGCTGTCGTCGACATCGGCCCGAATTCGCTGATCGTTCAAGTGGTCGGCGATACGACGAAGATCGATGCGATGGCGGAGCTTCTCAAGCCTTACGGCATCCGGGAGTTTTCCCGGACGGGTATTACCGCTATGATCCGCGGCATGGTGAAGTAACGGATCGGCTATTCTAAATTTAACCCGCTTAAGGAACACATTCGCAGCCCTCGAGCGGGGGTCCAAGGGGACGAGCCTGCCGCAGCCCGCGCTGCTCGCCGGTTCGCCGCCTCGGACGCCCGCTCACAGGGTTGTTAGAAAAATCGAGGAGGAACTTATTCCATGGCAGTAACAATGTATTATGAAAAAGACGCTGACTTAAGCGTACTCTCCGGCAAAACGGTTGCAATTATCGGCTACGGCAGCCAAGGTCACGCTCAAGCGCAAAACTTGCGCGACAGCGGTGTAAAAGTCATTATCGGGCTTCGTCAAGGCCGTTCTTGGGACCAGGCGAAAAACGACGGCTTCGAAGTTGTTTCCGTTGCAGAAGCAGCTAGCCGCGCGGATCTGGTACAAATTTTGATGCCGGACGAAACGCAAGCGAAAGTATACAATGAAGAGATTGCGCCAAACCTGAAAAAAGGCGCAGCGCTTGTATTCTCCCACGGCTTCAACATCCACTTCGGCCAAATCGTGCCGAACGCGGACACCGACGTATTCATGGTCGCTCCAAAATCGCCGGGTCACCTCGTTCGCCGCGTATACGTAGAAGGCTTCGGCGTACCGGGCCTGATCGCCGTATACCAAGACGCTTCCGGCAAAGCGAAAGACCTCGGTCTTGCTTATGCAAAAGGAATCGGTTGCACCCGTGCGGGCGTTATCGAAACGACGTTCCGCGAAGAAACCGAAACCGACTTGTTCGGGGAGCAAGCTGTATTGTGCGGAGGTACTTCGGCGCTTGTTAAAGCAGGTTTCGAGACGCTTGTTGAAGCCGGCTACCAGCCAGAAGTTGCTTACTTCGAGTGCTTGCACGAGCTGAAGCTGATCGTCGACCTGATGTATGAAGGCGGTCTGGCTGCAATGCGCCACTCCATCTCCAACACGGCTGAGTACGGCGACTATGTGACCGGTCCTCGCGTTGTAACGGACGAAACGAAAAAAGAAATGAAGAAAGTGCTCGAAGATATCCAAAACGGTACGTTCGCGCGCAACTTCATTCTCGAAAACCAATCGAACCGTGCGTTCTTCACAGCTACTCGCCGCCGCGAGTCCGAGCATCAACTGGAGACGGTTGGCCGTCAGCTTCGTGAAATGATGCACTGGATCAAGAAGTAATAAGTAGGTATCTTAGGACTAACTCTCCCGCACATATGCGGAATAGAAGTTCAATCTCCCTTTATGGGGGATTGAACTTCTGTGTTATGTGGGGGGAATACGCCTAGGGGGAGGAACCTGAACACGCAGGAGAAGGCGAAAATCACCCGCAGACTTGAGAAGCTGGCGGTGGACCGGATCGAAGCCGGTTTCATCGACGAAGTCATCCCCCACGCTAAGCAGCCGCCACGACAAGATGCCGCTGGCGGATTGGCGATGGAAGAACGTCAAGCAGCCCTTCCTTGGATAGGCGGGAAGGGTTTTTTGTGCTGGAATTAAACATAGACGGGAGAGCGTCACGAAAAGTTGCAAGATTTATAAAAATATAAGTATAAAGTTATTGTCCATTTTTGTCGATATAGAGAGGAGACGTATTGAAAGTTTACAAAAAGCGTGTCCTCAGCGGAGGAGCGGAAGAAAGGAATGGCCGATTTGACGCAAAGGAACAAACGGACAAGCTTGTTGTCCGGGTTTAGATGGAAGCAAATCAGTATCGTCATGATGCAGTTCATTCTTATAGCCGCCCTGGTCATCGGGCCTGGTACGGGACGGGCATGGGCCGCGGAAGAAATCTCGCGTCTTGTGTTATCCAAAAATGCGTTGTCGTTATCGGTGGGCGACTCGTTCTCCTTGACGGCGACGGCTATTAACGTAAATGGCTCGACATCCGATGTCACGATAAAAGCGATATGGAATGCGGATGCGAACAATCCGGACGTCGCTTCCGTGTACGCGGGCAATATCGTAGCCAAGAAGGAAGGAACGGCGTACATTACGGCGACTTATTTGGGCAAAACCGAGGTCGTCACAGTGAACGTCCACAAAAAAGTGCGCAGCCTGGACAAGAACAAACAGTCTCTATCCAAGCGCGTCGGACAATTTGAGCAGATTACACTGGAAGCGACCTATACGGACGGGCAAGTCGAAGACGTAACGTCCAAAGCGGAATGGAGAACCGAAAGCGATCTGGTCGCATCCGTCGTGAACGGGAAAGTGACGGCGGTCGGCTCCGGGAAGACGAACGTCATCGCGACCTACGGCGGCAAAACCGTTACTGTGCCGGTCAGCGTAGATATTGTACGCCGGCTCGACCCTTCCGTCGAAAGTATCGATTTGCGCGTAGGCGGCACCGACGACGTGAAGCTGATGGCGATGTTCGAGAACGGCGATACCGACGATGTGGCCGCCCTCGCCGAATGGACGTCTTCGAACGGAAGCGTGGCGGATATATTTAAAGGAGTCGTAACTGCTTACGGCGCCGGACAAGCGACCTTAACGGGAACTTACGGCGGCAAGTCGGCTACGATTATCGTCAATGTAGAGACGGTCAAGAAACTGGAAGCGAGCAAGACTGATTTGTTCCTGAAGATAGACGGGTCTGAGACCATTACGCTCACGGCGTATTATGCCGACGAGAACAACACTAGCGAAGTGGTGACAGCCAAAGCGGAATGGTCCAGCAGCGACGAGTCGATTGCCGACGTAGAGGACGGTACCATTACCGCCAACTCGGTCGGTCAAGCGACCATTACGGCAAGTTACGGTACGAAAACCGTAACGATCACTGTCGACGCCGGAATCGCGCGCAAGCTGGAAGCGGACAAAACGTCGCTATCAATGCGCAAGGGGACGGAAGAGACGATCAAGCTGGAAGCGATCTTTGCGAGCGGCAATGCGCCTGAGGACGTAACCGGACTGGCGACATGGTCTTCGAGCGACGAGAGCGTCGCTTATGTATCGAAGGGTAAAGTACGCGCCAACGGAAGCGGAGAGGCGACGATTAAGGCCGAGTACGGGGACAAATCGGTATCGATTCCGGTTCAGGTCGATACGGCCCGCGTATTAAAAGTGACGCCTTCGACGCTTCATGTCAAAGTGGGCGACGAGAATACGGTCAAGCTCGAAGTTACCTATGCGGACGGCAATAGCGAGGACGTTACCACCAAAGCGCAGTGGAGCTCCGACAAGCCGGAAGTCGCCGACGTCATTAACGGCAAGATCACCGCGCTCGGGACTGGCCAGGCGGCCATTACCGGCAGTTTCGGCGAGAAAACGGCGGTCGTGACCGTGAATGTAGAGCTGGCGAAAAACTTGACGCTGAGCAAAAGCGACATATTCCTGAAAGTGGGCGGCACGGATAATCTGACGCTAAAAGCGACGTTCGCAGACGGCGGAGCATCAGTGGACGTTACCAATCTGGCGGAATGGTCTTCGGACAATGCCGACGTGGCCGATGTTGTGGACGGTCAGATCCGGGCCTATAAGGTCGGCCAAGCGACGATCTCTGCCACTTACGGTTCCAAAACCGTTACCGCCGCAGTAGACGTAGGCATAGCCAGAAAGCTGGAGCTGGACAAAAAATCGTTGTCGCTGCGCAAAGGGGAAACGGCTCCGAAGCTGGAGCTGAAAGCTTATTATGCCAACGGCACCAGCGAGATCATTACCGATTCCGCAGAGTGGAGCTCGGAGGATCAAGCGGTAGCGGTTCTGGAATCCAAAGGGGTCGTTAAGGCGATCAGCTCCGGGGAAACGAAAGTTACGGCGAAGTACGGAGATAAAATTATTACGATTCCGGTTTCCGTGGACCCGGCGTCCAAGCTTGAAGCGGATAAGGTGAAAGTGGAGCTGCAACCGGGCTATACGGCGGAAATCAAGCTGACGGCTACTTACGAAGATAACAATACGGAAGACGTCACGTCCAAGGCCGAATGGATTTCCAGCAACGAGTCGATCGCAACGGCCGACGACGGCATAATCCGCGCGGTCGATCGCGGGGAAGCGGTCATTACGGCTAAGTACGGCAAGAAGACGATCAAAATTACGGTCAGCGTCGGAGCGATGGAATCCCTCACCGCTAACGAGAAAACGATCTATCTGAAGGAAGGGGAAGGCAAGCAAATCCTTCTCACGACCAAATACAAGGACGGCACTTCCAAAGATTCGACAAGCGAGGCTGCCTGGAGTTCATCCTCCTCGAGCGTCGCTGAAGTGTCCGGCGGCTACGTGACCGCGGTCGGAAGCGGCAAATCGACGATTATGGCCAAGGTTGGAGAGAAGACGGTTACGATCTCCGTACAAGTGGAGCTGGCCGACCGGCTGACTCCGACTCACCGGAGCGTCGTAATGCGCAAAGGCGATAATTTGCAAGTCGGTTTGACGGCAACTTACGGCAACGGTACAACGGAAGACGTTACGAATAAAGCGGTATGGTCCGTTTCTTCCGCCAAGGTAGCGGACGTATATAACGGTCTGATTACGGCCTTCGATAGCGGACGGGTAACGGTGACGGCCAAGTACGGAGCGAAGGTAATTACCATTCCGGTCGAAATCGACACCGCCCAGAAGCTGACCCTGAACAAGAAATCGGCCGAGCTGAGATCGGGTCAAAACGAGCAGTTAAGTTTGACCGCGACGTTCTCCGACGGCTCGACGCGCGACGTAACCGGTGAAGCGGAATGGACGACACGCTCGTACAAGATCGCCGACGTAAACCATACGGGCCTCGTTAGCGCAGTCAGCTACGGGAAAACGACGATCACTGCCAAATACGGCAGCAAGACGGTATCGATTCCGATCGAAGTAGACAGCTTGAAATATTTAAAAACGAACGTCAAAACGATCGAGATGAAGGTCGGAGAGACGAAGCGGGTCAATTTGACGGCGACTTACCGCGACGGGCTTGATGTAGATGTAGCCGGCAAAGCCGAGTGGAAAAGCTCGCGTGACGCAACGGCAGACGTCAAAGACGGAGCCATCATGGCTTATGCCAAAGGAACGGCTACCGTCACAGCCAAATTCGGCGGCAAGACGGCTACGTTGAAAGTGATTGTGAAGTAACGGCGTGATCGCTGAGATCGCCGCCGGGCTCAAGAATAGGCAACGAAACCGTCATACAGCGCGAATGTGCTGGGTGACGGTTTTTTGTGCGCTTGGCAGCGCTTCGACTAAGGAGTGAAAGTCTCCTCTACACCGCGTGGCGGCGGAAGTAGTAGCTGACGCATAGTGCTCAGTCCGTGAGGATGGGTGCGGAGGTAGCGAAGGCAAA
>NZ_JBYUPU010000067.1:0-27225 GCF_058135425.1 Paenibacillus sp. MAH-35
AATGTAATATAAAGGACGGTAGAAGCGATAAAAAAACCATACCATGAAATCTACTTTAATGGAATACCTGATTCCGATAAATCCGGCAGTAATGCTGGAACAGATTCATCAACTGAATCTGGACAAATACGTGAAGAAGCTCGATTGTATAACAGCTAGACTTTTCATCTTTGCGCCGTTCCAAGAAAGAAGCTAGTATTGCCGCCGATGAACCTTTAGAATGTGGAGTAAGTTGTCTTTCAGTTGTCTGTCAAATTTCGCACTTCATAGTCTAAGAGATCGCTGCCAGGGAGGTAATTCGTAGATGCGGCTTGATGCTGCCGATCCGGAGGATGAGCTTTTTCTGTATGAACTGTTCGCGGAGCCGCGTCGCCGGGAATTGTCGGGATCCGGCTGCCAAACGGCTACGGTTGAATCGCTGCTGCACATGCAATATCGCGCACGGGAAGCAACGTATTTGGCTGTTTATCCCGATTCGGCTTTTTCGGTTGTGCGGGAGCATGGCAGGCCGGTGGGTGCGGTGCGGGTGAATATTGGACCGAGCGAGATTACCCTTATCGATATTGCAGTTCAATCCGAAGAGCGGAATCGGGGCCTTGGAAGCGAGGTCATTTTCCGGCTGCTAGAGGAGGCGCAAGCAGACCGGAAGCCTGTATTGCTGCGAGTGGATAACGGCAATGAAGCCGCGCAGCGGTTGTATAAGCGGCATGGATTCGCCTGCTTGAAGGCCGGCGAGGTGTACACCGAAATGAGATGGGAACCGGAGCAGGCTGTAGACCAGTCGCCGGAATCTGTAAAGAAGGAAGTGAAGGGAACAGTGGAATCGACTCTGGATCAGTATAAATCGGCTGCAGGCACTGTATTCCGGGTGGGGGGTGTCGATCCGGCTCTTGAGCTGAAGCTGCTTGAAGTTGAAGACCGGGGCCGATCCTCCGGTTATGAGTCGTTTACCCTGCTGTTCAAGGGGCCGCTGCAGCCCTTCATTCAACAGCAGACGCTTGTGCTGCATCATCCGGATCTGGAAGCTTCGGCGGTTTTTGTCGTTCCTCACGGACGGGACCCTGACGGTTACCGGTATGAGGCTGCGTTTAACCGATTGATTCGGGATTAGTCTAACTTTAACTTAGAGGAGACTGGGAAAAGGAGGAGATCCGATATGGCTCAGCCTTATGTTGGAGAGATTCGCATGTTTGCGGGGAACTTCGCCCCTGCCGGGTGGATGTTTTGCGAAGGGCAGGTGCTGAGCGTCGCTGAGCATGACGTTTTATTTAATCTAATCGGAACGACTTATGGGGGAGACGGGCAAGAGACTTTCCAATTGCCTGATATGCGGGGCCGGATACCGATACACCAAGGGGCTAGCGTCACCGGCACCACCTATCCGTTGGCAATGACCGGCGGCGTAGAAAGCATAACTTTAACGACAGGACAAATTCCGCAGCACAGCCATCCGATCGGGGTGCGGCTGGAGCAGGGGGATACGAGTAATCCCGATCAGGCCGCTTTGGCATTGTCGACGCTGTCGCCCTATACGGCTGCGGGGGCGGAGGTTTCGGGTTCGATGCATGCAGGAGCGGTAACTGCCGCGGGGAGCAGTCAGCCCCACAACAATATGATGCCGTATCTGTGCGTCCATTTTATTATTTCACTGTTCGGGATATACCCGTCACAGACGTGAGGAGGAGACACCACGATGGCAGAGCCTTTTTTGGCCGAAATCCGGCTGTTTTCATTCGCATTCCCTCCGAAAGGCTGGGCGCTCTGCAATGGACAATTTCTGCCGATTAATCAGAACCAGGCCTTGTTCAGTCTGCTTGGCACGACATATGGAGGGGACGGACAAACGACGTTTGCGCTGCCCGACTTGAGAGGCCGGGTGCCGGGCCATTCCGGAAACGGAATTGTGCTTGGCCAGCGGGGAGGCGAAGAGAACCATATGTTAACGATGTCGGAAATGCCTGGACATCAGCATCTTCTGCGGGCGTCCTCTTTGCCGGCTTCCTCCCGGTCGCCGCAAGAAGCGCAGGGCATAGGTCAAGTATGGGCTGCTCCGGGCGTCAGCGCTTATCATACATGGGGGCCGCAATCCGGTGCCGTTGCCGCAACGAGCCCGCAGACGACTTCGGTTGCGGGCGGAACTTCCGCGCATAGCAATATGCAGCCTTATCTGACTCTATCTTTTTGTATGGCGATACAAGGCATTTTTCCTTCGCCAAACTAGTTAGGAGGAATAGTATGGCAGATCCGTTTCTAGCTGAGATCCGAATAATAGGAACTAATTTTGCGCCCAAGGGATGGGCATTCTGCGACGGGCAATTGCTCCCGCTTTCGCAAAATACGGCGCTGTTTTCTTTACTCGGGACGACATATGGAGGGGATGGTAAGTCAACCTTTGCCCTGCCGGATTTGCGCGGGCGAGTTCCGATGCATCCGGGACAAGGACCCGGGCTGAGCGATCACTCACTGGGCGAAGCTTCTGGCGAGGCGGCGGTGACTTTGCTCGTGTCCGAGCTGCCGTCACATGGCCATGAGCTGCGACATGGCGAGGCGCCGGTACCGCAAAGCGATCCGACCGGTGCTCTGCCAGCGGCGACTCTCGGCCGTCGCGGCGGTTTCTTATACGGGCCGGGACCCGGTAATGTGACGATGCATCCGCAAGCTATGGCGCCTGTCGGAGGCGGAATGCCGCACAATAACATGCAGCCGTTTCTGGCTTTAAACTTTATCATAGCGCTGCAGGGCGTGTTCCCGCCACGGTCATAGGGAGATTCGGGTACCGGAGGGAGGAGAAGGGATGCATGGACAAGAGAACGAATGTTCCGTTTGAGAGCGGGAAGAGAGTGAGAGAGCGGTACGCTCGACTTGCCCGGATCGGACAGACGTTATGCGGCACTGGACTGCTGGCGGCTATTGCGCTGTGGACGCCGGAAGCGGCAGAGGCGGCGACGTTTACACCCGGCTCCGTGGCGCAGCTGCGAGCCGATGTGAATACAAGTAACACCACCCCCGGCATCGACACGATCCAGCTCGCTGCGATCGACTACGACTTGGGCGGGCAGCCGCTGGAGCTGACGGACGGTGTCATTCTGGTCGGCTCAGAAGAAGCCGGGGGGAAGAGGTCGAAGCTGATCGGAGGCGGCAACCGGGTACTCCTTATCAATGAGAGCATGTCGTCCTCATTCCCTGATGTGGAGATCAAGTCGCTTACGATCACCGGCGGTCAGACGCCTGCCGGAGATCTTTATGGCGGGGCCGGCATATTGGCCGATACGGGGACGTCCTCTTTATCGCTGTATGATGTTGTAATTGAGGACAATGAGACTGCTTCAAACGGCAGCTCAGGCGGGGGATTGTACGTGTCGGGTCTGGCCGGCGGCAAGCTGAAGCTCGATCGGGTGACCGTCAAGGGCAACACAGCGGCTGAACACGGCGGCGGCCTGTATCTGGATGGTGATCTTGGTCTGGAGATCGTACGCTCGACGTTCGAGAGCAACATAGCCGGGGCGGGAGCCGGAGGCGGAATCGCCTTCTTGCCAGCCTTGGGGACAGGCGCTGTTGAAGTGTCGGACAGTGCCTTTATCGGCAACCGGGCGAACGGTCTTCGCGCGGGCGCACCGAGTAATTTCGGGATCGGCGGCGCAATGGCGCTGCAAATCCCGAATACGACAGTTACAAACAGCACCTTCAGCGGGAATTATGCCCGGGACGGCGGAGGCGGGATCAATGCGGGAGCCGGCGGCTCACCTGTGCTGAAGCATGTCACGATCACGAACAATGAGAGCGTGACTAAGCCCGGAGGCGGGCTGCTGATTGCAGCTGGCGCCCCGAAGCTGCTCAGCTCCATCGTGGCGGACAACCGGGCGATATCCTTTTCGGACCGCGCAGATATCGGGATCGGAAGCGGAAGTGTCACTCCGCTAGACCCGGCTTTCAGTAAGAATAACGTACTTCGCAAGGCAGCCGGAGCGATGAGCGGTGCTCCAGGCGACGGGGGCAATCAGATTGTTCCGGACGGGACGAGCGCTGGGCTGCTTCCGCTAGCCGATAACGGCGGATTTACGAAAACTCATGCTTTGGCGCCGAACAGTCCGGCCCGAAGCGGCGGCGGCGCGTCGGATGCCGAGTACGACCAGCGGGGATTCCCTCGGTTATTGGCTTCGGCGTCGGCGGCAGGGGCTTACGAAGGGCAGCGGGCTTCGATCCGGTATGGGGAGGTTTACACCGGGACCTTCGATTTCCGCGATGCGGCGGCGACGGTCTCGGAGCCGCAGCAAGTAACCGTTCCCTCTGGTCTTGTACAGAGCTTCGAATTCACCCCGAGCGGGGTGGCGAAACATACGCTGAAGGTGACCACGGCGGCCGATAAGGCTGGGGACGCCAGCTACGTATTTACCGTATCCCGCATGGTCGGCGGGCAGATGCTTACGCTATCCGGTTCGATGGAGTTGCAGGTCCGGGCCGTTCCCGATCTGATCGTGGATGTGAGCCATACGGGCAGCTTTTATCAGGGGCAGACTGACGCCGTATATACGATTACGGTTACCAATAGCGGCCTGGCGCCGACTAGCGCTCCGATTAACCTGAGCGATACGCTGCCGGCTGAACTGACGGCTACGGCGATGTCAGGCGCGGGTTGGGTATGCGTCCCTGCTGCACAGACGTGTAGCCATGCCGGTCCGCTTGCACCAGGGGCATCGTCCAGCGTCACACTGACGGTCAGCGTAGCGGATAACGCTCCCGGTGAGCTGATCAACCGCGCAGCCGTATCAGGCGGCGGCGAGGAGACGGGCTTTGAGGGCAATAATTCGGATGAAGACCGGACGGTCGTGCTGCCGGTGCCGCGCGTGCAGGCCGTATCCGTTCCGCCGGCAAATCTATACAAGGCCGGCGATGAGCTTGCTTTAACAGTCCGCTATGATCGCATCGTCGATGTGGGAGAAAGCGGCGGTAAGCCGGGACTGGGACTGACGATCGGAGCGGCGAACAAGATGGCCGTTTATAGCGGAGGTTCAGGTTCGACGGACCTGACGTTCATCTACGCGATTGAGAACGGATTAACCGATCTCGACGGGATCGCAGTCGATACGGCGCTTTCGCTGAACGGTGCGACGATGACAAGCCGGGAGGGCGCTCCTGCCAAGCTGTCCCTCTCTAATATAGGGCTTACTTCAGAAGTGCTGATCGATTCAGTAATTCCGGACATAGTCGGAGTCGGTTTGCCTGCAAACGGTACGTACCGGGAAGGGCAAGAGCTGCTGTTCGAGGTACAGTTCGGCGAAGCTGTGAAAGTGACGGGGACACCGGCGCTGCCGATTGAGGTCGGTGCGGGAACGGTACTTGCTCCGTATATGTCCGGCTCCGATACGAACAAGCTGTTGTTCCGGTATGTGGTTGAAGCAGGGAGCGATTCCGCAGGGATACGGCTCGGGGCGATCCGCCCGGAAGGCGGAACGATACGGGATGCGGCCGGCAACGACGCGAATCTGGCGATCCCAAGCGGCATGGATTCGTCCGGCATCCGCATCGATACGATGGCCCCAAGCCTGACTGCGCTTATACCTCCTGCATCCGGTACTTACGTATTGGGGAATGAACTGGTATTCCGTTTTACGGTCAGCGAGCCTGTAACGATTGATGTATCCAACGGAGAGCCTTCACTGGCGATTGTAATCGGTGCGGCTTCGCGGATCGCGACGTTCCATAGCGGCTTGTCGAGCCCGACTGAGCTCGTATTCCGTTACACAGTAGCGGATGGCGACAATGATGCGGATGGGATAGAAGTTGGACAGACGCTTCTGATCGGAAATGCCGGAATAGTCGATGCAATTGGAAATGCGCTCGAACTGGCGCTTCCTGCCGCCAACTTGACCGGTGTACGCGTGAATGCCGTCGCCGCTGCAGTTAACGGTGTATTGCCGCCTGCGCCTGGCGCTTATCGCGCAGGGCAATCGCTGATATTTACGGTAAGTTACAACGAACCGGTAATCGTCGACACAGCAGGGGGGACGCCGTCACTAGCTCTGACGATAAACGGACGTACCGAGCGGGCCCTCTTCACGGCGGGCGGAACGCCGACGGCAGACAAGTTGACTTTCGTATATCCGATTGTTAGCGGAGTTAACGATTCCGACGGTATTCAGGTTGCCGGGACGATCGATCTGCAAGGAGGGGCGATCCGTGCCGCAACCGGCAATGCGGCATCACTTGCGCTTCCTGCAGTCGACGGGACGGGGGTTACGATCGATACGATCGCTCCGGACGCGCCTCTGTTCATTACCGCGAGTGGAACGGTATTCCCATCCAGTTCGCCGGTAATTTCAGGTACGGCCGAGCCGGGCAGCACGATCACGGTGCAGATTGCCACTTATGCTCCGGTAACATCGGCCGTCGGACCGGATGGGAAATGGTCGGCTGCCTTCTCTGGGGTGTCTGACGGAACTTTCCCTGTAAACGCTAAGTCCATCGATCGAGCTGGGAATGAAAGCCTGACATCGACCCTTTCGATCACCGTCGATTCCGTCGTGCCTAATAAACCGGTATTGAACGTAAGCGAGCCGAACTGGACTTCTTCGGATGTTACGGTGGAAGCCATCGGCGCAGCGGGCAACGTGCTGGAGATTCAAGTCGGCCTAACCGGACCATGGACCCCTTACGGCTCACCCGTTACGGTTGCCGCCGAAGGCATCACGACCGTGTCGGCCCGTCAGACGAGTCCGGCCGGCAATACGAGCGAGATTGCATCGGCGGATGTAAAGATCGACAAAACGTCTCCGGTCATCTTGCTGCTCGGTTCGCCGGAGATGACCTTGTACTTGAATAGTCCGTTCCAGGATCCGGGTACGACGGTTACCGACAATATCGATTCCGGGCTGACGGCTACCGTCACCGGCAATGTGTATGCCGGTCAGACAGGCACTTATATGCTTCGATATCATGCCATCGACTCGGCCGGCAACGCCGCCAGTGAAGTAAGCCGGACCGTTCATGTCGTGCCGGCTCCGGTAGGGCTTCGCTGGGATCCGTCTTCCTATACGATTCGGCATAGGGGGAACGGGCAGGCCGCGGTTAAGCTCAAGTTGAGTGACGGTACCGAGTTTAACGTTACCGCCGGTTCGGTCATCACGTACAGCATACCGGGAATCGCGGAGCTGCGTCCTGACGGGACGCTGAGCGGGCTGCAGCCGGGCACGACGGTAATGCATGCCGTATACGGCGGCCAATCCGCAGATGCTGCGGTATTTGTGGAACGGGTGCTTGAACGTATCGAGTTCGGAGCGGCCTCCTATTCGCTGGAAGCCGGGCAAAGCGGGCAACTGACTGTACGCGCGGTCTATTCGGACGGAGGGTCTGTGGATGTGACTCCTAATGTCTCGCTTCGCATCGATAATCCGAATGTCGCGACGATTACGGGACAGACGCTGAGAGGCGTTACGGCCGGCCGGACTGCCCTGACGGCGGAATGGTCGGGGCAATCCGCCACGATTCAGGTGACGGTTACGGAGCCGGACGATGGGGGCGGGGATGATGGCGGCACCGATCCAGGTACGCCAAGCAATCCGGTTCATCCTACCCCGGGGAATGGTACCGATAACGGCTCTGACAACGACCCGGATAACAAGACGTTCGTTCTGGAGATAATGGTCGATGGAATTCCGAGTATCATGAACATCCGTCCTGATGAGATTGCAGATGATCGACTTATTCTTGATCGGAGTGACGGCAAGGCGGTAACGCTTGATCTGCCTCTTCCACTGGTGAATCAGCTGCTTGGCAAGAGCGAGAAGCTACAGCTTGAGCTGAATACCGCCTCCGGATCCATCCGGGTACCGCTCGGTGAGTTGCTCCGTCAGGCTAAGGCGGAGTCCGAAGGCAGCAGCGGCCTGCGCGCCTTGTCGGTCGGAATAGCGCCGGCGAATGAGACGGAGGCGGGTAGCGTCCGCGAGGCGTTGTCCCGAATCGGAGTCCCGGCCTACTCGTCCTATCCGGTCCGATTCGCGATCGGAATGGAGCTGGAGAGCGGCCATACCCTAGATCTTTCCAGATTCCAACCGTACGTGACTCGTACGATTCCTGCAGGAGCAGACAAGCCTGCAAGCGGCGCAGCCGGGTTCCGTTGGAACGCATCGACGGGAGAGGTTCGCTTCGTGCCTACGACGTTCCGCTCGGGGCAAGGCCGGGAATGGATTGCGGAGCTGAACGATCGTTCGACCGGCGTGTACTTCACGCTCGAACATCCCGTATCGTTCCCTGATGTGGCTGCTCACTGGGCACGGAAGGAGATCGAGCTGCTCGCTTCGATGCGAGTTGTGCAAGGGCGGGGCGCTGGGTTCGATCCGAATGGATCGATTACGAGAGCCGAGCTCGCAGCGCTGCTGACGCGAGTGCTTGGACTAGAGGCGTCGGCGTCGGAAATATCCGCTTTCCGCGATGTTACGGGCGGCTGGTATATGGAGCCGGTAGCAGCGGCATCAGCTGCCGGCCTCGTAACCGGTTATGAGGACGGGTCCTTCCGTCCGAATGCGCAAGTGACCCGTCAGGAAATCGCCGTCATGCTGCTTCGCGCGCTTCGATTGATCGGAGCTCCGCTGGCGGCCGGTACGGATGGAACAACGTTTGCCGATCAGGCGGACATTCCGGACTGGGCAGCCGAAGCAGTCAGTCAGGCAGCAGGCCTCGAAATTACCGAAGGCGACGAGACGGGCAGCTTCCGCCCGGCCGATCCGGCTTCGCGAGCCGAAGCGTCTGTAATGCTGCTACGCTTTATGAGACATGCGAGCTTATCTCCATGGTGAGTAAGAATCGGGAGTAATAAACTCGGCGCTCTCCTAAAAGGGTTGATTTTAGAGAGCAGGACTCTAAAAGTGCGAGTTCAAAAAGTCCGGTTTTCAGCACCGAGATGGGATGAAGCTAGGAAGTGAGGAGCGGAGCGTAGTGGGAACTTTTGTGAGCACCGGAAGTTCCGGCTGAATTCCATATTCGATGTCGAGTAAGCATCCTGATCCGCTTCGTGATCAAAAGTGGACTTTTTGAACAACATCCAAAGGACCTCGAATCCACCTCGTAGAAGGGGGCGAGGTCCTTTTTTTGGAATCAAAAACCATGTTGGTCTGGACAACTCCTTTGTGCAGGGATGAGCAAATGGCGACAAGTACGTATTCTTAAACACTGACAAGGGTTCAAGAAATGCCTGAAAAAGTAAGAAATACTCCCCGAATTTGGTGCAGTTATAAGCAAATCTCAGTAAAGTCCTGCTTGTGAGATCTGGGGCTGATTGTGTAGCGCAGGCTTCCAAAAACAAATAATTAACCATTTGCAGCGGTTGCTATTGACAGATCCGTCTGTTTTATATACTAATAATAGTAGTAGCAGTCTAGTTACTTGAGTGCCAAAACGATTGGACCGCCTTTCTTCACGGGTGACGAATACGACATCGCGGTTTTGGCGCGGCTATTTTCACTATTGGAAGGAGACTTATTCGTGGCTAAGAAACAGTTTCAGGCGGAATCGAAACGATTGCTGGAAATGATGATCAACTCGATCTACACGCAGCGGGAAATTTTCTTAAGGGAGCTAATCTCCAACGCCAGCGACGCCATCGACAAAATGTATTACAAGGCGTTAATGGACGACCAGCTTGTGTTCAACAAAGACGATTATTACATCAAAGTCACCGCAGATAAAGAGAACCGGACCTTGACGATCTCCGATACGGGTATCGGGATGACCAAGGAGGAGCTTGAAAATAACTTGGGGATCATCGCGAAGAGCGGCTCCCTGGCGTTCAAAAAAGAAAACGAGCTGAAGGACGGCCACAACATTATCGGCCAGTTCGGGGTCGGCTTTTACTCCGCGTTTATGGTAGCCGATGTCGTTACCGTAATCAGCAAAGCGCACGGCAGCGGGGAAGCGTTCAAGTGGGAATCCGAGGGTGCGGACGGCTACACGATCGAGTCGTGCGGGAAAGATTCGGCAGGGACCGAGATTATTCTCAAAATCAAGCCGAACACCGAGGACGACCAGTACGACGAGTATTTGGAGGAATACCGCTTAAAGGCGATTATCAAAAAGTATTCCGACTTTATCCGCTACCCGATCAAAATGGATGTCAAAGGACAGCGGCCGAAAGAAGGCGCCGACGAAAACGACAACGAGCTTGAGGAGTATGTCGAAGAGCAGACGATCAACAGCATGGTTCCGATCTGGCGCAGAAACAAAAGCGAGCTGACGGCGGACGATTACGAGAAGTTTTACAACGAGAAACGGTACGGCTTCGACAAGCCGCTGAAGCATATCCACATTAGCGCCGACGGCGCGGTCGTGTACAACGCGATTTTGTTCATTCCGGAAAATACGCCTTTCGATTACTATACGAAGGAATACGAGAAGGGACTCGAACTGTACTCCAACGGCGTGCTGATCATGAACAAGTGCGCGGACCTGCTCCCGGACTATTTCAGCTTCGTCAAAGGGATGGTCGATTCGGAGGACCTGTCGCTGAACATCTCGCGCGAGATGCTGCAGCATGACCGTCAGCTCAGCCTGATCGCCAAAAACATCAAAAACAAAATCAAAAGCCAGCTGCAAAGCATGCTGAAGGACGAGCGGGACAACTACGAGAAGTTCTACAAGGCGTTCGGCCGCCAGCTCAAATACGGCGTATACAGCGACTACGGCATGAACAAGGATCTGCTGCAGGATCTGCTCATGTTCCACTCCTCCAAGGAGAAAAAGCTGGTCACTCTGGACGAGTACGTCTCGAGAATGCCGGAAGACCAGAAGTATATTTACTACGCCTCGGGCGAGTCGATCGAGCGGATCGAGAAGCTGCCGCAAGCCGAGCTGGTCACGGATAAAGGCTACGAGCTGTTGTACTTCACGGACGATATCGACGAGTTCGCGATCAAGATGCTGATGAACTACAAGGAGAAGGAGTTCAAATCGGTATCGAGCGGCGATCTCGGCATCGAGCCGGACGAGAAGGACAAGGAGTCGGATGAGGAGCAGAGCGAGAACAAGGACATTTTCGAGCATATGCAAACCGTGCTCGCCGGCAAAGTGAAGCAGGTCCGGGCGTCCAAACGGTTGAAAACCCACCCGGTCTGCCTGACCGCCGAGGGCGAGCTGACGATCGAGATGGAGAAAATCCTGAAGGCGATGCCGAACGGCCAGGACGTCAAGGCGGACAAGGTGCTCGAAATCAACGTCAACCATGAGGTGTTCCGGTCGCTGAAGGACGCGTTCTCCGGCGATAAGGCGAAGCTCGATCTGTACACGAACCTGCTGTACAACCAGGCTCTGCTGATCGAAGGATTGCCGGTGGAAGACCCGGTGGAATTTACGAATAATATTTGCAAAGTCATGGTGTAATCGGATCGCCGTGACGGCGCAAGCCGAAGGGAACCCCGTCTGGCATGATGCCGGGCGGGGTTTTTGTAGTTGACTCGGAATGATGTGTAAGTCGGCTTATTGTGCCGGCAAGTGTTGCGGTCGTTCATCGTGATCGTGATCGCGGTCGCTCGGCCCTTGGCCCTGCTTAAAGGGGGGGGACCGGATAAGAGCGGTTTGCACCCTTTATTTGGCCCGAAACCCGTTTGGGTAGGGAAATAAGAGCCATTGGGGACTCCTAAAATCGGCGAAAAGGGTGCAGACCCCGCCAGCGGGTCGAAATAAGAGGTGTGAACCGCCTTTATTCGTCTCGTTTTTTCTATTAGGTTGAAAATAAAGGGTGCAAGAGAGGCTGTCGATTCCATGTGGACAACCAAGTGGAAAGGGAAAAGATTACCTTCTGGCGAGTTTTGTCTGGAATCCCCTACCTTACCATCCTTATTCAATCAAGGGATTCCGGACAACCTGTTTGAGCAGAAGAAGGTAACTTTTCACTTGGAACGGCCTACTAACACTTCTACACAATGAATCGACAGTCTCGCAAGAAGCTCTTATTGTGCGATAGATTCGGGAAGGTCTCAGTTTCCAGAGGAAGCTCGCGATGCCCAGTAAGACCACTGCCAGGATTAAGGCTGAGAGAATCCGGATTTTTTTCAAATGATCACCATCTTCTTGGTCACGATAGAACCAGTATAGCATGAGATGCGGGAGTGCATGTGCTGATCGTGATAGAGAATAGAGCGGACACCGGCCACCCTTGCAAAGGGAGGGCTTATTTGTCGTGCCGGCCAAGCAGGCAGGCGATCGAGGCTCGTCCGAACCGATCTTTTCCCGGTGAAATGAAGTGCATAAAAGGTGAAGGGATTGTCCATAGGAACGGTCCGGGTTATCGATTACGATGAATGCGAGCGCTCTCAAGAATATCCATATCGAACAAGGAGGGGTTACCCGGTGGTTACAAAAAAAACGCTGCTGCTGTCGATGCTCGGGCTTGTCCTGGTTACAGGCTGTGCAGGTCAAAGCGAGAACCCGGGAGGTACGGCCGGCAATCCGAAAGAGCCGGAGAAAGCGGAGCCGGTGACGATTACAGCGGCAGTTGACGGTGCGTACAACGAAGTATTCGATACGCTGCTCACCCGGCACGTGAAGGAGAAATACCCGCATATTACGCTGAGCCTGATGCGGCCTGCGGAAGGAAATACGCTGGATAATCTGATCATCGCCGGCACGATCCCGGACATCATCTTCACCTTTAACGGCAACCTGAGCTCGTACCGCACCAAAGGTTTGTTATACGACATGACGGGCGTGATCCAAGAGAACAATTTCAACCTGGACCGTTTTGAAACGAATTATATCGACGATGTCAAAATTGCTTCAACGAACGGCGAACTGTTCGCTTTGCCCTACGAAACGACGTTTCACGCCCTGTATTACAACAAAACGATATTTAATAAGTTCGGGGTCGATTATCCGAAGGACGGGATGACGTGGGACCAGACGGTCGAGCTCGGCAAACGGGTCACCCGGTACGAAAGCGGGACGCAATATCGCGGATTGGACCCGGGAGCGGGGATTATATGGATCTCGCAGCCGCTGTCGCTGGCCGCCGTCGACTATAAGACGGACAAGGCGTCGATTAACAACGAGGGGTGGAAAAAGATTTTTGAACTGGTGAATGCGATGTATTCGATTCCTGGCAATAAACCGGTTGGAAACGTGCTGAACGAGTTTACGAAGGACAAGACGCTTGCCATGGTCGGGCATTTGAATATTTTTTCCGCTTTGCAGCCGGCGGAGAAGGAAGGGCTGGAGTGGGATGTCGTGCAGTATCCGAGCTTTCCCGAGAAGCCGAACATTTACGGCAATTCCAGCGTGTACGTCGGCACGATCACGCAGGCGAGCAAGCATAAGAAAGCGGCGCTGCAAGTGCTTGATGTATTGACCTCGCAGGAGTTCCAGACTGTACGGGCCAAGTCGGGCAGCATAACCACCTTAAAAAGCGAGGAGGTCAAAAAGTCGTTTGGCGCCGACATGCCGTTTCTGCAAGGCAAAAATGTAGCGGGCATATTCAAAAGCAAGCCGGTGTCGTACCCCGTCGCTTCCCAGTATCGCCCCAAAGCCGAAAATATCGCAAAAGCGAAATTTACGGAATATACGGAAGGCACGATTGACGTTAATACCGCGCTGGCCCGCGCCGAAGAAGAAATCAATAAAATGATCGAGGCGGAAAAACAGAAATAGAGTAGAAGGAGTGCACCCCGGTCAGCCTGACGGCGCCCGCCTTCTGCAAGCGGATGCCGCCGCCGATCGGCAGGGGCCGAACCGAGTCCGAACCGGATGTTATACAAAATGAGCCTTCCGGTATTGCGAGGGACTTACGTTCATTTTCTTGGAGAAGATCCGGCTGAGGTACAAACCGTTCTCGTACCCGCATTGCAGAGCGATCTGCTCCAGCGTCAGCTTCGTCTCCGCTAGCAGAGTGCGGGCACGGCTTAGCCGGAGCGAGGTGACGTAGTCGGAAGGGGTCACTCCGTATGCCGCCTTGAAGCGGCGGGTGAATTGGACGGCGCTCAGACCGAGCTCTCCCGAGATGCTTTTCATGTTGACGGGCGAGGCGCTGGATTCCCGTAGCAGGCTTTCCGCTTGGCGCATTAGCGTATCGATCGGCTGCCTGATCTTGTCTTGGGCGGCCGAGCTGGTCTCCCAGGCATACAGCTGCCACAAATCCTGGAGCAGGAAATTTCGGCGGTAGACGCTGGCCGGATCTTTCTGCTTGATTACTTTTTTCAAATATTCGTTGGACGAGAACAGCCGCTGCGTATCCTGCAAGGCGCATTTTCCGACCGCATGGGGCGTCAGCTCGTGCTCGCTCTCGATTTTGCGCCCGCCTTCCGCATACCAGTCGAAATACACGGCGAGAAACGTAAGCGGACGGATCACTGCCCGCTCCATCAGCACATCGGGAGGGCAGAGCACGAGATCGCCGAACGTCGCCGTTCCCCGGTGGCTGCCGATCTCATATCGGAATTCGCCGCTTTCGGGAATAAACAGCGTCCAGGTCTCGTTCGGTTCCCGGTCGTATACGAATTGTTCCTTGCTGCACCATCTGACGATGATATGGACATACGGGGATAGCTCCCCAATCGGATAGGGCTTCATCGGCCGCATCTCCCGGCATCAGTGTTGTACTCGAATTATAAATGAAAAACGGGCGATTATCGATCCCCCATGGAAAGGAAGAATGTATCGTGAACGAAAGCAGCGTTCCTATCCTCATACCGGCACCCAAAAAGATGAGGTACGAAGGAAAGCAGGTGCTCGACAGCAGCTGGCAAGTGAAGGTGGAAGTGACGGTCGAAGCGGGATCACAGCCGGCGGCAGTTACGTTAACGGCTGTGCGCCAGTTGGCTGCTTGGCTGGAGAGGCATTGGGGCGGAACGGTAAAGGTGAACATGCAAGAGTCGCAGAGGGACGAAAGTGTGAGCGAAGGTGCCGCTTATCGGGTGCGGCTGGTGGAGAGAGGCGCAGAGGCGGAGCGGTATACGTTTCTGTCGGATGCGAATGAATTGCGGATCGAAGGAGCGCCGCAAGGGCTGCTGTATGGCGTCCAGACGCTGCTTCAGCTGCTTCAGCCCGGGACGACCCGCGACCTGCTGAGCATGCCTCTCACCGACATTGAAGACGAGCCGGATCTGGCCATCCGGGGCATATTCGCCGAAAGCTTCTGGGGCTCTGATCTGATGGAGCTGGACGACTGGAAGGCGATGGTCGACGAGATGGTATCCTTCAAGCTGAACACGCTCGGGATCGGGATATACGGCTGCTGGCCCAGACGGTACCCGGCGGAAGGCAACAGCAGCTCCGAGTTTCTGTTCGTGCCGGTGCTGGACGATCCGGAGCTGGTGGAGGAGCGGAGCATCCGTTATTGGAATCCCGCGACGGGGCAAGCGGAGACGAAGACGTACCGGCCGGCTTTGTACGAGCAGGACGGCCTGAGCCGGCTTATCGCGTATGCGGTCGAACGGGGCGTCCGGGTCATTCCGCAATTTAACGGTCCCGGCCATTCGCGGCTGCTGCCGAGACTGTACCCGGCGATCTCGTCGGTGGACGGGCAGGGCCAAGCGACGGGCACCGGCTACTCGCTGACCCATCCGGAGACGTTCCCGATGCTGAAACGGATGATGAAACGGGTGATCGATCGTTACATGAAGCCGTTCGGCCAGACGTGGTTCCATATCGGCATGGACGAAATCACCGGCTGGTGTGCCGAAGATTTGAAGAAACATTCTCCTCGCCAGCTGCTGGAGCTTTATTTGACGGAAATCGGTCGGTTTCTTGTCGATAACGGGATGGAGAAAATTATTATTTGGCACGACATGGCCGACAGTTTAACCGGTTTTGACGAAGCGTTCGAAACGCTGCTGGAACGGAGCGACCTGGCCGGCAAGGTGGTCATTCATTGGTGGAACTATACGATGCCGGTGCTTCCCGTCCGATCGGTTCGCGGGGCGGCAGGCTGGATGGCGCCGAGCACAGGGTATTTGGCGGGCATGTTCTATCAGGATTATGTGGAAAATATCGAGAACCGGCTGAACGAGGGAGCGGAGCATTCCTTCGAGGGAGCGATGGCCTATGCACTCTATTCGCCGACATTTCGCCGGAATACGGCCTTCTTGGCGGAGAAAAGCTGGAATACGCGCAAACGAAGCGCCTCCGAGTTCGAGCGTTTATACGCGGGCTGGATCGTAGACGGCCAAGAAGCGGAGCAGTGGGCTAGAGGGTTTCAGGAAATGCGGAAAATGTTCCAGTACAACCCGACGTTTGTCCTGCTGCTGGAGATCGGCGTGTTTTCCGGCAACGGGGATGCTTCGCGCCCGTACCCCTCCAGAATCATACAAGGCGTGCTCGCTTCCGACGGGATTCATAAAGCGTACCGAATTACCCGGGCGCTCGCTCAACATACGCTGCTGCTCTTTGAGCGGGGAAATCCGGTTTCCGGCCGGGAATACGACCTGCTCGTCAACCGGTTCGAATGCCGCAGAGTGATCGGACTGATCGACGCGCTGCTCGGACTTGCCGATGCGGTTCAGGCCGGGCAGCGATTGGCGGGGAGACCGGTCACAGACAGAAGCCGGCTGGCCGAAATCGGCGGGAAGCTGGAGCGGCATCTGGACGAGTTGGACGCCCTTCTTGCCGAGATGCAAACGGTGCTGCCTCCCTACATGGCGTATGTCGCAGGCAGAGAATACATGTTCCTTCGTCAGGCGATGCGGGTGCAAGCGGACGAGCTGGCGCTTCTTGCGCGGGACGAGGCGATTGGGAGCGGCGAAGCCTTGATTCCCGTCCCTGTCTCGTTGAGAGGCCGGGGGACGGCAGGGATGGCCCTCTAGGGGCCGGTGTCAACCGATAGGCTCTAGTGTAAGCATATATAGCCATACGCCTCCGGCTTGTAGAGTTTGGAGCACGGCCAAGCTTTGAAGCGCAACCAAACCTAGTATGGAGGAGTATAACGTATACATGATGGTAGGAACGAGGAAAGGGTGGGTGGATGAAAAAGTTGGACGGTCTCTAGCTTCCCGTTAGGAGGTTAGAGATGAGCCGAAGTTTTAAAAAGTCACCCGTTATGACGGACCATGTTACGCCCGGAACACGCTGGGCCAAGCGCCAGGCCGCGAAAGCGGTGCGCCGGTACGCGGGCTGTCTGACGAACGGGAAATCGTACCGGAAAGTGTTCAATCCGTGGAACATTTGTGATTACCGGTTTTACCAGACAAAGCGGCAGGCCGTAGAAAAGTGGGAAAGGTGCACACGGCTTCAAGCGAGATATACCAAGGATAGAATCCTTCGAAATTGGGAGAAGTTTTACAGAAGAAAATAACGGAGAAGCGCCGGCATGGGAAGTGTCGGCGTTTTTTTGTTTGGTCAGTCGTCGTGATGGCAGCCGTCTGGATGACTCGTCTTGTGACTTGGGCTCGCTGGTTACTACTCGGACCGCCGAATTGAGCCGCTCGCCCACGGTCACAGTTCAGCGCCGTCGGAGCGCCTTCAGCCCGCCAGTTGCTGCTTCGCACCAACGGCCCGTCTCTCGCCCTAGCGGCTGTTTCGAGCCGCCAAAGCGCCGTTCGTCCACCAGTCACCGCGTAGCTCCCCCGGCCGGGCTTCCGTCCGCCAGATGCTGCATCGCTCCAAGGTACCGTCTCTCGCCCGTCTGCGGCTGCTTCGAGCCGCCAGAGCGACGCTCGTCCGGCGCAGTGTGATTCGCTGCCTGGCTGCTAGACCGTATGGACTTAGCGGAAGAACGACTTCCGTTATTTGGGGAGGAAGCCGTTTGGGAGGGCAATAGCGGAAGTTTTTGTTCCGCTATTGCTTGCTCGTAAGGCCGAATGAGCCAAATCGGCGGAAATAACGGAAATGAAAGTTCCGCTAACACCGATTTGACGAGCGTGGAGCGAGAATAACGGAAGTCATTCTTCCGGTAGCATGGGTGGCCTCTGGCTGAAGGAGCACCGCCGCCGCACCTCACGCCATTTTGGTGCATCGCGCCGAATTTCGATAACCATTGGGTGGCTTCCAGTTAAAGGAACGCCTCCCTCCCGCCAGTCGCTGCTACATACCGCCGTAGCTCCCCTCTGCGTCCGCCACGCCAGCCGCTGAGCTGGCCTCATCGGCCCCGCCAGAGGGCCAGAGGGTTTACCCCTCCGGCGCTTCCGAGGCAGCCGCAGCTTCCTCCCGTCCCTCCGCGTCCGGGACGATGCCGTATCGGGCCAGGGCCTTGGTCGCGGATTCGTGCATCCGCTTCTGCAAGTAAACCCCCTGCACGACCCGGACACGCTTGCCGAGGAAACGGAGCTTGGAGAGCAAATATTCGCTCTCGTCGCCGAGAAAACAGACCCGAATCCGGTAGAGGCCGGCCGCCGGATCGTATTCGACATCCTTCTCGAAGCAGGAGAAGGCGTACAGGATGCGGGACAGCTCGCGGTTGTACGCGGGTACGACTTCGATGAGGGCATCCGTCTTGCGGGAGTCGAGCATCCGGGCGATCTGTCCGCGAATCCTCTCGGCCTCGTCCGGCGAGATGGCGATATCCGAGACCGAGACGATTTTTTGCAGCCGGGTGCTCATCAAGGCGCGGTGCCTCAGATGGTACCAGAGCAGGTACCATTCTTTTTTGACCATCGAATATTCCAGCTTGAACGGCATCCCCGTCTGGCCGGATACGATCTGTCCTCCCTTGGTCGAGTACGTTAGGTGCACCCCCAATGAACGCTGCAAGCACCGGCGCAGCGGACGAAGCATCGGATGATACAGCTGCTTGTCGGCGCTGCGCGCTTTCTCGGTTACATATACGGCGGTTTCGATGGAGGGCTCGCGCTCGAGGATGGAGCGCAGCTTCTCCAACGTGCCCGGGGAGAACGCATCGGCGGCGGAAGGGTGCCGGAGCATCGTCTTCAGCCATTGCCGCTCGTGCGAGGTCACCATGAACGTCCCCGAGTCGTCCAGCCGTGACAAGAGGCGGTAATTAAATATTTTCTCGAACGGGTTCATAACGGGCTTGCAGCTCCTTCCATTCCTCGATCATCTCCCGGCGCAGCCCGGCGGGCTCCAGCACTTCGCAGCTCGATCCGAAGCTGCGAAGCCACGGCCGGATCTCGATCGTGCCGTTCACAGTAATCTCGAAGTCGAAGCGGTCGTCGGTTTCCTCCGTAATCCGGCCCCATTGTCCTTGCAGCAGCACCCGTTCCTTGACGAAGTTCGGCTCTCCGGGTCCGGGGTTATAGAAGCGTGCGCGCACGTTGACCGGACGGCCGGTATCGATGAGCCAGCTGAACCGCGTGCGCTCCTCCAGCTCCCGAAGCTTATCGGCAAATTCAGTCTCGGCAACCGCCGCGTCTTCTTCGATCTGAGTCATACCTTCCATCCGGTATTTCCGGATGCCCTCCCGGCCAGATGCGAGCATATACCAGCGCCCGTACTGATGATCGTACACCACCTTCAGCGGAAGCGCGGTTTCCAGCCTGCCGCTGGATTCCCGTTCGAACAGCGGATTTGTATTTTTGGAGGCGTAGCTTTTGTCGGCTTTCGGGGAGAAATACAGAAAGCGTACCTTGCGGCGGCTGCGGATCGCCTGAATCAGCGGGAACAGGTGAGCTTCGTCCAATATTCTTGAATAATAATGGTATTTGTATAGAAACGGCTCCACGGCCGGCTTGTCGGTGGCGCCGCGCTGAAAATGCTTCTTCAGCCCGTCCCGCAGCATATAGCCTTGAACCGACGGCACCTGCGTATGGGTCATCACATCGACGAAGTCGTACAGATCGTACAGCTCCTCCTCGGATAATTGCATAATAAATTCGTTATCCAGCCGGTACCGGTACGGACGCGGACCCGCTTCCTTGCGGATGACGCCGACTTCCTCCAAATATTTCAGATCGGAGCGAACGGTCTTCTCATCCGGCAGAGCGGAGCTGGCAGGCAGCTGGCCGCAGAGCAGATCGAGCAGTTCCATCGCGGTGAACGGCCGGTTGTTTAAGGCGGCGAGCAGCATCGAGATCCGCTCGCTTTCGGACTCTTTCAGCGATTTGGCGCGGAACAGGAACAGCAGCATCGGATCGGCGCAGTCATAGTAGCTGTAGCGGACCGCTTCGGAGAGCTCCTTGCCTTGCTCCTCCGGCAATTGCCCGTGCACGGTGCCGACAATTTCCTTGAGGCGCTTGATCGTTTTATCGAAAGTATGTACGGATATGCCAAGTCGCTCGGCAAATTGCTGCCGGCTGTACGCACCGCTCGTCAAGGCGAGCAAACGCAGAAACTGGACTTCCTTGTCGAAGCTTTCTCGGGCCATCAGCGATCCCTCCTCGGTTGGCGGCGAAAGGTTCTGTCTTTATTGTAACAGGCGGGAAAAAGAGGGGGAAGAGTACGCCCTGCCAGGTCGAGGGGAAACGGCATCGGACTGCCGCTGCGCCCCGCATGCGTCTTCCAGCGGGCGGTATCGCGGCGCAGGAGGCGTTCGGCTGGCAGTCGGCTGACGTTAGAGGGGCAAGCTGTATCGCGGTAGCCCGGCGCCCCGCAGGCCAACCCAAAAACGGGCGGTCCCTTCCAGCAGGGCCGCCGCGTTGTGTACCTGTCCGGAAGCCGGACATTTCCCGCCGCAGGAACGTTACACGGCCGAATTCGCTGCAGGAGCGATACGCGCGCGTCTGCGGATATAGGCGTATACCGTAATAACGACGATCAGCTCGGAGAGCGGAATCGCCAGCCAGATGCCGGTCGTGCCGATCAGATGCGGCAGCGTGAACAGGATGGCGACCATCAACAGCATTTCCCGGGCCACGGTAATCCAGGTCGCCATTTTGACCTGATCGGTTGACTGGAAGTAGGTCATCATCACGAAATTGACGCCCATAAACAAGTAGCCGATAAAAAACAGCCGGATGCCGGTAGCGGCCATCGCCCGGACTTCGGGGGCGAACGAGCCGAACAGCGACACGATCCCGTCCGCCGCGACGAGCCCGATCAGAAAGATGCCGGAGCCAATGCCGAAAGCGGTCTTGACGGCGAGCCGGATCGTCTGGCGCTCCCGGACGTGCTGCTTCGCTCCACGGTAGTAGCTAATAAGCGGCTGGATGCCCGCCCCCATGCCGATGAACAGCATAAGCATCACGCTGTGAACATAGTTCAGGACGGAGAAGGCGGACACGCCGAGCGTTCCGGCCCAGCGGACCATGGCGATATTGTATCCGGCCATGAAGACGGCGATGCCCAGCTCCGCGACGAAGCTCGGGAAGCCGACTGTGAACGTATTTCTCAGCAGCTCCCAGGAGAAGCGCAGCTTCACGAACCGCAGCGAGCATTCCTTGCGCAGAAAATGGGTGACCAGCACGAGCGTCCCGATCGCAGAAGCGCCGATCAGCGCCCAGGCTGAGCCCGCTACGCTGAAATCGAGTACGAACAGAAACAGATAGTTCAATACCACGTTGCATACCGAAGTCACGATCAGCGAGATCATCGCCAGGTTCGGATTGCCGTCGTTGCGGACGAAAATGTTGAACGTATTCTGGACAGTTACGATAAAGCCGAACGCGAGCAGCACGTTCATAAACTCCATCACATACGGCATCGTATCGTCGTTGGCCCCGAGAAAAACGGCCAGGTTGTGCCGGAACACATAAGCGATCCCGGCGATGATCAGCGTCAGGCTGAATATAAGCGCAAGCGAATGGGTGAAGACCGACTGGGCTTGCTTCACCTGCTTGGCGCCCAGATGTCTCGAATACAGAGCCGCTCCTCCGATGCCGATCCACAGCGAGACCGCAAAATAAATCGAGAACACCGGAAACGCGACATTAACGCCCGCAAGCGCCACTTCGCCGAAACGATTTCCTACGAATATGCCGTCAATGACCGCATTGACCGACATCATAAACATCCCGATCATGGAAGGGATCAGATAACGGACGAACACTTTGCCCACGGAATCGGATTCCAGGGCCGTCAGCTTTTGGTTTTCATTATGCATCATACACCTCGATAACGATTACGAATGAAGAATGCCTTTCCACAAGAAGGAGAAGGTCGTTTCCGACGCCTGGATAAAATAATCGGGACTGCCGAATATAAGCTTCGCGGACAATCCTTCGAGCACCGTATGGACGGCCAATGCGGCTTCCTTGGCGTCCGCACGGAGCGTAGGGTCGCTGCGGAAGGCGAGCTCCAGCAGATGCAGCAGATGATGCGAGTACAGGTCGTACAAGGTGATGAACAGCTGCTGGAGCGGCTCGGGCGGCATAAAGGCCATCAGGAACATGAGCTTCACGTTCGGGTTCGTCTCGTAACGCTCCTTCATCTCGGCAGCGAATGTCTGCATCGTCTTCGGCAGGGGCTTTCCCCGGTGTTTGTCGAAAAACGCAGTGAGAAAGGCGATCTCCTGTTTGGTCGCCTCCTCGTGGATTTCAACGACCAGGTCTCTTTTATTCTCAAAATGAGCGTACATCGACTGCTTCTTAATGCCGGCTCCCTGGGCGATATCCGCCAGCTTCGTCCCCTCGTAACCGAACTGCAGAAGATGGCGGACCGCAACTTTTTTGATCTCGTCTCTTCGGCTCACCTGCATGACCCCTCGGCGAATTAGTAGTTACCTTACCTCAGTCAGGTAACTGTAATCGGATTTTATCACCATTTTCATTGATTTTCAATTGGTCTACAAATATTTTACATAACAGATCTAGTTGGGGACACGAACTCTGGTCAGTTTAACGGTAACAGGAATAGGGCAACCTTGCTGAAGTTTCTCGGCTCGCGGAATGGACCGTGCACGCGGGAAGGAGGGAGGCTGCGGCGGGGCGGCATCCTGAAGATGGAAATAGATTGACGATCCAAATCAAGTGCGGTTAAAATGAAAGCGCTGCCCGGTTTGGCTTGCGATCTGTTGATCCAACAGCCGCAATGTACGATCAGCCGCCCGGGTGCATTTCATCGGATTCGGTAAAGGGAGGGGCAATGGAATGGACAACAAAGGGACTGTCGTGCTGGATTTGAGGCCGGCCAAGGGGAATCCCCGCAACAGCGAGGGAGCATTTCTGGAACTGAAGGACGGACGGCTGATGTTCGCGTACAGCCGGTTTATCGGAGATTCGCACAGCGACGAGGCGGCGGCGTGTATTGCGGTCCGCTATTCGTCCGATGGCGGCGATACGTGGTCGGATGACCGGATTGTGGCACAGCCGGGCGATTATGACGCGCTGAATCTGATGAGCGTATCTTTGCTGAGGATGGGCAACGGTGATGTGGGGCTGTTTTATATTATCCGGTACGGCTGGCATGACACGCGGCTCCGGTTATGGCGTTCATCCGACGAGGGGGAGACTTGGGGGGAACCCGTGTGCTGCGTCCCGGGCCTGGGCTACTATGTGACGAATAACGACAGGGTCGTTCGTTTATCTAGTGGTCGGACCATAGTACCTGCTGCCCTGCATAAAATGAGAACCGACAGCACGACCGACTGGAAATCGTTCGACCAGCGGGGCATGGCCTACTTTTACTTGTCGGACGACGACGGGGCGACGTGGCGCGAAGCGAAAAGCGGATGCTCCTTGTCGCTGGCACATTGCGGCAGCGGGCTTCAGGAGCCGGGAGTCGTCGAGCTGTCCAACGGCACCTTATGGGCTTACGCCCGCACCGATCTCGGCCGCCAATACGAGATGTTTTCGTTCGATGGGGGGGAGACGTGGAGTCCCGCCGTTCCGTCGCGGTTCACTTCGCCGACCTCACCATTGTCGGTCAAGCGCAATCCGGAGAGCGGCGATCTGTTCGCTGTCTGGAATCCGGTCCCGAACTATGAGACCCGGACGCTGGAGAGGCATTCCTGGGGGCGCATCCCGCTGGTCGGCGCGATCAGCACGGATGACGGGAAGACGTGGGGGCACCGCTTTACGATAGAAGGAGAAGAGACGCGGGGCGGGTACTGTTACACGGCGATTCATTTTACAGCGGATTCGCTGCTGCTGGCTTATTGTGCGGGTGAGCCGGAGGACGGCATCTGCCTGGCCAGACTGAAGGTCAAGAAATATAAGCTGGCGGAGCTGTACGGGAAGTAACCGGGCCGGCGTGCTGAAAGGATGGACGAACAGGAGCTAATCATGATAACGTTATAAGATTAGCTGTTTTGCTGTTATCCGGTTCATTGCCGGAGGGCGGCACGGATCTCGAATCCGGTCTAGCGCGTGCGCCGTCGGATATCCGTAGCACCATTATTTGTATGGAGTGGGGTTCAGGTCATGGATACGACCACATTCAGTGCATTAGCCGAGCCCAACCGCTTAGACATCGTCGAACTTCTGCGCGACGGCCCCCTTACCGTAGGGGAAATAACCGAGAGGCTCGAACTCAACCAGCCGCAAGCTTCCAAACATCTTCGGGTTCTTCACGATGCCGGGCTCGTCGAGGTGAATCCGGTCGCCAATCGGCGGATTTACAGGCTGCGTCCGGAGCCGCTTCTCGAGCTGGATAGCTGGCTGGAGTCGTTCCGCCGTCTATGGGAGGAACGATACGACCGGTTGGACGAATATTTGCGCGAGCTGCAAGCGAAGGAACACGATCAAGACGGGAACAAGTAAGGTTCCCGCGGGGGATGTATGGCAGGTCGCGCCAGTGCCCGGGTCGGCCTCGTTCTTGAACGAAGCCGTGGGCCGGGAACGGGCCGCACAGACGTCTAGCCGGAGCGATCGGACTCCGGTCTAAACGTCCAAAGTCAAAGAAGCAGCGAGGCGCGGAGCCTGCTGCTTTCTTTGTTATAGTGGAAATGGGGAGCCTGTACAACTGTGGGAAAGTATTACCCAAATCCCGGGAAGCGGCTACTCCTGCCAGTACTATTCCTGCGTATCTGCAGGAATTGGAGCAAGTTGACGTTCGTTTTGGCTCATTCTGAAAAAGATTCCTGCGCTCCAGCAGGAATACATTCGATTACCGTCCATTTCCAGCAATGTTCCTGCTTCTGAGCAGGACTTGTTCCGTTGCGGCATATGGGCGTATGCCGATCGTCAGATCGCCCTCATCCGGTTATTCCTCGGATGGTGCTCGACCTCGGCCAGTCCGAGCTGCTCCATCAGCGGAGGGATATACATTCCGAACCGGCCGCGGAATCCTTTCTTCAGGCCGTACCAGCCGCCGATCGGGTTATCCGGGGAACGTCCCCACGCTTCGACTGTGCCTTCCTTGGCCGGTTTCTGCTCGTCGGCGCTTCCGAGCTCGATCCAGTCTCCGTGCTGCTTCAGCATCGCGTGGAGGTCCTCGATGCAGCGGTAGTCATAGTGCAGTACCGTTTTCCCGACTGTGCATACGAGGATGGCTTTGCCGTCTTTCTCGTCCTTGTACATTTCGTATTCGGACGTTTGCGGCGGAGTTTTTAGTTTCCAAGGATTTTCTTGGGTGCCTTGAGTGTTCGTCACATCGATTCTCCTTTGGGTTGTATCGTTCGCAGTACAGTGCGTATGCCCAATATAGCATAACATGTCATAGTGCGAGAAAATGTATGCTGCTTACTCGTCAGGCCATGCGAACGGGCTTCAAGATCGAACAAAAGGACCGCTGCTGAGGCGGCCCCGTGTCTTGTTCCTGTTCCGGATCGGTTGAATCTCCTATGCTTCCTCGACGGACAGCTTGTCTAGCGCCTGCTTGGCGCGGTCGCGTGCTTCTTGAACCGTGGGAGCGGACGATAAAGCTACCGCCATACGACGTCCTGCCTTCGTAACCGGCTTGCCGAAGATGCGCAGCTGCGTGTTCGAGACGGCCAGCGCCTCGGCCGCGCCGCCGATCCGGTAATGCTCCAGCTCGCGGTCCGCCTTCAGCGGCCGGCTGGCGCCCGGCGTAACGAGTACGATCTCCGGAATCGGATACCCGAGGATGGCGCGGACGTGGATGGCGAATTCGGATAAATTTTGCGTGACCAGCGTCACCAGCCCGGTATCGTGCGGCCGTGGAGAAACTTCGCTGAAGTACACTTTATCCTCGGCCAGAAACAGCTCGACGCCGAACAGGCCGTAACCGCCGAGCTCGTCCGTAATCGTCTTCGCGATATGCTTCGCTTCCGCGATCTGCTGTTCCGTCATCTCGTGGGGCTGCCACGACTCGATATAATCGCCGCTCTCCTGAACGTGCCCGATCGGCGCGCAGAAGCTTGTCCCGCTTACCGAACGGACCGTCAGCAGCGTAATTTCGGATTGGAATCGGATGAATTCTTCGATGATGACCCGTCCGTTCTGCACCCGGCCGCCTTCCATCGCGATATTCCAGCTTTTCTCGATATCGCTCTCTTCCCGGCATACGCTCTGCCCTTTGCCCGATGAGCTCATGAGCGGTTTGATGACGCAAGGGTAGCCAGTCTCCTTGACGGCTTGCACGAACTGTTCGTACGTATCGGCGAACTTGTAGCCGGCGGTCGGAAGTCCCAGCTTCTCTGCGGCAAGCCGGCGTATCCCTTCGCGGTCCATCGTCAGCTTCGCCGCGCGGGCGGTCGGAATGACGCGGTAGCCTTCCGCTTCCAGCTTCACCAGCTCGGAGGTGGCCAGCGCCTCGATCTCCGGTACGATCAGATCCGGCTTCTCCTGCTCGATCACGGCCCGCAGCCGCTCCGCATCCAGCATATCGATCACGTAGCTGCGGTGGGCGACCTGCATGGCAGGCGCGTCCGCGTAGCGGTCTACGGCGACCGTCTCCACACCCAGGCGCTGAGCTTCGATGATCACTTCTTTCCCGAGTTCTCCCGAGCCTAACAGCAGCAATTTGGTTGTACGCAACATCGGCTTGTCCCTCAATTCGTTCTATTTTGTCATGCCCATTTCCCGCTAGTAAACCAAAAAGAGGCAAGGAGAAACCAAGTCCCCTTACCTCTGCCCAGGCGTACGGCCGTTACCGTCCATGTGCTCCCTCATGGTTCCCCATGCTCCGCCAGTTACACATACACGTTAAATTGTCAGCTTGATCATACCGGAATCCGGGGCGAAATGCAATTGGCCTCGTGATCGGCAACAGCGGTTATCATTAGCCTCGCCTTCCCCCTGGAGGATAAGGACCAATCAAAGGCCGGTCACGAACTAACACCGGCTCCTGCTAACGCCGATTTATTTCCCTAATATGTTCCAGTAATTGCTGTACGATCACTTCTTTAGGCTTGAGACCGTCTAGCAGCAGATCCGCCCTTAATTTGAGCTGTTCGTACAGGTAGCGTATCGCCTTGCCTTCATAATCATGATAGCTGGTTACATAGCTTAATATGTTATGTTGGGTTCTTAAGTTTTAATAATGAAATATTTGGAAAAAAATAGAATAATTGTACCATGGAAT
>NZ_JBYUPU010000068.1:0-25916 GCF_058135425.1 Paenibacillus sp. MAH-35
TTTGCCTTCGCTACCTCCGCACCCATCCTCACGGACTGAGCACTATGCGTCAGCTACTACTTCCGCCGCCACGCGGTGTAGAGGAGACTTTCACTCCTTAGTCGAAGCGCTGCCAAGCGCACGAAAAGCGGCGCATTCGCTCTTACCGCGAAAGCGCCGCAATTATTCAGTCTCCGTAGCCCTGAGGATGTTCCTTATGCCAATTCCATGCCGTCTCGATGATCGTTTTCAGATCGTTGTAGCGCGGCTTCCACTCCAACACTTGCTGCGCTTTCCCGGAAGAGGCGATCAGCACGGCCGGATCTCCGGCTCTGCGCGGCGATACCGCAGCCGGTATCGGATGGCCGGTCACTTCTCTGGCCAGCTCGATGACCTGTCTGACGGAGAAGCCCGTACCGGAACCGAGGTTGAAAATATCGCTCGAGTTGCCGGCGCGCAAATAAGCAAGCGCCCGCAGATGAGCGTCCGCAAGGTCCATTACGTGAATATAGTCACGGATGCATGTGCCGTCTTCGGTCGGATAATCGTCGCCGAAGATGCCAATCTGCTCCCGCTGGCCGAGCGGCACTTGCAGGATGATCGGGATCAGATGGCTCTCCGGCGTATGATCTTCGCCGATCATCCCGTCCGGATGAGCTCCGCATGCGTTGAAATAGCGAAGCGATACGAATTTGATCCCGTAAGCCTGATCGCACCAGCGGAACAAATTTTCCATCGCGAGCTTCGTTTCCCCGTATGGGCTTTCCGGACGGGTCGGGGCGGTCTCCTCGATCGGAACGCGCTCCGGCTCCCCATACGTGGCGGCCGTGGAAGAAAAAACGATTTTGTTCACTCCGTGCCCGGCCATCGCACTGACCAGGGAAAACGTGCCAAGCAGATTATTGTCGTAATACTTGAGCGGATTGCTGACACTTTCTCCAACCAGGGAGCTGGCGGCAAAATGAATGACCGCTTCGATTTCATTTTCGGCGAATACCCGGTTCAAAAAGCTTGCGTCGCGGATATCTCCCTCGTAGAATCGGGCTGCGGCCGACACGGCCGATCGGTGTCCGGTCACCAGATTATCGACAACGACTACGTGCTCCCCGCGGGAGATCAGCTCGGCAACGGTATGACTGCCGATATATCCGGCACCGCCGGTAACAAGAATGGTCATGCTTGAGCTCCTCCTACCTGACTTTATAGCTGCCTCGCGCCGTCTCCGATGTCGCAGACATAAAACGACGGAGTAAGTCCCGTCTTTGCCGTATAACGCTCGGCGACGACCCGCCGGAACGTCTCAACAGCCTCGTCGCGGACGATGCTGACCGTACAGCCGCCGAAGCCGGCTCCAGTCATCCGCGTCCCGATACAGCCTTCGATCGCGCAGGCTTCCTCGAACAAAGTGTCCAGCTCGAAGCCGGTCACTTCGTACAGATCGCGCAGCGATACATGAGAAGCTTTCATCAGCTCGCCGAATGCGGCAAGGTCGCCTTGCTCCAAACTGGAGCAAGCCTTCAAGACCCGATCGTCTTCCGTGACGACATGCTCCACCCGGCTGCGAATGAGCGGATCGGGAATCGCGTCTTGGACCCGCTCCCACTCGGCCAGCGACAGCTCGCCAAGACTAGAGAGGCCGGGCAGCTTTTCCTGTATCCACTTTAACCCATCTTCACATTGCTGTCTACGCTCATTGTATTTGGAATCGGCCAGCCCTCTCCGCTTGTTCGTATTCGTAATGATCAGCTTGCAGCCTTCGATACGAAACGGAACATACTGGTAATCCAAAGTATCGCATTTCAGCATAACGGCGTGAGCTTCCTTGCCCATACCGACCGCGAACTGGTCCATAATTCCGCAGTTGACCCCGACAAACCGGTTCTCCGCCCTCTGGGACAGCTTCACCAAATCAATCATCGGCAAATTGATCCCGGTCAGAGCCGTCAGAGCAATCGCCGTGACAAGCTCGATCGAAGCTGAGGAAGATAACCCCGCTCCGTTCGGGACGTTGCCGTCGTACAGAACGTCCGCGCCCTGGAACCGGTGAGCGTGCGCTCCGCCCTCCAGCTGGAGCAGCTCCGACAGCACACCCTTGGGATAATTCGCCCAATCGTCTTCCTGACGGAACTGCACATTAGCGGTCCGGACGTCGGCTTCCGCCGAAAACTGCATCGAACGGAAACGGTACAACCCGTCGGTGCGAGGCTTGACCAGCGCATACGTGCCGAACGTCAAAGCCGCCGGAAACACATAACCGCCGTTGTAATCGGTATGCTCGCCGATCAGATTAACCCGGCCCGGGGCAAAAAACAGAACGGCTCCCTCCCGATCGCCGAACCGCTCTGCGAACGATTGTTGAAGCAAGCCGATATCGTAAGTCATAACCGTCATTGCAATCTACCGTCCTTTCTCAGGAAGCGTTCATACGCCTCGCGCATGTTCGGCGCCGTCTCCTCCACCGCCATCGGATTCGCGGCCGCCCAGGCTCCCATTTCCGAGGAGGCGTACCACTTAATTTTATCTTTGTCTCTTAGAGGCGGGTAAAACTCGATATGAAAATGATAATACGATTCCGCGTCGTCCCCGTTAACCGGTCTTTGATGGATCACCATCATGTACGGGAACAGCTTGTCGAACAGTTGATCCATCGCTCCGGTCGTATCCCGCAGTATCTCGGCTAGCGCCGTCTTCTCTTCCGGCGTAAAGTCCGGCAGCGCCGTCATATGGCGTTTGCTTACGATAAAGACACCGTATGGATAGTCCGTAAAATACGGCAAATAACATAAGAAATGATCGTTCTCGATGATGACCCGCTGACGGAAAGCCGCTTCTTCCCGGTTCATGTCGCAGAACAGGCAAGTACCGTTCTCCTCATGGTGCAATTTGCAACTAGCCAGCTCCGTCTTCAGCTTGAGCGGCATATGCGAATACGCGTAAATCTGCCCGTGCGGATGCGGCATCGTCACTCCACACTCCTCGCCGCGGTTTTCAAAAATCATCACGTACTGATGGCGCGGGTCTTTGGACAGCTCGGTGAACCGTTCGGTCCATAAATCGATCAGCTTGCCGATATGCGGAACCGACAGCTCGGGCAGCGTTTTCGTATGGTCCGGCGAGTAAAGCACGACCTCGCATTTCCCGTAAGACTTCTCTGCCTTATACAGCGACGTTGCGACCGGATCGGGCTCCGGCGGATTGGGGCTGAGCGCAGGGAAATCGTTTTCGTACATGTGCACGTCGTACTCGTCCGGCACTTTGCCAGAGCCCGGGCAGAAGGGACAAAACCCTTTCGGCATGTGCGGCCGGTTTTGCCGGTTTGAAGCCACCATGATCCAATCCCGCAGCAGCGGATTGTAGCGCAGTTCGGCCATGGAACATCCTCCTTAAGCGAAGTCGGTTAGACTTTATTAATTATTTTAATTAACTATACCCTATGATACTCACACAACCGTATAATTACAATCGAAAAATTATTTATCCCTCGAAATTTCGCCACAACTTCCTTATCTCGCAATTGATTTCCAAAACTTAATTAGTTATTCTAATAAAGAGAGCCGTACACTACTTTATCTCGCAGACAGGATGAATCCGATGATCAAGCCGTTGATCGGCAGCTTCCAGCTGATGAAATCGCTCAACCGCACGCTCGTGCTCACGACCATACGCAATTTCGGACCGATCTCGCGGGCGGACATCGCCAAGAAAACGATGCTGACTCCGCCGACGGTAACGAACATCGTAAGCGAGCTTCTGGAACAAAAATTTATTATAGAAAGCGAGGTCGGAGCGTCCAGCGGAGGCAGGAAGCCGATCTTGCTCAAGCTGAATTCCCGCTCGTTCGCCATCGTCGGAGTTGATGTCGGAATTACGTCGATCAAATCGGTATTGACCGATCTGGACGCCGGCATCATCCGCGAGCTGCGCTGTCCGCTGCCTCCCCGCCCCGATGCGGACACGTTTCTCGAGCTGTTGTCCCGGTCCGTAGCCGAGCTGATCGCATCGGCCGCAGCGGAGCAGACGGTGCTCGGCATCGGCGTCGGCATGCACGGGCTGGTCAATCCGGAGGAAGGCGTCTCGATTTTTGCCCCGAATTTGAATTTGCGGCAAGTTCCGATCCGCGCTGTGCTGGAAAGCGAGTTCGGACTGCCGGTGTATGTGGAAAACGACGTAGTCGCCATGGCGCTCGGAGAGTTATGGTTCGGGGGCGGGCAGTTGACCGATCATTTTATATGCGTCAATATCGGAGTCGGCGTGGGGGCCGGCATCGTGCTGAACCGGCAAATTTTTAGAGGGAGCAGCTACTCCGCAGGCGAGCTCGGCCATACGACGGTCGATCTGAACGGTCCCCACTGCAGCTGCGGCAATTACGGCTGCCTGCAGGCGCTCGTATCCGGACCGGCCATCGCGGAAAGCGTGCAAAACGAGATCGCTCTCGGGCGCAAAAGCGCGCTGCTTCCGCCGGTTCCTTCGGACCTCGCTTCGATTACCGGCGAGCACGTCTACGAGGCGGCCTTGCAAGGAGACGTGCTGGCGCTGGAAGCGTTCGGCAAAGCCGGCCGTTTGCTCGGCATCAGCTTGACGAACATGATCCATACGCTGAATCCGCAAAAAATTATTTTGGGCGGAGGCGTCGCCCAAGCCGGAGATCTGCTCACCGGTCCGCTTAACGAAACGGTGCGATCGCGCGCCCTCGAGTCGTCCGTAACCAGCCTCGTTATCGAGACTTCCCGGCTCGGGGACAGAGCCACGGCGATCGGAGCCGTTACGGCGGTGCTCAGCCGGATTTTCGAGCTGCCGCAGCTTCAGGGCGAAGCAGCCGTCAGCCATTCGGAGCCTTAAGCGCCCCTTCCCGGTATAGCCCAAGCACACGCTGCACGGGAAGTTGCCCAAAAAAAGCGAACAAGCGCCGGCACGAATCGTGCCGACGCTTATTTATAGTTGCAGCCTAGCCTTATATCGGATCAGTGCGAAGTTATAAGGAACCTCGCCAAAGCGATACCGTATGACGACTCCGTTATTGGGCGCATACATCCCGCAATTGCTTGCCGGGCTTAAATGCCGGAACCTTGCTCGCCGGAATGTCGATTTCCTCGCCTGTTTGCGGATTACGCCCTTTGCGCGCAGAACGTTCACGAACTTCAAAATTGCCGAAGCCCACAAGTTGAACTTTGTCCCCGCCTTGCAAAGCTTCCGTAATCGCATCGAACACGGCGTCTACCGCTTTCGTTATATCCTTTTTGGACAAGTCGGTCGATTCCGCCACCTTCGCGATCAACTCCGATTTATTCATGCCATTCACCTCCCCCTTCGCGTTCTAATGCTTGTATTCTCTGTGTTCACCGTTTCCGCGGAAATTATACGTGGGGCGCGAAAATATTCGAAAATAGGTGCAGCAAGGCCAGCCGATCCCGCAAGAAAAACGCGCAAGTCTCTCCAGCCGGAGAAATTGCGCGTTTTGGAATTTAGAGAATAATCGCGATCAAGCCGCCGGAGCCTTCGTTTATAATGCGTCCGAGCGTTTCCTGCAGCTTGTAGCGCGCGTTGTCCGGCATCATCGCCAGCTTGCCCTGGATGCCTTCCCTGACGATCGAGTGCAGCGATCTTCCGAAGATGTCAGATTCCCATATTTTCAGCGGATTGTCTTCGAAATCCTGCATCAGATAACGGACCAGCTCTTCGCTTTGCTTTTCCGTGCCGATAATCGGAGCGAATTCCGACTCGACGTCAACGCGGATCATATGGATCGACGGCGCCGTCGCTTTCAACCGGACCCCGAATCGGGAGCCTTGGCGGATCAGTTCCGGTTCGTCAAGCGACATATCTTCGAGGCTCGGAGGCGCGATTCCGTAGCCGGTCGTCTTGACCATCTCGAGCGATTCCGCGAACCGGTCGTACTCGCGCTTCGCGTGCGAGAAGTCCTGCATCAGCTGGAGCAGATGGTCTTTGCCGCGGATTTCCACGCCGACGACTTCCATCAAAATTTTATCGTACAGCTCATCCGGAGCGTACAGGTCGATCTCGGCAACCCCTTGCCCCATATCCATCCCTGCAAGAGCGGCGCGCTCGATGAAATCGTACGTATCGAATTGTCCGACGACCCGGTCGACGTCGCGCAGACGGCGGATGTCCTTGACGGTATTGCGGACCGAGTTCTCGAAGTGCGAACGGAGCCAATGGTTCTCGTCCAGCACCATCACCCAGCTCGGCAAGTTGACGTTGACTTCGTGTACCGGGAATTCGTACAGCACTTCGCGCATCACTTGCAAAATATCGTCTTCGGTCATCGCCGCCACGCTGGTGGCCATAACCGGGATATCGTATTTGGCGGCTAATTCATTGCGCAGCTCGATCGTCTCCGGGGCTGTCGGCTTGATCGAGTTGACGATCAGAATAAACGGCTTGCCGACTTCCTTCAGCTCGTTGATCACCCGTTCTTCCGCCTCTTCATAAGAGGAGCGGGGAATTTCCGCGATCGAACCGTCGGTCGTCACGACGACGCCGAGCGTCGAATGTTCCTGAATGACTTTGCGCGTGCCGATCTCGGCCGCTTCCTGGAACGGAATCGGCTCTTCGAACCAGGGCGTCGTGATCATGCGGGGACCGTTTTCGTCCTCATACCCTTTTGCTCCCTGCACGGCATAACCGACGCAGTCGACGACCCGGATATTCACGTTAAGCCCCTCGGCCACGTTCAACCGAACCGCGTTGTTTGGCACGAATTTCGGTTCCGTCGTCATGATCGTCCGGCCCGCAGCGCTTTGCGGCAATTCGTCGGTAGCCCGGACCCGTTCGGCTTCGTTCTGGATGTTTGGCAACACCAATGTTTCCATGAACCGTTTAATAAACGTAGATTTCCCTGTCCGGACCGCGCCTACGACTCCGAGATAGATGTCCCCTCCCGTGCGCTCCGCAATGTCCTTAAAGATATCCACTTTCTCCAATGAGATCCCCTCCCAGCAGGATGATGAACGAAGCAGATGTCGCAACCTCGATTGTTGACGGCTGCCGGCCGAATCACAGTGCGACGATACTCGTACATGCTTTTGAACTAGTAAAAAATATATGTACTAGGATTCGCTTTATGACAGGAACGGAAGAAAAGTTTTTTCACTCCGTCCTGTTTCCCGGATGACCGCTCACAATGCCCCTCCTCCAAGCCAATGCCTGCGTCAAACTATCAATCGCCCGGCTATCAAGTCGGTATGCTGCATAGGCAAACCTGATCTTCCCCAAAGAATGGATTCGATAGATCAACAGAAATAGTCTACAAAACTATCTTCTTCCAGCTCCTCTGCGGTAAAGTTACCCTTCAACCACTATATGTAGCCTGCCGGACAGTTATTCGGAACAACTGGCTTCGCCCGGCAATAATTCGCCCGTATCTCCCGCCGTTTCCCGCCCGCTCCGCCGGCCCGGCAAAAAAAGAAACCCCCGACGGGTTTCGGGGGTTCGAACATGGGTGGTGGTTGATTCGTTATTTGATCGGATCGTCCGCGATCTGTTTCTTGATATCTTCCTCGGCTTTGCGCAAGGCGGTATTCAAGTCGTCCGGCCCGCCGACGAGCCGGTCCACCACCTGACTCATCCGGGAGCGTGCTCCGCCGTCATAATACGTGCTGACGATCGGCTTGGCGATTTTCTCCGCCGTAAAGGCCTTTATGTTTTTGCCTTGCAAAATCGGCAAATCTTTGCCGAATTCCGCCATCACCTGCTCGCTGCGCAGAACCGATACGCGCCCTTTGCGGGAGTTAGCCGCTTGAATCTCGTCCGATACCAAATACGCGAGCACTTCAAACACTTCTTCCTTATGCTTGCTGGTCGGCACCATCGAGAAAAAAGGCGCGTTCATCTGCGAGCCGACGTCCTTCATGCCATCGAAGTGCGGCAGTGTTACGACGTCCCAGTCCAGCCCTTTCTCCACCGCGGCCGGGAGCAGATCCAGCGGGCTCGGTCCGACCCGCATCGCGAGCGTTTGGCGGTTGAAGAAATTGACGTCGTCATCGCTCGCCGGCTCGTTATTCGGGATCGTGTAAAAGCTGGTCATCGTCTCGACATACTTTTTCCACTGCTCCGTATTGACGGTCGGGGCGAACGTTTTCGGATCGATAAACGTAAGGCCGAGCTGGTTGCGATAAATCATGTTGAGCGCGTTCAGCTTAATCCCCTTGTATTTCGTACCGCCTTCCATCCGGGATATTTGCTTGGTCAAGTCGTAGATCTGCGTCCAGGTCATACCGTCCTTCGGATACGGCACGCCGAACTTATCGAAGATCGATTTATTGTACACCAGCGTCGTATTGTTCAGCTCATACGGCATGAACAATATTTCGCCCTTCGGCGAATACGATTTGATCGATTCCAGCACGCCCGGAGCAAACCGGTTCAGATCGAATTTGCTTTTCTCGATATAAGGCGTAAGGTCGGTCATCACTTGAAACTTCATCGCCTGGAATACGCCGCCCGCCGTCCGCGCCACCGCGTCGAGCTCCGTTCCCGACCCGATAACGTCTTCGAGGGTCGCTCCTTTGGCTTCCATCATCACGTTCAGCTTGATATGGGGGAACTTCGTCTCAATTTTGCTTTTCAACTCGTCGACCAGTTCCTTGGAATAACCGTTGTACAAAAAAGTCAGCGTTACCGGATCACGCTTCTGGGGCTGCGGATCAGCGGGGGCGGCCTCATTTCCCGTGCTTGGCGCGCCTCCGCATGCGGATACGGCAACCGACAGCAGCAGCGCCGCGGCAACCGTCAGCAGCTTGGTTTTTTTCTTTTTCCCGTTCATAACCATCTTCCTCCCCTTTCGATTGCTCTCCTATGTTGTTTGCGCTTTCAATTGTAACCCGGCTTGCCGTAATATACTTGCCTATCTTTGATCAAATGAATGTCACAATATTGATCGCGGCCTTTGCGCGCCCCCTTCGCTTCGTTCACTCCATCCGACCGTTCGAGCGTTAGACCGTTCGACCGTTCGCATACCCGAGTTGCCTACCAACATCTTCATATTCTATAATTCATTACAAGCGGGAACTATTTTGTTCGGGAAAAGGGGATGTATCGTGAAACTAGATCGAGTCCTAATCAATCAGCTGCCCGTATCGAATCCGATCGTCGAGAACAATTTCCGTCGGTTTCCCATTTATTTGAGAAATGAATCGTTGAGGTATCATAGATACAAAATGCACGTTCAGCCGGGCATCGAGATTAATCTGAGCTTGGCGGGAACGGCGGTGTACGTGGTCGGCAGCCGCATCTATAAAACGTCGCCGGGGCATATCCTGTTGTTTCCCGGCCACGTTCCACACCAGGTGTTCGTCGACAACGCCGACAAGTACAAACGCGTCGTCCTCTGCATCGACGATGCCATGCTGCAGGCGATGGCGGGCAGTCCGGCACCGGCCCATTCGCTGGAATGGTTCGGCAGCGTCCCCTGCCACCATATCCGTCTATCGATGAATATGTTCGCGCTGTTTAAACAGATCGTACAGCTGATGCACACCGAGCTGATGGAGCAAAGAAGAGGCTGGGAGCAGATGATGATGGCCCAGCTGACGAGCTTGACCGTCATGATCGGAAGGATGGTCGACGAGCAGTTCGCCGCTTACGAACAATCGCGGGGGCCTTGCCTGCCCGAGGATTTGGCGGACCGGTGCTGCCAATATATCGAATCTCATCTGCACGAGGACCTGTCTCTGCAAAGCGTAGCCGAGTTGTTCCACGTCAGCCCCGAGCATTTGACCCGTACCTTTAAACGTGAAAAAGGCGTCGCCTTTTACCAATACGTGCTGCTGCAGCGCATTCAGGAGAGCAAACGTCTGATGCTCGCCCGCAAAGACATCTCGCTCACCGATATCGCCTATACGCTCGGATTCGCCTCGTCATCGCATTTCAGCCGCATCTTTAAAAGCGTCACCGCGATCACCCCGCGGGAATTTCGGCATCGCTCGCAGTCCGGGCTGTAGTCAGCGGCTCAGCGGCGAACATGTATGCGCTTAAACAGCAGCGGAGCTCTGGCACCCTTTATTTTCAGTATTTGTGGACGATGGAGACGAATAAAGGCGGTTGTACCCCTTATTTCCAGCACACTGATGGAAGACACCCTTTTCTCGGAAATTAACAGCTCCAAACCACTCTTATTTCCCCATACAAGCGGGTTTCAGGCAAGATAACGGGTACAAACCGCTCTTATACGGTTCCTTCCCCCGCTTGAAGCAGGGCAGAAGGTCCAAACGGCCACCCGACCGCGATGAACGACTTGCGATACTTGCTGGCTCGACAACGACAAGGAAGGGAACAGCTCTTGACTATACTATGGTGAAGAACTTAAACTTTCTTTTATAAGAAAAGCTTCTAAACGAAGCCGTTTCCGCGACGCGACGAATGCCCCTGCGTAAGCGAAGGCTTTTAGCGAACTTAAACATTCTGACGTTGAAAAAACCGTCCGGCAACATCCGGACGGTTCTTCGGTAATGGAAGATTCAATGAGCGGCCGAGGAAGCTTGCGGCTCGTTGTTGACCCAATAATAAGGAAATGATTTGGCCGGCACGAAAGGCGATTCCGTCACCAGCACCTCGCGAAGATCCGAACCAGCGTCCGCCGACTTCATTCCTTTGCGCTGCATCGCCTGCATAATATCGGCAGCATAATCCACCGCGACCGTCCCCTGCTTGTCGATGACGAAGCCGGCATATTGGCGCGAGTAGACGCTTTGCACTTGCTCCGCCTTGATGCCCAGCTTGGTGAAATCGAGCCGAAACACGTCCTGGCCGGCCGGTTCGCCGGTTGGCACTGCGCCGTTATTCGCCGTTTTGTAGCTATCTACGCGCTTTTGCAAATCGCCGGTTTTCTGGTACGCGATCACATCGATCAGTTTCACTTCCGGCTTTTGTTCCGGATTGACAAGAACGAACAAGTACGATCCCCCGTTCTCGAAAGCGATCGTAGGAATTTGCCCCAAATACGGGCCTTGAATCAGCTTTTTCAGATCGAGCACGTATTTTTCGTACAGCGGCGTATCCGAAACCGAGTTTTTAATCGGCAAAACGCCGGTTTTTTCTTTGTATTGATTCACCGCGTTTTGCACAAGCATCAAACTATCGGAGACGTTCATCTGGTTTTCTTTACGCATTTCTTTCGGGTACATGCATCCCGCCGCAACCGTCAGCAGCATCGCCACAGCAATAAGGCCGGCCAGTCTACCCAGCAGATTGCGCCAGGCTTTATCCATCGCTTGCATCGGATCTATCCTTTCTGAAAGTAGGCTGTCGTCGTACGGTTACCAGAGGTCGTCCTCGCGCTGTTTGGCCAGTTGAGCCCTTACCGCCGCCTTTAACGGATCTTCCGGAATGATCACGGTGCAGTTCCCCGTTACTTTCGCCTGACATGCCAGCCGAACGCCTTCCGTGAGCTGATTGCCGAGCTTGTGCTTCTCGTTATCGGAAGGCGCGGACAATCCCTCCCCGGACTCGGCCGATACTTTGCACATGAGACAGGCCGCATTCCCGCCGCAGCGGGTACGGATGAGCACGCGCGCCTTCCTCGAGGCGTCCAGCACCGAGGTGCCCGGCTTGACCCGAACCGATTTGTCATCAGGCAAAAAACGGATGTCGAAGGTCATGGCGTACGTACCTCCCAGTCTGCGGGCAATTGAAGCAGCTTGCGTATCCGTTCCGAATAGGCCGGGCCGATCCGGTTGCGGCCAAGCATCACCGCAAGCAGCGGCAGGTGGGCTTCCGGCTGCTCCCGCATGGCGCCTGCAATCGGCTCAAACCGGTCCGCCCGGTCCCGAAGCACGTTAAACAGCAGTTCATGGGCAAGCGGCATAAACTTCACCGGGACGCCGCTGATCCGGCCGGCCCAGGCATAATCGGCCAGCAATTCTTCTACCTGCACTGTATATTCCGCGTCGTCCTTATGGACGGTAAGGCTGCCTACGAGCTCGGCCTGCAAACCTTTTATCGAGTAATGGCTCAGCAGCGAGCTGTACATGCCGGTTTCGCTGTAAGCCTGCTCGTCCGTCGCCAGGTCCGCCAGGCGGCCGTGCAGCTCCGCAGCGAAGCCGGCGTCCGCGTACACGTCCAGGTCCCGCGGGCTGGCATCAAGCGGCACACCCTGCAGCAAAGCGCCGCAGCTGCCTCCCACAAGCCATGCCGCCTCGCAGCCTGCCAGCTTTTGTCCAAGAACGGCTATAGCTGCTGTCACATGAGAAGGAACGGACTCCAGTCTGGGCTCAAAAGTAAGGCTTGTTTTGGACGGTAATCGCTCCATCGCTATTCACCTTCGTTTGGCATCCCAGCCGGAATCCTTCCTCTAACTCCTCATCGTCGAGCCCGAGCAGCTCCGCCTTGTTCGGTTCGCTCAAATATTCGATCCCTTCCAGCACCTGGCATCTACAACGCGAGCACGTCCCCCGCTTGCAATTGAAACCCCAGTCGACATCCGCCTGGAGGGCGAGCTCCAAGATCGTCTTGCCCACCTCGGCTTCCACCGTTTTTTTTCTGCTTCGGCCTATCAGCTCAATCAACTTCATTCCCTCCGTCTACTCATAGAATCGATAGTATCATGTACACGACGGACACAAGCAAGATGACGAAAGCAATAATCGTCAGTATGATGCGTACGAAACCTTTGGTTTTGATTCTGGCGAATGTAATAATAAAGGAAGCCAAAATCATCAGCCCCATTCCGATGAAGGAGGCCCACATTTTATCCATGCTGCTCAATTAATATCACCCTATGCCATTAGTTCTATCGTCCCTGATTATAGCATTCCGTCAGTCGTTTGTGAAATTGACGATTTCCCGACATTTCCGGCTTTCCGGCCGTTCGGAACAAAAACGATGCAATGAAAAAGAACCGCTGCGGTCGATCCGCATACGGTTCAGCACAGTATTCATACGTTGGATTACTCGGAAGAATAAGCGTTGATCTCGAACGATACGATGCTCGGGAAGGCGATATAGTCGGTTCTTTGGGCGAACGGACCGCGGTTATTGTCTCCGCGATTGAGCGGATATACGCCCGGCGCTCCCCAGCCGCTCGCCCGGTTGTCGTACCAGGCAACGAATGCGTTCGCTTGCGCCAGCGTCAGATCGTACTCTTTGATCGCGCCGGTGTTCAGTAGAATAACCAGCAAGGCCCGGTCGGGGGCGGGGGCGTAAGGAGTCGCGGCGGCCGATGTGCTTGGCGCGCTTTCTCCGGCCCCGTTAACGGCGGTAACAACGTAGGAATATGTTGTCCCGTTGTTCGCCGTCAAGTCCGTATAATAGCCGTATACGCTGCTGCCCACAGTTGTATAAGTGCCGCCGACGCCTGAAGTCCGCTTCACGTTATAATATACGGCGCCGGTTACGGTCTCCCATTGCAGCATCACCTTGCTGTCACCAGGCACGGCTGTCAAATGAAGCGGAGCCGCTGGGGGCCGAAGCGACGGCACCGCCCAGACCGGCTGCGAATTCGGGCTCTCTCCGAACTCGTTAAAGGCGGAGACGACATAATAATACGGAATGCCGTTAGCGACTGCCGTGTCGCGGTAGCTGGTTCCGTACACCGTTTGTACAACCGAATACGGTCCGCCATAGGAGTAGGGCGATTTTTTTACATGATATCCAGTCGCATACGGTTCGGCGTTCCAGACGAGATCAACCGCCCTGTCGGATGGGGCAGCGGTTAGCCCCGTCGGAATGGTGGGGACGATCGGCGAAGGCGAGCCGTACAGCTCCAGCTCATATACCTTGACCAGCGTTCCCGGGTCGGCCGACGTCAGGCGGACCGTCTTGACTCCGGATACTTGAATCGGGAAAGGAGCGGTGGGCTCCGTCGTGGTCGCACCCGAACCGGCTACCCCTGCCCCACGTTCGTCGTACAGATGGAGCTGGGCATGAGGCGAGTCAGCATAAAACAAAAACCCGCTCACATCGACCGGCCGGGCAAAGGTCCAGCTGTATGCGGTCCCGCCCACCGTTTCGTACGTTTGCATCAGCCCGTCGGTCATTTTGAACAAAACCATTCCCGGAGCAGCCGCCGGCTTGCCCCTCAAGAGCCCTGGAAGCGGCGCACTGGAATCCGCAAACGCGTTCGTCCCTCCAAATAACAGGCTTGCGATCAGCAGCAGCATCAACCAAACTTTTTTCAACAGTTTTCTCTCCTTTTATGAGTATTCGTACGTTATCAGAACGTACGTTCTCATTGTAAGGAGAACGGCGAAAGCGAACAACTTGTCACAATGGACGAAATTTACATTTTGGATAAGAAAAATTTCTTTTGAAACCTTCGCCATTATAGTAACAACTCGACCTGTTGACAGCACCCGGCTCATAAAATGCTTTCTAGCGTCCGGATGGCGCCCGGCTTCGTTCGAACAGAAAGCGCATGAGCCTGTTCTAACGATATGCATACGGGCCTCACTGAAACGTGAACGCATTCGGCTTCGCTCTAACGAAATGTCTACGGGCTAAGCTAATTAACGCTGACTGACTGACTAACTAACCAACTAACGCTCAATGACAAAATAAGAGGCTCTGGCACCCTCTATTTTCAGCATTTTTGGAAAACAGAGACGAATAGAGGCGGTTTGCACCCCTTAATTCCACCGACTGGTGGGGGGTGCGCCCTTTTCGCGGATTCTAGAAGCTTCAAACCGCTCTTATTCCGTAGCCATGCGGGTTTTCGGACAAATTAGCAGCTTCAAACCGCCTTTAATCATGGGAGGTCCTTGCGTTTGAAAATCGCCACGTTTCCGAGTCATGCGCTCCTTTTGGAAACAGCCCCTTCTATACTTTCTCGACAAAAAAACGCAAACCCGAACGACCGGATTTGCGTTTTCTTTGCGGCGACCTTACTTTTTGCCCATGATCATTTTCATCAAGGACTCCATATTGTTCGGATTCAAGCCGCTCTTTTGTACGGCACTAATAATCTCGTTGACGGTCGATTCCGAAACCGGTACGTTCACCATTCCGGAAACTTGCTTGATCAGCTGCCGAAGCTGCTTTTCGTTCTGCATCGTGGACGGCTTCACTCCACTCGCCAGCTTGTAGATGTCCTTTTCCGAGACGGATTTGCCGGTCTTTTTGTTGACGGTGTTCAGAACGTCCTTGGAAATATTTTTCCCGCTCATGCCTGACCTCCTTAAACGGTGACTTACCGTATTGTATGAGGCCGGAGGCTAGAGCGTGTAGGCGGGACGCAACGATTAGAGCGTCCATTTCTCCGCCGATTCCAGGGCGATATCTTCGATCTCATGGGTGCGCAGACGTCCCATCAGGCGGCCGACGGCGATTTGCGGCTCTACGCCGGCAAACAGCACCTCGTGCAGCTGCTCGGTGATCGGCATCGACACTTCATGTTGTTGCGATAAGGAGTAGGTCGCCTTCGTCGTTTTGACGCCTTCTACGACCATCCCCATCGTCTCCAGCACTTCCTGCAGCGGCCTGCCTTGTCCGAGCATATATCCGGCACGCCAGTTCCGGCTGTGCTTGCTGGTGCAAGTTACGACCAGATCCCCTACGCCGGCCAGCCCGGCAAACGTAAGGGCGTTACCGCCCAAAGCGACGCCCAGTCTGGCGATCTCGGCCAGCCCTCTTGTGAGCAAAGCGGCTTTGGCGTTGTCGCCGAACCCGAGTCCGTCCGACAAGCCGGCTCCGAGCGCGATAATATTTTTCAGGGCGCCTCCGAGTTCGACGCCTGTAACGTCCGGATTCGTATACACCCGAAAATACGGGCTTATGAGAACATCCTGCGCGCGCTGAGCGGCCTCCAGCTGATCGGCAGCCACGACGACGGTAGTCGGCGAGCGCTGAATCAGCTCCTCGGCGTGACAAGGACCGGACATTACCACCAGACGTCCCGGATCGATTTGCGTCAGCTCCTCGGCGAGAACCTTCGTCATCCGCTTCATCGTCTCGGGTTCAAACCCTTTCGTCGCATGGATGACGATCGCGTCCGAATCGAGAAACGGCCGTGCCAGACGAGCGACCTCCCGCGTAGCATGAGACGGGGCGGCGAAAATAACTGCTGTCGCGCCGGTGAGCGCCGTCTCCATCGAAGCGGTAGCCGTGATGCGCTCCGAAAGCCCGAAATCTCCCGTATACTTCCGGTTTTTCCGCTCCCGGTTCATCTGCTCGGCCTGCTCTTCTTTTCTCGTCCATACCGTTACGTCGTATTCATTGTCCGCCAGTAGAGAAGCCAGCGCCGTTCCCATACTTCCTGCGACGAGAACCGCCGCCCTGCGCAGACTCATCCGGCTTTCCCCTTTCCTGCGGCCGTTCCGCTTGCTTTTTGTCCGATCTTGCTTTCCTTGCCTTTCACCAGCTTCACAATATTAGTCCGGTGACGAACGAAAGCGAATATAGCGATTAACAAAATCCCCCAGAACACGTCGACCGGATAGTCCATAAGCCAGACGAGAACAGGCATCAGGCCGGTAAACACCAGCGAGCCCAAGGAGACATAACGAGTTGCAGCGATCAGTAAAATAGCGGCTATCCCTGTAATAAGCGCCGGGATAAAGCACAGCGTAGCGGCGACACCGATCGTAGTGGCAATTCCTTTGCCGCCTTTGAATCCGAAATAAATCGGCCAGTTATGTCCTGCGATTGCCGCCAAGCCGGCCAATATCGGGATATAGGATACATCGGAGCCAGCTCCCAGCCATTTGCCGATCCAGACCGCCCCGATGCCCTTAGCCGCATCCAGCAGCAGAACAGCGATGGCCGGCCCGACGCCGATCACGCGCAGCGTATTGGTAGCGCCCGCATTGCCGCTTCCATGCTTGCGGATATCGATTCCTCTAAACCATTTTCCGTACAAAAAACTAAAACTGATCGAGCCGAGCAAATAAGCTACGATTACCGGAACAAACGTGTGCACCAACCAATCTCTCCCTCATGATCCCCGATTCGAGCGAGTCTGCCCGCTCTAACTATTCGGACCTGCTCCGTGCCTGCGAAATTACAGCCCGCCTGGGCGATCGGCTTGACAGGGCGGACAAACGTTCGCAGCCAAAAGCAGGGACACTATTTCGCAGGTCCCTACTCGTCGTCCGTCTTCTTGCGCGTAAATAATCGGATCGGCGTACCTTCAAAACTGAAGGCCGCGCGGATGCGATTCTCCAAATATCGTTCATACGAGAAATGCATCAACTCCGGATCATTGACGAACAGCAGGATGGTCGGCGGCTTGACCGATACTTGCGTAGCGTAATTAATGCGCAGCCGTCTGCCCTTGTCGGTCGGAGGAGGATTAAACGCTACCGCATCGGAGACGACATCATTCAGCAGATGCGTCTGTACCCGCATCGAATGCTGTTCGCTTACATCGATCACGACCGGCAGCAGGCGGTGCAGCTTCTGCTTGGTTTTGGCGGATACGAATACGACCGGCGCATACGTCATAAACAGGAAGTGGTCGCGTATTTTTTCCGTAAACTGTTGCATCGTCTTGTCGTCCTTGTCGACGATGTCCCACTTGTTGACTACGAAAATCGCGGCCTTTCCGGCTTCATGCGCATATCCGGCGATATGCTTGTCCTGCTCGATAATGCCTTCTTCGCCGTTAATGACGACAAGCACAACGTCCGCTCGCTCGATCGCGTGCATCGCTCTCATGACACTGTACTTTTCCGTCGATTCGTACACTTTGCCGCGCTTGCGCATCCCCGCCGTATCGATCAGCACGAACTTCTGTCCGTCCTTCTCGAAAGGCGTGTCGATCGCATCCCGCGTCGTTCCGGCCTGATCGCTTACAATCACGCGCTCTTCGCCCAGAATCGCGTTGACGAGCGATGATTTACCGACGTTCGGTCTGCCGATGACGGCAACACGAATCGTATCCTCACCGTACTCCTCGTCATCCTGTTCAGGAAGGATGTTCATCACAGCCTCCAGCATATCTCCGATACCGATGCCGTGTGCCCCCGATATGCCGATCGGGTCTCCGAATCCGAGCGAATAAAACTCGTAAATATCATCCTGCCGTTTCATGTTGTCCACTTTATTAACGGCCAATATGACCGGTTTTTGCGCGCGGTACAACATCTGCGCCACTTCCGTGTCCGACGGCGTCATGCCTGCTTTGGCATCTACCATGAAAATGATGGCGTCCGCTTCCTCGATGGCAAGCTCCGCCTGCATACGGACCGACTTCAAAATCTCGTCTTCTCCGTATACTTCAATTCCGCCGGTGTCGATGACGCTGAACGATCTGCCCATCCATTCCCCGACCCCGTATATCCGGTCCCTGGTTACGCCGGGTTTATCTTCCACGATCGCGAGCCGGTCTCCGATAATCTTATTAAAGATTGTCGATTTGCCGACGTTCGGACGGCCTACGATCGCCACGATGGGACGTGCCATGCAGCTTCAACTCCCTAATCCCTAAATTACTCACGATAACCATCATAACAAATTCACCCAACAAAGTGAAGTTGCTCTTGACGCAGGACATGCTGCAATTCCTTTTTACGTATTGGCAGCCTTCCCTATTTTCTAGTTTCCCTCCAGCGGTCCGCCAAGCTTTTGGATACATCGCGGACGGAGCCGACGACCGTCTCGGCAGCAGACGACATCAACCGTGCGGAACCGACAGCCAGCCACCATTCGTCCTGGAAAGGAAGTCCTGCAAAAGGCATAGCGGCTTGTCCTTTGTGAACATATCCGTACAAGGCGCTTCCGCACAGCAGCGCAAAGCTGAGGCATGCGATCTGATCCGCCGGTTTGCGGACAAGTATCGCAGCTAGAAGCGCCAAAATCAACCCCGCTCCGAATGTGACACGGCTGGGAAGGAAAAAAGGGTCGATGTCGCCCATATGCTTAAGCAAATAATAAACCGATGCAAGGAACAGGCCGAACGACAAGCCGTGCAGCCCACCCAGAAACGAACGCTGCCTACACAAAGCGGCTCCAATGAGAATCAGCAGCGGCACGATCACCCCGTTCACCGCCCAGCCTTTTCCCATGAATACATCGAATCGGCCCGCCACACACCAGGCTGCAAAAAAAGTCAGGATGGCCCGGTCGGACACGCCCCGAAGCAGGAAGGTTTTCCAGCCGCTCGCCAGCAAAATAAACGTTACCAAAATAAGAATCCAGCTCAGAAAGCCTGCATTCATGCCGCATCTTCCCCCGTCTCCAATGCTCGCCTTACGAAAAAACGCTTCCTCTCGTCTGCTGGTGCCGCGTTGCCAAACCTCCATACAGCAGCTCGCGTCTGTTTAGTATTTGTAGAGTTCACGCTTTTTAATAAGTTAATCGCAAACGAAGACACCCGCCATGAAGAGGCTGATTTTGGCGCAGAAAAACAAAAAAACGGCCTCTGTGAAGAAGCCGTTTATCGTTTCATTCAGGTCTTGCAGGTCTTACTTGAACTTGCTCAACTTGTCGCCGAAACGCTCGCCCAGCGTCATGTTGAGGCTTTCTCTAGGAGGAATCGGTTCGTTATGGTTGCTGCCGCGGGAACCGCCGCGATCGCCTTTGCGTTCGCGTTCCGGTTTAGCAGGCGCTTCCGGAGCTTCTTCCGTTTCTTTGATGCTGAGGGAAACGCGTTTCTCGGCCGGATTGAAATCCAGTACTTTCACATTCACTTCTTGCCCTTCCTTCAACACTTCATGTGGAGTGCCGATATGGCGGTGGGCAATTTGCGAAATATGAACGAGACCTTCGACGCCCGGAGCGATTTCAACGAATGCGCCGAAGCCGACAAGACGTTTGACGGTACCTGTAACGATCTCGCCGGTCTGGAACTTATCGGCAGCTTGCTGCCAAGGACCCGGCTGGGTTGCGCGAATACTGAGGCTGATCCGGTCGTTCTCCGGGTCCAGCTTCAAGATCTGAACCTTCACCTTGTCGCCTTCCGCTACGACTTCGGAAGGCTGCTGGACATGATGCCAAGCCATCTCGGAAATATGAACGAGACCATCGATGCCGCCGATGTCTACGAATGCGCCGAATTGAGTCAGGCGTTGAACCGTTCCGTCCAGCTGTTGGCCAACTTGCAGTTCGCCCATCAATTTTTTCTTGTTTGTTTCGAACTCTTCGTCCAATACGTCTTTTTGGGACAGGACGACTTTGTTTTTCTCGCGATCCAGTTCTTTCACTTTCAGGCGAAGCGTGCGTCCTTTGTAGTCGGAGAAATCTTCTACAAAGTGGCGCTCTACCATCGAAGCCGGTACGAAGCCGCGAAGGCCTACGTCAACGACAAGACCGCCTTTGACAACTTCCTTCACCTGTGCTTCGATAACCGTGCCCTGATCCAGCTTGGACTGCAGGTCAGTCCACGATTGCTCGCTGTCTACGGCGCGCTTGGACAGAAGCAGCTTCTCTTTACCGTCGTCCAGGCTCAGCACTTTCAGTTCGATTTCCTGTCCGACTTCCACCGCTTCAGCGGCGTTGTCCAAAGCAACGTTGGACAACTCTTTCAGAGGAACGACGCCATCGTATTTATAACCGATATCGACGATTGCCTGATTATCTTCAATTTTTACGATTTTGCCTTTAACGACGTCGCCTTTCTTGTAGGCCACTACGCTGGACATATCCTGGCTGACGTTTTCTGCATTTTCTTGTACGTTGATCTCTTCTGACATTTGAATACCCTCCTCGACTGACAACCACAAACTGATCATCAAACCATAACTTTAGTATAATTCCAAGATACCATTTCCATACGCCCGAAGCAACGTGCGAGTCATTTTGAAGCGCGTACGCTCACTTCCGAGCGGTTAGCAGCTCACGTATGGAAGACATAATATGCTCGGTAGCCTGTTCGAGCGAATCCGAACTGGTCGATTCCCGGTAAGCGGACAAGTCGACCGGCTTGCCGTACACAATTTTTATTTTGCTGAACATCTTATAATTTCCAATAATACCCACCGGAATCACAACCGCACCGGAACGCAGCGCCAGACTGGCGGCACCTTTCTTGCCCATACCGCCGCCCCGGGTTCCTTCGGGAAAAATCCCCATTACGCCGCCTTCTTTAAGCAGCTGCAGGGCGTGCCGGATCGACTCCTTGCTGACGCCGCCCCGTTTGACCGGAAAAGCGCCGACATTGCGGATAATAGTACCCAGCACCGGAACTTTAAACAGTTCCTCCTTCGCCATAAAACGGACGACCCGCTTAAGAGGGGTGCCGACGAGCGGAGGATCAAGCGTACTTATATGGTTGGAGGCCAGTATGACCGCCCCTTGCTCCGGCACGTTCTCCGTGCCCGAAACTTCCAGCCGGAAAAACGTGTTGAAAAAGACGCGGCATACGAATCTGCCGAATCGGTACAACTGCATATTATCGGGTCCCCTTGCCTTCGGCCGATTTAGTAAGCTCCAATATCCGTTCCACGACTTGCGGTATGGCAATACCGGTCGTGTCGAGCAGGACCGCGTCACGGGCGCGCACAAGCGGCGATACTTCGCGCTGCTCGTCCATTCTGTCCCTATCGGCGATCTCCCGCTCCAGCTTCTCGAGCGATACGTCTTCGTTCCTGGCTTTCATCTCCAAGTAGCGGCGCTCTGCTCTTTCCTTCACGCTGGCAGTCAGAAATATTTTAACTTTGGCGTCAGGCAGCACGTGCGTGCCGATATCGCGGCCGTCCATCACGACTCCTTCCGCTTCCGCCATCTCCTGCTGCTTGGCTACGAGAAGCGTCCGGATCTCCGGGATTGCCGATACCGCCGATACGTTCCGATTGACCTCAGGAGAACGGATAAGGCCGGTCACATCGCTTCCGTCCAGCAGCACCTGCTGGCCATGCTCACCCGGAAGCAGCTCGATCCGCAGTTTCGATGCTATCTCCACAAGCTGTTCCCGGTCTTCCGCCGTAATGCCCGACTGAAGCGCTTTCCAGGTAACGGCACGGTACATCGCTCCCGTATCGATATAAATAAAGCCGAGCTCCTTTGCTACGAGACGTGCAACGGTGCTCTTCCCGGCGCCTGCGGGACCGTCGATCGCAATATTGAATTTGTCCAACGGAAAGCGTCCTCCTTGTATCCTTTGCGGGTCGATCGTGAAGGGAGTGAAAAAAAGCAGGCCGCGCCTGCATCCGTTGTAAATTATACCATAGCTGATCCGCCGTTGCAAAGTTAGATGCACGCTCCGGCACCTTAACTACGCCCCGGCGGCCCCGAGCGGGAATCTTTCAAGATCCGGAATTGCAGCCATAGCTCCGCTCGAAAGGAACGCCCTCCAGCTTCTCTACCTTGACCGCCCATTTGCGCACCGCCGGAGACAACAGCAGAAGCTGCGTGAGCAGCAGCGCCGCCAAGCCTGTCCATACCGCTATGCGCAACAGCCGTTCGACCCGGTTCGACACTTCGATGAAAACGGTCTCGTATTCCGTAACGTCCCGTTCCTGAGCTTCTGCCTTCCGCTTGCGCGATTCGCTGCGGCTGATCATACTCCGGCACCTTCCTGTTAAGTCCGTTGGCGACACCGTGTCGCAATCGGCTCATTCGGATCTGAAACGTCTTGAAGTATGTCCAACCGCTCCCTCTTTTATGCAGCCGCGCCTGAAGTTATCTTTTGCGGACATCGAGCTGCCGCTCGAAGCAGTACCGGATGATGCGCTGCCGCTCACTGTCCGCTATTTCCGTATACTGCACCATTATGATCAGTTTGCCGTTCTCCAGCGTTTTGATGCGGACGATCTCGCCTTTGAAGCCGGCATGCTCGATCTGCCCGTTGCGAAGCGGAAGCAGCAGCCAGCAGCCCACCATATCGCCCCGTTTGACCGGAACCCGGTTATCGCACAGAAATGACACGCCTCCGCCGCCAACGTCATCGGTGAAAGCCGTAAACATCAGCTGATCGTTCAGCTTGACAGCCAGTTCAAGCTCGGCTGGAACCCGCAGGAAATTGCGTCGCTGCACTTTCGTAATCTGCTCTTCCTCGGGGGCTTTGATCAGAATGAGCCGGATCACTTCTTCCTTGAATCCGAGCACGACGGTATTAAAGTAGTTTTTGACCCCGCCTTCCGTCATAAAATAAGCGTTGATCTGGTCGCCCGCATACAATCGTTTCAGCTTGCCGGTCGTAGCATGTATAGGAACTTCAAGCGATATGTAATTCGGAGTCATATCGGCAATCCGCGACTTGTATTCTTGCATGGCTTCTTCAGGGTCGATGGAATTTACCTGTAAATATAAAATCTGGTTCACTTTCGGAAGCAAATTCAGGACCTCCCAGCCATGTGTAGTTCTTTATACCCATTATGATATCAATTAGTCCTATTATAACATGGAGACACCGAACAATTACAAGAAATAATGTTCATTAATCGACGAAAGCCGACAATCCGGCAACATGCGCACCGGCTCCAGCTCTTACAGCAGTAATCATCATAGTGCAAAAAAGAGAAAGCCGTCAAGCGGCCTTCTCCTCGGTGTCTGCTCTTGGTTCGCGTTCAAGTTGCGACATTCGCGTCCGCCTGCTTCAACTGCTCGACCTTCTCCTCGGAACCGGTATCCGCATTAATGTAGATCCGGTAGATGGAGCCGTTGACGCGGCCGGTGAACTGATAACACAACACTTCTTTATCGATGTCGTTTTTAATCAGCGCAAGCGACTGGTCTTCGACGACATAATTCGGATTCAACGATTGTTTCGCTTGCTCGAGCGTCAAGGCCGGCGGCTTTATGTCGCGCTTCCTGTGCTCAAACAAATAATCATTCGCCTGCATGCCCGTCACTTCGCCGTTGTCGAGCGCTACCATAACAGTGAGCTTGTCCGGGAAAATCGTAACGTCCCCCTGCTTGGCCGCAAACGTCAGGTTCGCCACATTTTGATAGGTGTCATAGTTGATTGCGGTCATATCCGGATAGTCGTGGGAATCAAGAAACGATTGCGCCGCATCCCGGGCTTGCTCCGGTCCCAGCTTCGTTTCGGCTACGTCGCGGGGCGCCATGAACCAGATCAGTCCGCCGCCCTTTTTGGCGAAGTCCATCGACACATCGGTGCCGTTCTCGTTTTTGGCCGACAAGCTGAAAGAGCTGTATTCGGTTCCCGCACCGTTCTCGACGACGTTAATATCGTTTAACGTATGTCCGCTCATAAATTGAACCGCTTTTTGCTTCACATCTTCCGCGGTCATATCGTTTCCGGCAAGCGCCGAGTAGGTCCGCTTCTCGAACATCGCCGCCATCGACGGGCCCCAGTTGACTTCCTCATATTCGCTTACTTTTTTGTCGACCGTCTGGAAGCCGTCGATGATCGTGTTGTCCAGCGCTTTCGCCTCTGTAGCAAGCGCCACCTCCACATCCATCCAGCGCAGGCTGTTGGCGATAACTTTCGACTGCACGTCGCGGAGGTCGGTTGTAATCTGCTTGGAATGCTCGTACAGCGCCGTTAAAGTTTTCATCTCATCGTCGTTCAACGGTTCGTTCGTCAAGTTGCGCACCGCCGCCCGGTACGAGAAGTTGGACATGTTGCTAAGAAATTCTTCGGTCTTATTAAACGGCAGCAGCGTCAGCGGCAGTTGGTTGATTTCGCTCTGCGCCTGGCTGGTCAGCCGCCATACGTTGACAAGACCTTTGCGCTGCGACGCTTCGGAGGTTGTGTTGAGTGCCAGCGTATTGCCCAGCTCCGTATGCAGCTTGTCCAGGTGGAACGATAAATCGTGAAACGCACGCTGGTACTGATTTTCCGCTTTAATGAGAATCGAGTTTTTCTCCTGGTTCACCTGGTATCCCCATACAACCGCTCCGATCAGCAGCAGGGTCAAGATCGGGAACATAACGGCGCTCAGCCTTCTATACATGCTTTGTCGGCTCCTTTCCTTTACCAAAACTGAGATTAGTTTTCGTTGAAGGAGAACGCTTTATGCATCCGGTTGTGGAATAATCGGCAAAAAAAAGACGCCCCGTCAGGCATTGGCAAGGGCTCCTCTACTCCGTATCGATATCGAAATCGCTGTTGTTGCTGCACAAACATTGCTTAAATCCGGTCTCGATCCGTTCCTTCTCCTTTTTGCCGCGCAACACGAACCGCTCTCCGCAAAGCCTGCAGCGAATCGTTACCTTTACTCGCGTACCGTTCATGGGAACCTCCGATAGCAAATTAGCTCTATCTTTAGTATACCCAATCTTTTACAAATTAATCTCTTCTTCCCGGCGCACGGCGCGAAACGGGGATTTGGCGTTCGCCCGGTTAACCCGCCCCATGCCTTGAATCCACAAATAGATCATTAACGGCAAAATGAACCAGATCCAATTGGTCTTAACCTGAAGCAAAATATAATCGAACAACCCGTGCCAAAAGATCGGATACGCCAGCGACTTGAACAGCAGCAGCCTCTCCTGGGAGGGATCTCCAAACTTCGCCTTCCCGATATAATACCCCATCACGACCGCAAACAGCGCATGGCCCGATACGGGGAGAAACGCGCGGAACAAAAGCGTCGAGAACGAGAACGGGTTAAGCAGCGCATAGATGACATTTTCGAGCGTGGCAAAACCGAGCGATACGGATACCGCGTACACGATGCCGTCATACGGTTCGTCGAATACGGTATGCTTGTAAATCGCGTAATATACGATAAACCACTTGATAAATTCCTCGACGAAACCCGTTATGCCAAATGCGAAAATAAACGAATTCTCGCCTATGCCGAGGACGATGGCTCTCTGAATGACCATGGTCGGAAAAACGAGCAGGACGCCGTACAAAAATACGCGTACGACCATATGAATCGGCTCCGAGTGGTATAAATCCTTCAAATAAAAATAAACAAGCAAAGCGATGCCCGGTGCTACGGCAGCTGTGATGACCGCCAACCATTCCATACGGCGTCCCTCCTTTCCATTCGATTTTCGTGAACATGGGATCGAGTAGGCCCATGCACAATTGCATGGGCCTCTCACAGATCCGGACGTGCGGGTCATCGCATCCGGCTCCTCCAAGATTATCCCCTTTGGGGGTGATGTTCATTGTAAAGCTCAAGAAGACTGCA